>CAMKDH010000040.1 GCA_946411215.1 uncultured Treponema sp. | reverse complement strand
GTAAGCATTTTGATATTCACACAGGCGGTATTGACCACGTGCCTGTTCATCATACTAACGAAATTGCCCAGAGTGAAGGAAGCTTTGATGAAGCAGAACGCGCAAAAGGTCCATGGGTAAACTACTGGATGCACAATGAGTTCCTTATTATTGAAGGCGGTAAGATGAGTAAGTCTAGCGGTAACTTTATTACTTTGCAGACAACTCTGCCTCCGGAAAAAGGTTATTCTCTTAAAGATAAGGGCTTTGCTCCTTTGGATTACCGTTTCTTCCTTTTGGGAGGCCACTACCGCAGACAGCTTGTATTCAGTCTTGATGCTCTTGAAAGTGCAAAAAATGGTCGTGCAGCCCTTTATGCCCGAGTTGCAAAACTTATTACCCGTGCAAATAAAGAAGAAAATCTTGGTCTTACAAAAGAAAACTTTGAACAAAAGCTTGCGGGGCTTCCTTATGAAACAGAAAATCTTGCAAAATTCCGCGAAGGCCTGGAAAATGACCTTGCAACACCTGTTGCCATGGCCGCAATGCAGAAAGAAGCTGCAGGAAAGGGCGATGTAAAAGCAAGTTTGAGCCTTGCTGCAATTAACAAAATGGACAGCGTTTTGAGTCTGGATGTTATTAAGGGTGGTTTTGAAGAAATAGAAAAACAGGAAGCTGCCACAGCAAATGCCCATGCAGGCGACCCTGAAGCTGCCGAAATTGATGCACTTGTTGCAGAACGCACTCAGGCTAAAAAAGACAAAAACTTTGCACGTGCGGATGAGATTCGCGATATTTTAACAAAAAAAGGTATCGTCGTTACTGATACTCCGAATGGACCGGTTTGGAGTAGAAACTAGTCATTGCGAGGAGTGTAGCGACGTGGGGGCGTTACGGGGGTGTCCCCCGTTAGAAGGGGTAGCGGAAGACCGTAGGGCTGAAGCGAGGGGGAGACTTCCCCCTTCTTGAGTTTTTGTATAAAATATAAGTAGAGAGTGTAACTTTTTGGAGAATAATGTGTTAGATAATATAGAACAAAGTCAGGGTGAGGTTCAGGTTGCTATAAATGCCGGGAACCCGACTGATTTTAAGACGATTTATGACGCTTGCATGCAGATGCTCTTTAAAATATCATACAGAATTGTAAATGATGAAGAAGCGGCTGAAGATTTAGTTCATGATTCGTTGATTAAAGCAAATGAAAAATGCCTTGTTTTTCCTTCTTTGAATGACTGTAAATACTGGCTCATTCGCGTTGTGAAAAATGCATCCCTCAATTACGTTAAACGTAAGGACAGGGAACGCAAGGCTTATGAAAAAGTACTTTACGAAGACCACCGTAAATCGGAATCTGGTGAAATTGATTTACTTAAAGCTGATGCTATGAAAAAAGCCAAGGAGGCTCTGAACAAGCTTCCTAAAAATCTGCGGGAAGTTCTTATTCTCAAGGAATATGGCGATTTGAACTACAAGGAAATTGGTAAGGTTCTGGGTATTACAGAAGGTAACGTAAAGGTTAGAGTTTTTAGAGCAAGAGAACAATTACTTAAATTGTTAGGAGAAGACGATGTCTACCTGTCCAACTAAAGAGATTCACTCTCTGTATTTAGATAATGAACTTCCTCAGAATCACAAAGAACAGTACGAGGCTCACATCGCCGGTTGTGAAAAATGCCGCGCTGAACTTGAAAAACTTCGTGCAGTTCGTGATGTATTTAAGGGTGATGCTGATTCCATTTCTCCAGACAAGAAATTTATGGACGAAAGTTATGATCGCCTTTTGCTTAAGATGAAATATTCTAAGCACGCTGGTCATACTCACTATTCTAAAGTAAACGTTCGATCATGGAAAATTATTGTGCCTGCTGCAGCTGCGGTAGCAATTCTTGCTCTTGCTATTCCTCTTAAGCTTGCAACTGGTCGCGCCGGTGTAAAAACAATGTCTGCTACATCAAGCATTTATTCACAGGTTCCTTCACAGGTTACGGAGCAGCTTTCTAGTGTTGCATTTGGTGGTGAGAATTCCTTTGACAACGCTTTTGGTCTTAGCCAGGATTCGCTTGTAACTAATGTAAGCAACAAACAGCGTGGTGCGGCATCTAAGCTTATTAAAGATGTTGAAGTTTTCAGACCAAATTTTGATGGTGAGCAAAAAACTATTTCTATAAGGATTACAATTCCTGGAAATGATGATGTTCCTGTTACAACAGAAATTGAAGTTCCGCTGGATGTAACTGGTCAAGACTAGTGGATTATTCTGGAAAATTCAGTTATTTATTCAGAAAATATACTCAGGTAAGGGTCGCATGCTTTTTAGTAGTTGCGGCCATTGCTGTTTCTATATTCCTTATTGTTGGTATTCGCAATAAGCCTGTTCCTGAAATTGAAGCAATTGTGCCTCCTGTAGGTTCTCCGGGCGATGTTATTGTAATCAAGGGTAAAAACTTTGGTGATGTTCGTGATATGAGTTATGTTGAGTTTGCGGGTTCTAAGCTTACTGCAAGCTCTTATATTTCATGGAACAACGATACTATTAAGCTGGTGCTTCCTTCTAATATTCAGGATGGACTTGTTGTTGTTGGTGTAAACAATCAGCGTTCTAAGCCTGCGCTTTTTGCAAATGAAGTTGATATTCCGGTTCCTGTTACGCAGTCGTTTCAGACTACTAAACCTGTAATTTCTTCTTTGTCTTCTTCTAAGCTTGGTATTGGTTCGCTTCTTACAATTTATGGTAACAATTTTGGTGCTTCGCGCGGTCAGTCTAAGGTTTGCTTTACCTGCGATTATGATGAGGCTGTTTCTAATGCGTCGTTCCTTACAAATACTATCTTAACTTCTAATACAGTTTGTGCCTCTGATTTTGATGAGGATTATGAATACTGGAATAACAATGAAATTCGTGTGCGGGTTCCGGACGGTGCGTATACGGGTGTTGTTTATGTTGATACTGGTCGTGAAAAATCTGATGCGGTTGAGTTTACTGTAACTGCTTCTGCGGGGACAAAGGGCTATAACGGTAAGAAAATCTATCTTGTTCAATACTCTGCAGACGTTTCTGATGTTATGACTACTGATGTTTCTACAATTACGCTGCGATGTCCTGTTCCTGTAACTTCTCCATGGCAGCCGACTCTTGAGTTTACAGAAATTGTTCCGGTGCCGGTTTTGCAGAACTATCAGAATTGTATAATTCATCAGATTACAAAAAATAGAAATAATTCTCCTAAGAGTGTGTTCCGCCAGACTTTTGCGGTTTCTGTTTGTGAAATTAATACTGATGTAAAGGTTTCTGGGGTAGGGGCATACAAAAATATGAATCAGACCTTGTACGAAAAATATACAAAGGCTGATGAAGTTGTTGTAAGCGATTCAAACGAAATTGTTGCGCTGGCTGCAGAGATTACGGGTAAAGAAACTAATGCCTATAAAAAGGCTCAGATGATTTACAACTACATGCTCGATAAATATTCGGTTCTTGAAAAGGTTCGCAACAATGATGCTAATCCGCTTGAGCTTTTAAAAGCTTCTGAAGGCGATGCTTACGATTATGCTGTAATTTTTGCATCACTTGCAAGGGCTGCGGGTATTCCTGCTTTAATTGATTCTGGTATTTTGATTGGTCAGGATCTTACAACTCAGGCTCACTGGTGGAATGAAATCTATCTTGCGGGCTTTGGCTGGTTCCCTGTTGATGTTGCGCTTGGAGATTATCTTGATTACAAGCGATGGCCTGATCATGATAATGTGGAATCGGCAATTTATTATTTTGGAAATCTTGATTCGCATCATATTGTTTTTTCACGCGGATTTAATGAGATTAAGCCTTTTGCACAAGACAATAAAACTGTAAAATATCCTAAGAGCTTTGCTTTGCAGAGTATCTGGGAAGAAGCAAGCACTAATACTGCAAAATACAGCTCGTATTGGAGCGTGCCAAGTATTAAAGGTGTATACTAAGCGTGCCCTGCGCCTGTCGAAGGGGCACAAGGAGTGTTTTATATGACTAAAGTTTTAAGCGTTGGTGGATCAATTATTGTTCCTGAAAAACCTGATACAGAATTTTTGACTGCATTTGTAAAAATGTGTACTGCATGGCTCGACGAGGATAAATCACGCCGTTTGATTCTTGTTGCGGGTGGTGGTGCTCCTGCACGTGTTTATCAGAATGCATATAAGGATGTTGCTGCCGGTACAGGCCTTGCTGCTCAGAATGATGCGGCTGACTGGATTGGAATTATGGCAACACGTATTAATGCTCAGCTTGTAAAAGCAAGTTTTGGAGATTACTGCAAGAACGACGTTGTATATAATCCTACTCTTGATGATTTGAAATTTGACGGTCAGGTGCTTGTTGCTGCCGGCTGGAAACCAGGATTTTCTACAGATACAGACGCTGTTTATCTTGGTGAAAAATTTGATGCTAAAACAATCGTAAACCTTTCAAATATCGAAAAGGTATATACAGACGATCCTAGAAAAAATCCGGATGCTAAACCGCTCGATACAATCAGCTGGACCGATTTCCGCAAGATGGTAGGAGATGAATGGACTCCTGGAAAGAACTGTCCTTTTGATCCTATTGCTTCTAAAAAGGCAAGTGAACTTGGAATGAAGGTTATCTGCGCCGGCGGAAAGAATATTCCTAATATTAAGGCAATTCTAGAAGACAAGGAATATATCGGAACCACTATAGGCTGATTCTTCCAGTCTTTCTAACAGCTTTTCAAGCTTGCAGGCGTATTCAGGGTCTGCGGCCCAGTAGCGTGCCATGTCGCCCATTGTAACAGCGAACTTTGTTTTGTGTACCCAGTTATAGCGCGGGTCCACAAGTTCGTTGTTCAGGGGGATATCTTCTGTGGTTGCATATGCCTGCAGGTGCTGAATATGCGCCCTTACCCCAAGCTGTTCTGTTTCAAAAATACATCCCGGCTGGTCCTTACTTATGGCACCTAGTCCGCAATAATTATGCCATTCCGGCTGAACAAGGCCGCCAAATCTTAAAAATCCTGTTTCAAGACACATTTGAATAAATGCAATGTCGGAATTTATGTTTTCGGCTGCGGCTTCGTCTATATAATACTGTGCAAACTGTAGAATATGAGAAGGATCCTGCGCCTGGTTATTCTGAATAAAAAAAGCGGCCAGCTGGGGAGCTGTAAGAACTCCTTTTGCGGTGAGCTTTCGTGAAATTATAATTGGTTCTTTAATTTCGGGTTTTTGTGGAACTGTTTTACAGGCGGCCAGAAGGCAAATAAATACTATTAATAATGTAACAAATGACGTTTTTATTGTTTTCATATATATAAAATCGGAAAAAATGCAAAAAAATGAAAAAAAAGTGATTTTTTTTGCGTTTTTTTTGTAAGAAGTCCACTTTTTTAGGCATATTATATATGTGAATAAAAAACCTGATGTAAGAGAAAAGGCCCTCAAATTTGGACTTGGTTTTCCGTTAGATTATGAGCTTGTAATGCTCATTCTTGGAATGGGAAACAGTCAGATGTCTGTTGAAACTATGTCAAAGAAAATTGTCGATGTGCTTGATTCGTGCAACAGCAATGACATGGTTGAACGGCTTTTGAAAATGAAAGGGGTTGGACAAAGTAAGGCTCTTGCTGTTGCTGCAGCAATTGAGCTTGGTAAACGACGTACCTGCCATCTGGGAGCGCATATAAGTTCTCCCAGCGATGTAATTCCCTTTGTGAATCATTATGCAATGAGCGGCAAAGAGCAGTTTCTGGCAGTTACTCTAAATGGCGGACATAATATCATTCAGATTCATGTCGTTTCTATTGGAACTACAAACAGCACAGTTGTGCATCCCCGCGATGTTTTTTACGAAGCAATCAAGGAAAATGCAACGGCTGTAATTGTTTGTCATAATCATCCTTCGGGGGACGTTGAACCTTCGGAAGAAGATATTGACTGTACAAGAAAGCTGCTTGAAGCATCCCGGATAATCGGCATTCCAATTCTGGATCATATTATTATTGCATGCAACGGTTATTACAGCTTTATGGAAAGCGACTTGCTCAAGAAGTTGGCGTAGGGTAAAATAGTATTATGAAAATTAGAAAGATTATTTCAGCAGTTCTCATGTTTTTCTTTGTAGTATGTGCAGTTTCTGCATATTCCTCTGATGACGATTCGGGAGCTTTCAGAAGTCCTGATTCAACAAAAAGACGCGAGGATGAAAACTGTGGTGTTATAATCCAGGCCAATGTTGAAGCCGAGATTTATATCAACGGAAAATACCTGGGAAAGACTCCTTTGGCAACCCTTGATCTTGGTCCAAGTTATTATTCGCTTGAGCTTCGCAAAGACGGCTATGACACACTAAAGTGCAAGATTTACCCTAAAAAAAGATACACCTATATTTATGACTTCAAACTGGAAAAAAGCTTTGGATATATAAATGTAAAGAATGCTCCTTCGGGCAGTATGATTTATATAGACAGCAACAGAGTTTCATCTTTGCCGGCAGAAGTTTCGCTTGGAAAACATACTGTAAAGATTCGCAAATTCGGTTATGAAGATTTTATTGAATATGTTTTTGTAGAAAATCATAAAACTTCAACTGTTCATGCACGACTTGAGGTTGCTCCTTTTAAGCTCACAAATTTCAGAGTATCTCGTACCACTATGAATCCTGATTATACTTCGGGCATTGGAAAAGTTACTTTTTCTTTTAGTGTTACAAATGATGGTTCTGCAGTTATTACTATTTCTGACCGTTATGATAATGAAGTCTGGGATTATAAATTCGGAAGCTTTTCTACCTGGGAGCAGAGTGTTTCCTGGAATGGAACAGGCAGTTACGGTGAAACACTTCCTGACGGTGTGTATACAGTAAATCTTGTAAGCGAAGGATTTGAGCAATCATATAAAATTACAATTGACCGCTCTATAGTATATCCGCTTTCTACATTTACACCTTCGGGTTCGGGAATTGGGTCTCTTCCTTGTGCCTTTGGAGATGGAGTTAATTATACAAAAATCTTTATGGATTTTGGCGCAATATTTAATGGCGATGGGGACCACTTTGAATCGCAGAGTTTCCCTGTTTCTGTTGGACTGATTGTTGATTTTGCAAAATCTTTTGAAATTACAGGTTCTGTGGGCACATTTATAACTGGTAAAGGTGAGGATAATCCTATTTCTGCTTCTGTAAGCTTTAAGAAGAATTTTTCAATTGCATTGGATTCAAATCTTAAGCTGAACCTTGCACCGCTTATTAATTATAATTTCTGTTCTTCATATAATTTTGGCCTTTTGGGTACAAATGTTGGTAATGGCCTTGGAGTAGGACTTGCAGCAGGTCTTGAAACAAAGATTTTTTATGTTGGTGCTGTTGGAGAGTATTCTTTTGGCGCAACAAAGATAAAAACTAAAAATCAGAGTGCGGATGGTTTTGTTCCAGCTGAGGATATATTAAAATACGGAATTACTGCTTCGTACCTGCCATGGCGAAATCTTAAGACAGGTGGATGGCTTGCATGTTATAACAATCATGTTCTTGAAGCCGGAGGTCAGATTATTGCAATGCCGGGTTCCAGTTCATTCTGTTGTGATGTAGAAGCAAGTGTCCTTGCAGATCTTACTGCAGTAAATAAAAATATCGGCATAAATGCAATGTTTGGGTTGTCATATCTGTTCTAATTTATTAAATTTAATAGTATGAAACTTTATTCAAGAGGCCAGGTGGCCAGACGCATTTCTTATGGCGTTATTGTTGCATTTATATTAACCGCTGTTGTTTTCTATAATCTTGGAAAAAATCAGGCAGGAAAAAATAATTCTGTTGAAAATAATTCTGAAGAGCAGGTTCAGAATGTTCGTTTTGATGAATCAGAAGTTGTTACTTTTGATTCAAGCTCTGCTTCTGCGGAGATTGGCCTTCCTGTTGCAAATAATCAGGTTGCATATACACAGGATGAAACAGAAAATATCAATGTTTACCGCAACTGCAACGAGGCTGTAGTAAACATCAATACAAAGGTAACTTCATACGACTGGTTCTGGGATCCTTATGTTACTGATGGTGGCAGCGGAAGTGGTTCTATAATTGATAAACGCGGATACATCCTTACAAATGTTCACGTAATTTCCGGCGCTACAAAAATCTATGTTTCACTTTATGATGGAAGTCAGTACGAAGCAACTGTTGTAGGAACTGATATTGACAGCGACCTTGCCGTAATAAAGTTTGATCCGCCACAGGGAATTACTCTTAAAACAATTTCTTTTGGTGATTCAACTTCTCTTCTTGTAGGTCAGAAGGTAATTGCAATTGGAAATCCTTTTGGTATGGAACGTACAATGACTACAGGAATTGTTTCGGGGCTTGGACGACCTATTCAAAACTCAAATAACAGAATTATCCGCAATATGATTCAGACTGATGCAGCAATTAACCCTGGTAACTCTGGCGGACCTTTGCTTGATACAAACGGACGCATGGTTGGAATTAACACAATGATTATGTCTTCTTCGGGAAGCTCTTCTGGTGTTGGTTTTGCTGTTCCAAGCGAAATTGCGGTTCGAGTTGTAAATGATCTTTTGAAATATGGAAAGGTTCAGCGCGGCGTAATTGATGCAACTATTGTTCAGCTTACAAACAGAATTGCACAGTATGCGGGCCTTGATATTGCAACAGGTATGCTTGTTTCGGAAGTAGAAGAGGGCAGCAATGCAGACAAAGCGGGGCTTAATGGCGGAACAAAAGCGGTTTACTACGGAAGCCGAAATACAATTCTTTATCTTGGTGGAGACGTAATTACAAAAATTGACGGAATAAGTATTACTTCTTTAGCCGAGTATTATTCTGCACTTGAAAGCAAAAAGCCTGGCGATGTTGTAAATGTTGTTGTGCATCGAAATAAAAAAGATGTTACTTTGAAGATAACTTTGTCGGAATAAATATGCGCGAGTTTAAAGTAGTTTCACCATTTGAACCAAGCGGAGATCAGGGGCAGGCAATTGAAAAGCTTAGCGAAGGTTTTTTGCGCGGAGATAAGTTCCAGACTCTCAAAGGCGTAACTGGTTCTGGTAAAACCTTTACAATGGCAAAAATCATTGAGCGCGTGCAGCGTCCTACTCTTATAATTTCACATAACAAAACTTTGAGCGCCCAGCTTTACCGCGAGTTCAAATCTTTCTTTCCTGAAAATGCGGTTGAGTATTTTGTTTCTTATTATGACTATTACCAGCCGGAAGCTTATGTTGCAGCCCGTGACCTTTATATAGAAAAAGACTGTGATATAAACCGCGAGATTGATCAGCTACGGCTTAAAGCAACCTACAGTCTTATGGAACGACGCGATGTAATTGTTGTTGCAACTGTTTCATGTATTTATGGTCTTGGTATGCCTGATGTTTATAAAGGCATGCGTGTACATGTAGAAGTAGGGCAGACGCTTGATGTTAAAAAGTTTGCGGCTCAGCTTGCACAGCTCCAGTACAACAGAAACGATGATATTCTTGAACGAGGAAACTTTCGTATAAAGGGTGATGTAATTGAAGTTTTCCCGCCTTATATGGAAACAGATGAAGGCTATAGAATTGAGCTTGACTGGGAAGAGGTTGTGCGCATAAGACGTATTAATGTTTTGGACCACAGTGTTACAGGCGAAATTGATGAAACTGTGTTCTATCCTGCAAAGCACTTTGTTGCTAGCCGGGAACAGCTTTTGAGCGCGACCGACCGCATTCAAGCCGAAATGGAAGAGCGTGTAGAAGAACTGCGGGCTGCTGGTAAAATGATAGAGGCTGAACGTCTTAAAACCCGTACAACTTATGATATTGAAATGCTCAAAGAAATGGGAACCTGCCCTGGTATAGAAAACTATTCAGGACCAATTTCCGGGCGGGCCAGAGGGGAGCCACCTGCTACCTTGCTTCATTATTTCCCGGATGATTTTTTGTGCATGATTGATGAAGCCCATGTTACAGTTCCTCAGATTGGTGCAATGTACGAAGGAGACCGAAGCCGTAAGCAGAATCTTATTGATTTTGGTTTCCGTTTGCCTAGTGCTTTTGATAACCGTCCTCTTAAAAAGGATGAGTTTGATGCCAAGATGAATCAGATTATTTATGTAACTGCAACACCGCGTCCGGACGAAGTAAAACAGAGTACTCAAGTTGTAGAACAGCTTATACGACCTACAGGACTTCTGGACCCTATTGTAGAAATTCGGCCGAGTGAAGGGCAGATGGAAGATATTTACAAGGAAGTGCGGGAGCGAATTGACAAGGGTGAACGAAGTTTGATTTTGACTTTGACAAAAAAAATGGCCGAAGATTTGACTGATTATCTTACGGGACTGTCGCTTAAGGTAAAATATATTCACTCCGAAATTGACACCTTTGAACGCGTAGAGATTTTGAAGAGTCTGCGCACCGGTGAAATTGACGTGCTCATTGGAATTAACCTTTTGCGCGAAGGTATAGACCTGCCAGAGGTTAGCTTTATTGCAATTCTTGACGCCGATAAAATTGGATTTTTACGCAGTGAAACTTCCCTTATTCAGATTATTGGACGAGCCGCCCGTAATGCAGAGGGTAAGGTTGTAATGTATGCCGACCACATGAGCCCTGCTATGGAAGCTGCCGTGCGCGAAACAAAGCATCGCCGCGAAGTACAGGAAGCATATAACAAAGAACATGGCATTACTCCAACTACAATTAAAAAAGCTGTAGAAGACATTCTGGTACACGAGCAGAAAGAAGCCCGCGACGAAGCAACTATGGACTTAGAAGTTCTCAAGCAGGGTGTAAATCTCTTCCGAGCCGCAGACCGCAAAAAACTCATCAAACGCCTTACCCAGGAAATGTCTGCCTGTGCCGAAAGAATGGAATACGAACAGGCCGCAGTGTATAGAGACCAGATTAGAGAAATTGAAGCGCAATTCGGGAAATAAAAACGTGGATTGCTTCGCTACGCTCGCAATGACGTGTTACTCAAAACTTCCAATAATCTTATTTTTCCCTGATCCCTTTGCCTGGTAGAGATTCTGGTCTGCTCTGCTTATAAGCACGTGCAGATCTTTAGCGTTACTTACATAACCTCTTGTATAGCCGCCGCTAAAATGGAAGTTGCCTGTTAATTCTTTTTTGCAGGCCTGGAGTTTATTCAGGAAGTCTTCCTCAGAAATTTCTGGCAGAACAAGAAGGTACTCATCGCCGCCATAACGGTAGCAGAATTTTTTACCAAAAATTGATTGGAGAATAGAGGCATAATTTTTAAGAACTTCATCTCCAAACTGGTGGCCTTTGGTGTCATTAAAAGTCTTAAAATCATCAAGGTCGGTAACCATTATGATGAAGTTGGAATTAAGGCTTGGATTTTTAGGATTTTCGAAATCCATATTAAGAGCATTTCGGTTTTTAAGGCCTGTTAAAAAATCATAGCGGGAAGCGTTGCGAAGTTTGTCTGCAAGCTCTCGGTTTACAACGTTGTTTTCTGCAACCTTAAGATACTGCTGATAGCGAACAACATTAACCAGAATAAAGAAAATCAGGATGACAGGATAATTTACCTTTGTTGCACTTGAAGTACCTACAGTTGTTGCCATCATATAATAAAATGTCGCGAAAGGAACAAGTATGAATATAATTGCCAGATATGGCTTTATCATAAAGAGACAGGAAACAAAAAGTTCGATTGTAATAAATACAAGAATCTGTTCGCCTTTTATATAGTCATCTATTGAAATAAAGTGGGCAAAAACCAAAAGGGCAATTATGAAAACAAAAATACTTATATCAAGTTTTATCCGGGAAAAAGGTTTTCCTGTCCGTTTGTGATAAAGTGCATAAATAAAAAGCTGAGTTGCTGAAATAAAAAGAATGGTATAAAGCAATCTATGATAAAGTAACCATTTGAAGGCCTCCTGCTCACTTGAGAAGCTGTAAAAAAATGTGAGTACAAAGGCCATGAATTCAACGAGCATAACAAGGAAAGAGCCTGGAATAGCAATGCTGAGATTTGCACTGTCCAGAAAAAATTGAACTTCCGGATGAAGTTTTTCAAGTCCCAAAGTTTTTTTGATTGTATTAATCATCAAATTCCCCTGATAATTAGAATTTACTCTACATTCTGTCAGGTGTCAATAATTATTTTAGCAGGACAGTGAGCATTGCTTATAATTCTTCCTGTGTTACACTGACGTTTCCAATCCAGACATCATTTGTGTCCAAGCCCATGTTAAATTCAAGTCTTGCTGTCGGGTCGGTGTCGTTTTCCATTGTAAAGAAATAGGAATAATGCTGTATTTCTTCTGTAAGCTGCGGATAGTATTCCGGAGAATAAACTGCCCAGCTGTTGTCTGCATCTCCGCCAAGCTTGAGGGCAATTTTACGAGGAGCGCCCGCTTTTGCATCAAACTGAATTTTGTAAGAGTAACCCTTTGCTACCGGAAGATGCTGTATTAACTGAATGGAATAATTCTGATTTCCCTGATTTTTGATTTGTACAAGACGACCTTCTATGCCGTCAAGGGTTTGTGGAGTGGAATTTGCTGAACCTCCAAAATCGCTTAATCCTAAGAAATACCAGTCACGGCTTTTTACATCCATGTTTTCGTTAGAAGCAAGAGAAAGATTTCCTGTATCGCATACGGCATTTTGGAGACCTGAATCAAAGATAAAGCTGTGTCCATCTGAAGTTTCAAAGGCTTTGAAACTTTTTTCATCTCTTTGTGGAGTTGGACGTTTTACATTTGTTGCGTAAGGCTGGTCCTTGTCATAGACTCTTACATAATCAACAAACATCTGGGCCGGCAATGAAGAAGCTTCCGGAGAAACTCCGCTATCATAATTTCCGCCAAGAGCTAAGTTGAGCAGAATATAAAAAGGTTTGTCGTAGGGAGCAGGGTAGGCATAGGGCTCAGACTCTCCGGCTCCTAAAGACCACCATTGTGAAGTTTCGTAATAGACATTTCCGTCGACGAGCCAGCGAAGAAGGCCCGGTTCCCATTCCAGGGAATAAACATGATAATCTGCAATCGTCTGATTATCCGGAAATTTATACATGGAACCAGAGTATTTGTTTCCCGGCCAGGCCTGTCCAAAGTGGACTGTTCCATAAACACGGTTAGGAAGGCGGCCTTTTGCTTCTAATATATCAATCTCTCCTGATGATGCCCAGCTTCCATAGTCGTCAGTTGCAGGGAGCAGCCAGAATGCAGGCCAGAGTCCGTTACCTACAGGCATTTTAATTCTTGCTTCTATGCGGCCGTATGTTTTTGAAAAGAGCTGAGTGCCATCATTTTTTACTGTCCGCAGCCTGGCCGAAGTATAAGCCATGCCACTATAGTTTTCTTTGCGGGCCTCAATTATAAGATTGCCGTTTTTTACACTTGCATTCTCTTTACGGTAATACTGCAATTCGTTATTTCCCCAGCCATCAAGTCCATATTGACTGCCTGTTCCTGTTTGAAAATCCCATTTTGTGCTGTCAATTTTATTTCCGTTAAACTCATCATTCCAGACAAGATGCCAGCCTTCCGGGGCTTCCGCATTTTTATTGCTGCCAGCTTTATTACAGCTGCTGAGAAATACTGTTGCCATTAAAATTGCTCCAAGAATAAATGTTGTCTGCTTTTTCATTTGTTTCTCCTTATAGGTATTCTATTTTAAAATCCAGGTTTGAATTGCACGAGGTGGACACTTGAGGTAAAGGGCCTCTTTATTTGCACTTGCAGAAGTTCTGGCTTTTTCCCAGTCGCGGAGATCTGCATTCTGAGTTTTACCTGCTTCTTCAATTTTGAATTCAAAAACAAAATCGGCTTCTGTTCTGTTTGTTACAACTAACACAATTGTGCCGTCCGGATTTTTAAATGCAAGAGTTTCTGCTTCGTCTGTCAGGTGACCGCTTACTGTTGCAGGGGTCATCCATGAAAAAAGCTCTGCGTTTAGTCTTACAGCTCCAGCTTTAATAAAACGGCTGAAATGCCCGATGTAATAGAAGGAACTCTGGAAGTGAAGCTGGCCTGTTTTTTCATCGGCAAGGATTGGGGCATCGCAATAGTTACCTACATGGTTTGGACCGCCCTTCATATCAAGTACAATGTTCCAGTCTATCCATTTTGTACAGCCGCTTTTAAGATCGTTGATAATGTTGTGGGCATAACGCTCACCCGAAAACCAGGCTCCATTGCGAGGCCCGCCTTCTATGCAGCCTTCTGTAAAAATAAGGTCGATGTCCGGATAACGGCGGGCAATTTCTTTTATGTTGTCGTACTGGTCTCCTGAGTACCAGTGAAAAGCAAGACCCGCTACATATTTTTCTGTGCCCGGAACTTTAAGAGATTCTTCAAGGCGTTCAAGGGCAAGATCTCGGTTATGGTCCCAGATGTAAATTTTTATATGGCCAAGGCCTGCTTTTTCAAGGGCAGGACCAAGAAAGAGAGCTGCAAATTCACCTTCTTCTTTTGCAGAATATTCGCAGGAATCCCAGGTTTGAACTGCAGCCGGTTCGTTTTGTATAGTGACAAAGCTTATTTTAATATCGCGCTCTGCCATCTTTTTAATAAATGTCACAAAATACTGAGCCCATAATTCCCTGTAGCAGCTGAGTAGATGACCGCCATGGTTCATGTCGCCGTTATCTTTCATCCATAAAGGAGGTGACCATGGACTGAGCAGGAATTGAACGTCGCTGCCTTCATTTCTTGCCGCTTTTTGAACATCCACAGCCAATGGAGAAATATATTTGTCGGTGCGCTCCATAGAAAAAGATTCAAGACTTTCATCTTTTTCAGGAAGGCAAGCCCAGTTATCAAGAGAAAAATCGCAGGAATTCATATGAAGCCTTGCGAAGCGATATGCGTTTCCTGTTTTTGGATTATAGTAGGCATCTATTGCCTGTTTACGAATTTTTTCCGGAAGTTTTGAAAGTACATAAGCCGAAGACTCTGTTAAAGCGCCTCCAAAGCCATAAAACTTCTGGAAAGTTTCTTCCGGTTTTAGTGTTAATGTAGTGGGAATCCAGCCGCCACCTTCGTAAACTCTTTCTTCTGGGGAAAGCTCCCAAATACGTTCTGCTGTATCTTTTGCAGTTTCATAAAGTTTTTCAATTTTCATGACTACATTATAAATACAGCAGAAGGATTAAGATAGTTTGATAATTTTCTTAATGGTGTACTTTTTTCGGGAAAGCAGCGGCCGGAAAACGTTTAAAGAACAAGCTCCACTACAATTTCTTTAATTTTTCCATTACGTGCAAATAAGTCTGAACTTTCGGCAGCAGTAAGGCTGTTTCCCCGTCGTTGAATTTTATTTACAGTAATGGTGTTTTTATCTTTGCTAAGCCTGTAGATAACTGGAGTTCCACACCAGGTAAAAGTTAAACTTCCATCTTCAAAGAATTCTGATTTATTCAAAATCTTTGGATTAAAAGTTGCGCAGCCATCTACAATGTCCAGTCCAAGTTCTCCAAGTCTTGTAAGCACTTCTTCTTTTACCTGTCCTGTCATACCAGGTTGTTTCGCTCCCTGAAGATATGGTGTGTGTGAATATGGATCGGCAGGGAAGGCACCATAAATCTGAGCTTCTTTGTTAAAGCCAATGCCAGAGCGAATGTTGTAGTAGGCCTTTGTAAGAGCTTCTATAGTTTCTTTGTCTGCTCCCTGGGAAATTGCATTAAGGGTATTTTCCTGAGCAGCAAGTAAAAGTTTAGAAACCATATGCCAGTAAATACTGCCTAAACCTTCATAAGCATAGAAGGTGCCGCTGCGACCTGTAAAACTCTGGTGATTAAAAGTCTTTTCGTAAAGGTTTTCTAAAAGTTCAAGTTCGCGGGGTTTTGGTTTTTTAGAGTCCGGCAGGTTCCTGCAGAAATCTTTTAAGAAACGTGAATTTCGGAATTCACCGTTGAAGTGATATTTTTTATTGCAGTCACTGTACAAAATACTTGAACCTGTTTTTTTGAGCAGACCTTCGAGGCCCTGAATATCTTTGGCATCGATTGTGTTTTTGCTTTCAAAAGCGGGCAGTTCCTTGTTGGGGTAGAGCATATAAGAATTTTGGTGAGCTTCATACATGCGGCTCTTTCTGAGGGCCTTGAGTAAGTCTAAAGCCTCGTTTGCTTTTAGAAGCCCGGAAGAAAGAACTGCAACTTGTCCTTCTAACATTTCCTGAAGATATTCAATTTCGATTTTTCCTCCCAGACCGGCCTGATCCTCTCCCTTAATTTTCATTGTATTATAGGCATGGTAAAGTCCGTCCTGGCGATGATTCAATTGAATTGTTGTTTTAATGTGGTCAAGAATTAAAGTAAGGGTGTTGAGGATGTCTGCTTTTTTTATAGTTTTTTCGCTCTGTCCATAGCCTTTTTTGTAAAGGGAATTTCTTTCTTTTTCAAAAAGCAGACCTTCCTGGTCTGTAAAGGCTTTGCGAAGACTTGCGCTTACAGCAGTTTTCTTTGCAGGGGCATTTGCGTAAAGAGAGCCTAGACCTTTAAAACAGTCTGCAACTGCTGCAGGAAGGGTAAAGGTCTTGGTGTCCGAAGCTTCAAACAGTTCAATAAGGAATTTTATAAA
>CAMKDH010000039.1 GCA_946411215.1 uncultured Treponema sp. | reverse complement strand
GCGTTCTTTACAAAATCAAAGATATCGTCTGTTGTCATGCTGCGTGGAAGATTGTTTACAATATCAACAGGGCGAACATCTTCTACTGCAAGAGAAAGCTGCTCAATAGAAAGCGACAAATCTTTAAGACGTGCAGGCAAATTGAATTTTGCAATCTTCTGACGGATATAATCTACAAACAGTCTGATTGCTTCTTCACCTGTTGTTTCTTCCGGTACTATGCGCATAATATGTGCAAGCTTTTCGAGTCTGGCAGCTTTAAACTGAGCCGCATCTTCTACTGAATATGCAAGAAGAATTGAAGATACAAGTGATTTATCAATTTTATAGCGTGAGTTGATTGTAAGTCCAAGCAGAGAACAAAGTCCAAGAGAGCTTGAAGAACTTGCAAGTGAAACCATAATTCCTGCCTGAGCAAGAAGAATTTCTTCTGGAGTTGTAATATCAAGCGATGGAGAACCGTCGAGTGCATAAGAAAGCAGTTCAAGACCTTTTTCTACAAACATGTCGCTAAAGAAGTTTACTTTTTGAGAAAGGTATGCTTCAATTCCCATGCTCAAAACTTCCATAGAAATTGAAGATTTCTGATTATCGGTAAGGGTAAGCATGAGGTTAGGGTCAATTACAACAAGCTTTGTAAGATTATTCTGAACCCTCATGAGTTTAAGCTGATGATTTCGTGAATCTGTAACAGGAATTTCGTTTGTAAATACAAATGGTGTACGGAATGTTGTAGGAACACAAATACAAGGAATTGATGTTGTTGTTGGAAGTGCTCCGTCTACAAAGTTATAAAAATCGTGAACTTCATTGTAAAGAGCAGCAACACAGCGTCCAATATTAAGGGCTTTTGCGCCACCAACTGCAATAATTCCGTGAACGTGGCCTTCTTTTGCAAGCGCAAGGGCACGTTGAATAGTTTTTGTAGAAGTTCCGTCTGTAAGTTCGCTGAATACAAAGTGGTCAAGCTTGCGGTCATTTAAGGCAGAAATGATTTTTTCCTGCATTTTTACTTCATTTAAGATTGGATCCATAACTACCATGTAGCGTGAACCCCATTCCAATGCCTGAATTCCAAGCCGACTTACAGTATATGATCCTAGAACGATATTTGGTGAAATTCTAAAAATAAAATCCTGCATTTTTTTTTCTCCGTTTTTTTAAATGCCGCATCAGGTACGACAATGATAGCATCTATTATAACATACTTTTCGTTATCTGTCATTTTCTTCTGTTAAAGCTGCGTATTTAAGGCGGCATTCAACAATTGCAAGCAAAATTGCAGCTACGGCAAACCAACGAAGGCCGTTTTGGAAGCCTGCGAAGAAATCATAAAAGCCGTGAATAAAAACTGCAGAAAGAATACAGGTGATATTTGTGCATTTATTGCGGATACTGTAAATAAAAAGTCCGCATAAACCTGTACAAGTCATATGAATTATATCAGAACTGAAGATTCGTAAGAAAATCTGTCCGTAAAGCAGGGTTGCATTGCGGTTATTTGCCATTTGAAGATGGTCAAGATAATAAACAATTGATTCAAAACAGCCTAAGGCAAGCCCCATTGTAAATGCAAGAAGCAGAAATTCTAAGGCTGATTTTTCTTTTTTAGGAAGGGCAAGTACAAAAACACTTTTGAGGATTTCTTCTACAAGTCCGTACAGCAAAAGAGATTTAAGAATTGCACGTAAAATTGGCAGGTTTGTAAGGATATTAACAGGAGGCAAAAAGAATTGTATTACCGATATTGGAAGTACTGCAGCGAGCCCAAGCAACACTGCAATTAAAAGATGTGTTGCATTAGATTTCAAAGCAAACTTAAAAACACAAAAGCCCGCAATCAATGGAATAAAGCATAAAATTATCGGTAAAACAATACTCAGGAACATTAAAAATAATCTCCTTTATTAATTGTTGCAGTTACCACAACCTTCGCCGCCGCAGTCGTTTTCGCAATCGTTTCCACAGTCACCACCGCCGCAGCCACCGCAACCGCCACCACCACAGCCTCCGCAGCCTGATTCTAATTGTGCAAGCTCTTCTTCTGTAGTGTCGCGAACTTCAACAACTTCAATATCAAAGTTAAGCACTTTTCCAGCCATTTCGTGGTTTCCGTCAATCTTTATGCGGTCGCCGTTTACTTCGATTACTGTTACAATTGTTGGTCCTGCGGGTGTCATAACCTGAAACTGCATTCCAACTTCAATCTGGTCATCAGTTTCAAAACGGTCTTTAGGAAGTTCTGCTACAAGGCGTTCATCTCTTTCGCCATATCCGTCTTTTGGCTGGATTGTACATGAGAATTTATCGCCGGGACCTTTTCCTTCAAGCTGAGCCTCAAGACCTGGAATAAGGTATCCTCTGCCGTGAACATAACCAAGAGGCTCTGTGTTTGCAGAAGAATCAAGCTCAACACCATTTTCGTCTTTTAAAACATAATTAAATGCGGCAAATTTATCTTTTGTAATTGTCATTTAGAATCCCATTTCGTCTAAGTTTTTAGCATTGTCCTGAACAACTTCAAGGATTTCAGGGCAGGCATCTTTCAAATAGCGTTCAATTCCCATTTTAAGTGTCATAAGTGCCATTGGACAGCTTCCGCAGGCTCCTGTAAGATTCAAGTGAACGCGTTTTTCATCATCGATACAGACAAATTCCATATCACCACCATCAGCCTGTAATTGTGGTCTGAACATTTCAAGTGCTTCTTTTACTGTGGCTTCTAATTCTTCCATATAATCCTCCTTTGGATTGCTTCGCTACGCTCGCAATGACGTTTAATTTAATTATCTAATTCATCAAGTTTTCTATTCAATTCTATTATGCGAGTATGCAGATAATGGTCAACTGTTGTTTTTTCCAAAATGCCAAGTGTGTCGCCATCTGTATCTTCAATAGGAATGGCATCCAGATCGTTTTCTTCAAAGAGCTGGTAGGCATCGGGCAGGGTAGTAGAAGGCTTTACTGTTATTGTTACAGGGTCCATTATATCCATTGCAAGCATGCTTTCCGCAAAATCTCCAATCTGCATAACTTCTTTTAAGTGCTCAAGACTGATTGTACCAACAAGCTTTCCCTGATGATTTTTTACAGCGTAATTCAAGTTCTGGTTACGGCTAAAGGCATTGAGAATTGTAAACAGGCTGTCATTTTCGTTTACAATTGCAGGTGAATCGTAGTTACATACTTTTTCTTTGCCCCACATAACATCAGTAACACGAGAGTTCTTTTTAATATCCTCAACTGTAACATTAAGACCGCATTCTCCGGCTTTTGTAACACCAATTTTTACAAATACAGGACCGATGAGCTGAACAATAAAGGTTGTGGCTGTAATAATCAGAAGAATCTGCGGACCTATTGAATCTGCAAAGTCATTTCCGGCTGCAATAGAAAGTCCAATTGCAACACCAGCCTGACTCAAAAGACAATAAGGCAGATATTTTTGAACAGTTTTAGGAGCCTTTGTAAGCCATGCACCAAAGGTTGAACCAATTGATTTTCCCAAGGTTCGACCAAGAACATAAATAATTGCAATGAGTCCAAGGAACGGAGTGATAATCCAGATATTGAGTTTTGCTCCAACAAGTACAAAGAAAAGAACGTAAATTGGCGGAGTATATTTTTCTACAAGCGGGAAAACTCCCTTTGTTTTTGCAGGGGCAAAGTTTACCATTACAAATCCAAGACTCATGGCTGCAAGAATATTGTCAAAATTAAAGGTTTCGCAAACGCCTGTGCACAGGAAAAGGCATCCAAGTGCAAAGGTAAGAATTCTTGCTTCTTTATTAATGAGACGGCGTGTAAGAAGACTAAGCAAAAATCCAAAGGCGCCTCCAATAAGAAGGGAACCAAAAATATCACGGAAGATATTTAAAAGCTGTGGTAAAAATCCAAGAGAGTTTCCGCCAATAAGTGGAGTAACTATTGTTGAAGCAATTGTATACAAAATAAGGGCTACAGCATCGTCCATTGCAACAATTCCGTAAACTGTTGTTGTAAGGGGGCCTCTGGTTCGATATTCAACAAGAACATCTGTTGTAGCGGCAGGCGCTGTAGCAGAACAGATTGCTCCTAAAAGAAGTCCAAGTGATACAGCGTGAGTAATATCTTTTGTAAAAAGCCAGACTACAAGAGTAACAATGCCACCAACAACAATTGCCGGTGTGATTGCTTCAAACAAAAGAATGCTTATAAACTGTTTGCCGTATTTTTTTATTACATTCAGTTTGAGTTCGCCACCAATTAAAAATCCGATGAGCGAGAGAGCAACAGTGCTGATTGGATCAAGAGCTGCAATTACATTTGGTTCAAGAATATGAAATCCAGAGGAACCAATTAAAATTCCCATTACAATGTAGCCTACGACCTGTGGAATTTTAAGCTTTTGAAAAAGCCAGCCGCCAAGGGCACCTACAAAAAGAATAATTCCTAAAAGCAGAACAAGTTGAGTTGCCTGAATTTTTGAAAAATGAAATATTGCGGGTAATAAATTCGCTAATGGATCATCCATAATTTTACCTTCTTTATGCCTGATAATTAATTTTCTATTTTAGCAGATTTTGGACAGTTTGTACAAAGCTTGCGTTTTCATACAGATATTCATACATGATTGTTGCACTTACAAGCTTTCGTCCGTATTCGCGGGTTTCAGAAACAGGAATTGTTTCAAGGAACAAATCCATATCAAGATTTCCTGCTCTTCCAAACTCCATCATAGAGCTGTTGAGCCAGGTTGTTACTTTTCTAAAGCCGGCATTATATGAAAAGAATGCTCTGAGCAAAGAACCGTCTCCGCGACGAATGAGTTCAGAAAGATAATAAGTTCCAAACATTATGTTCGTTTCCGGGTCGGTTAGTGAATACTCTTTGATTCTGAGTTTTTGTGCAATTTCTCCTGCAGTAGGACTCATAAGCTGGGTAAGGCCTACAGCACCTGCAGAACTCACAATCTCTTTATCAAAAAAGCTTTCGCTTCTTATCAATGCATAAATAACTGATGTATTAATATCGTACTTTTTAGAATAAGTGTCTACCAGTTTAGAATAGTTTTGCGGATAAACAAGCTTAAGCTGATCTTTTGTAAGTGGCTGCTCACTAAGGTTGGCGGAGCGTGCTGACATTCTGAGGGCCTGCACATAATAGTTGTCATCTTCTGAGGCGCACTTATTTAAGAAATCTGCAAGGAAAAATCCTGTAAAAGGAGTTACGCCGTTTTTATAAAGCTCAAGCCATTTATTGTAAATCTTGTCTGAATAGCCAAAGGATGCATATCCGCATAAAAGGTTGTCGGCAGGGGATGGGGTAGCTGGATCTGCAGAGACATTTGGTCCGCTTCCCATTACTGTTTCAAGTTCCGGTCCCTGTAACCCAAGTCGGTAAGCGGCAAGCAGTTTGTAGTAGGCAGAGGTTCCGCTGTCTAAAGCTTTTGCGTAGGCTTCCCTTACAGTAAAGAGTCTTTGCACATCAGGAAAATCAATGTAGCCGCATTCAATGAAGCGTGCATACAAATACCATAGTTGTGCCATTGTTTCTTTACTTGCATAACCGTCCAGCTTATCAATGAGCGTTTTGAACGAATCCCATTTTCCGTTTACAATTAAAGTTGGAATGAGCGAGTCAAAGATATCATCAAAATATTCTGCGTCGTTCCAGCTGTGAGCATATTCATCTATATTATCAAGAGTTTTATCAAGAGAAATCTTAAGCTTTGTTTTTATAAGATACCAAAGGGCGTTGTCTTTTTTAGAAGGTTCTGTGGTCGAAGCAATTGCATTTTCGTAACAGGTACAGGCCTGTGTATTGTAAAAGTTTCCACCGTCGCAAAGCCTTGCTGCATAAAACCAGAAATAAAAAGCTGCCTGTGTATCCTTGAATTGTTCTGCTTTTTTGCGCAGGAATACCGCATCATTAATGATCTGCTCAGAACCATAAAGAAAAGATTTTCCAATATCAGAGGCAAGCATGGAAACCGGCTCAAGGTCTCCATTTTCAAAAAAATCAAACATCTGTTGAGTGTTTTCGTAGCCCAAAAGATAATTTCGTTTGTAAAGTGTAATTCTGAATTGAACTGCAATGGCACGTGGAGAAGTTTCATCAACAAGCTGCGCATAAATGTCGCGATAATACTGGTACTGTTCCTGAGTTATAGCGCGGCTTGTAAACCAGGTGTAAGCTTCTTCTTCAAATTTTTCCTGCTGATTAAGTTCCAGCAAAGTTTCAAGGCGAAGCTTAATAAGAGCATCATCCGCTTTTGCAAAATCAATATTGTTAGTGATGTCTAACAGTTTTCGCAGTTCGTTTGAAGTTTTGTAGCGTTGTGCAAGAATTAAAAGAGAATCCGGATCCGGATAATTTTGATAAAGGAATTCTGCCGCTGCATTATTTTCCTGAAGGTTGCCCATTTTTGTGAGCTGAATTGCACTTTCTTTTGCGCAGTAATAAGTTCCTTTCTTAATGCAGTTATTAAATTTAAGAATTGCTTCTTTTTTATTTCCCTCAGAAAGCTTTTGCATGCCAATAAAATAATCAGTGTCAAAACCATATTTTTCATTATTGGGACATGAAGTAAATAATACAGTAGAAATGCAAAGAGGAATAATTAAATTGAGAAAATGTTTTTTGCCCACGTCAAAAAATCCTATTCAGCAGGAATTTGAATAACTGTTCCTGAGATAATGTGGTCTGGATTTTTGATGTTGTTGTACTTAGCGATTTTTTTGTAGCGCCAAGGATTTTTATAGTAAGTGTCGGCAATATCCCAAAGAGTGTCGCCCCATTTAATTTTGTAAGAAACAGCTTTAGGTTTTGTTTCGGCTGCAGGAGGAGGAAGAGGCTTTACTTCTTCTGCCTTTTCAATAACTACAACTTCATTTTCTTTTGCCTGAGGAACAGGATCCGGTTTCTTTTCTTCAACAGCAGGTTTTGCTTCTTCTTTTGCAGGTGTTTCTGCTGGTTTTTCTATAGCAGTCTGTGCTTTCTTGTCTGCATGCTTCTGGCGGAGGTTAAATTTTCCAGGTACTACAAGCAAAACAAGGATTGTAGCAATAATACAGATTATTGCACAAACAATGCATATAATTACCGGTGTTCGTGTCTTTTTATTTATATCTTCTTCTTCGTGTGCTGAAGATTCGCCCATTTCTGTTTCTTTGTCGTAAAGACCTGTGAAGTTCAAGCCTTCTGAAGGAGATGGTGTTGGTTCTGAATCAATATCATTGAAGAAGTCGTCGGTATCATCTGTAGAATTGTCTGTGAGCTCTTGTGGAGAAGAGAATGATTCATCTTCAAGAATTGTTTCGTCTCCAGGGATTGTTGTGTCATCAGGGAGGTCAAATGAATCATCAGCGGCTTCTGTTGTGTCGTCTGGTAAGTCAAAGGAATCGTCTGAAGCTTCTGTTGTGTCGTCTGAAAGATCAAATGAGTCGTCTGCGGCTTCTGTTGTGTCGTCTGGTAAGTCAAATGAATCATCTGCGGCTTCTGTTGTGTCGTCTGGTAAGTCAAAGGAATCGTCTGCGGCTTCTGTTGTGTCATCCGGGAGGTCAAAGGAATCATCTGCGGCTTCTATTGTGCCATCCGGGAGGTCGAATGTATCGTCTGAAGCTATTGTCGCATCATCTGCAAGTGTTTCGTCTGTTGCAAAATCACTTGAATCATCTGTGAGAGTGTCGTCTGCCATAAAGCCTGACGATTCGTCTGCGATTGTATTGTCTGTTGCAAAATCATCATTTGCTTCAGTTTCTTCCGGAATATCAAAATCCATGTCTGGAAGAGTGTCATCAGTGCTTGTGTCATCAGCAACAAGACCAGAAGCGTCATCTGCAACAGTTACATCTTCTTCTGCAACATCTTCTGGTTCTGTACCAATTGTATCATCGCCTAAAGTGAAGTCATCTTCTGTGATTTGTTCTTCTTCAGGCTCTTCATCTTTTTTTTGATTTGCAGCAATAATTCCCGCTGCTGCAAGGAGGCCTGCTCCCGCAACAACGCCTGCAGCTACGGCACCACTGTTATCAGAAGTTTCCTCTGTAGGTTCTTCTTCAACAACTGGTTCTTCTACTGAAGTTTCTTCAATTTGCTCTTCGCCTGCAATTGAATAATCATCTGCAACAAGTCGTTCTTCTGCAGTCCTTGAAACAAGTGTAATCTGAGAATTGCTTGTTGCTCCTGTTTCAGGGTCCGCAATAGAAGCAGAAAGCTCACCATTTTCATCCAGGCCAACATCAAAAGAAATACTAGGCTCTCCGTTCTGATGAGCATTAAGGTTTTCTATTTTAAGTGTATCAATATATTCGGCATCATCCATAGAACAGGTTTTTGAACGGTACAAATCAACCATAACGCAAGTCTGATTGTCGTTTGCAGTAGTGAGTTCAAGTTTTTTTGTTTGAGCGGAACCTTCTTCCATAACAGGATAGAAAGAGCCGTCTGCAAGTTTAATACCAACAGTTCTCATAGATAAACCTCTTTTTTGAATGATGCGTTTTTAAATTATCTTATTATTTGTAAACGAATTCAGACATTGAAATGAGTTCATTTACAGTTGTTCCAAATTTCTGTGCAATATTGTATTCAGAAACTTTTGAAACATTTCCGCCTGCATCATATTTGATGATAAGACGATTTGTTACCTGTTTTGTGTTGTCGTATGTTGTAATTTCAGACAAGGTTCCGTTTGAAGCATAACGGAATACTTTCTTTTCAGATGTTTCTGTGTATGTATCGTAAGTTGTAAGGCTTTCGATTTTTCCGTCATCAAAATATGTGTATGTTTCCTGAAGATCAAGAGAACCATCAGCTGAATATTCAAAAACATCCTGAGTTTTTCCGGCAGCATTGTATTTGTAAACGATTTTCCAGATAAGAGCACCGTCGCTGTCATAACCTGTTTCATCTGCAAGTTTTCCATCTGTGTACTGGAAAATAGTCTTTGCACGAAGCAAGCCGTTTTTATCATATTCAGAAACATCAGTTTTAAGGCCATTTGCATAAGTGAAAACATTGCGCCACAAAACCTTTGATTCTGCATCGTAAGCGATTTGTTCAGTAAGGTTTCCGTAAACATCATATTTGTTTGCAGTTTTACTGATAATAGCATCACGTGGAGTAAGCTCTGTTACTTCAATTGCTCTTCCTGCTGTATCCAAAGTAGTTACAGTTTTGATAGCTGGTGTTCTTGTAAGATTTCCGAATTTGGAACCAATATCATAATCTGTCTGAACGAGGGTTTTTACGTTTCCGTTAATCTGAACATAATTAAAAATATCCAGAGCAAAGAGCGAAAGACTCATTGCAGCCACAGCAACAAATGCAATTATTTTTTTCATATTTCCTCCGTATCTATATGAAAGATTTATTGTCAAATATTATAAGATATTCTATTATAACACATAATCTAAAAAAATGGGAGATATTTTTTGAATAACAATCAGTGGAAAGCTTTTTGTGAATTTCGTAACGCTCTTAAGCAGAAAATCCTTGAATGGAATGCGCTTGTGCCAGATTTGCGTGATTTGCAGAAAAAAGCAGCTGAATTGGCAGGAACTCCCGACTATCCATTTGAAAATCCAATTGTTTATAATACCGATCTCGATAAAATCACTGCAGAAGATGATATTAAACTGATTGTAATTGGTGATAATCCCGGGAAGGATGAACAGCTTACAAAAAATCAGCGATATTTGTGCGGGCAGGCAGGAAAGCTTGGCGAAGGATTTTTTAAAAAGCATCCGGAGCTTGAAACAGACTTCAGACGCAACGTAATTATTTTGAATAAAACTCCCGTTCACAGTGCAAAAACCCTACAGCTTAAAAAAATAATGGAGCTTGGCGGAAAGTCAGCCGCCGATTTGATTTTAGAAAGTCAGCTATGGATGGCAGAAAATACCGCAAAGCTTCATCAAAAGCTTGAAAATACAGATTTATGGCTTGTAGGATATTCTGAGCTTAAAGAAGGTCACTTTTTCTGCCCGTATCGTGATGCTTTTAGAAATGCATACAAAAATAACCCGAAATCCTGGGAAAAAGTATTTGTTTATCAGCATTTTTCAATGAACAGATTTTCTATAGACCTTGCCGATTTTTGCAAAAAAAATCCTTCTCTGCCCTTAAAGGAGCAGCTTTCATTATTAGGTCACCGGCATAAAAACGAAATCTTCTCGAATAACTAATATAGATTTATTTATTAGAAGTGATTTCGTTGTAGTTGGCTTCGTCTTGTGTTGGAAGTTCGCGTCCATCAATAGCCGCAATTTCTTCTGCCAACTTTTTGCGATTGATTGCTCTGTTTGTGTAGTGAATAACGCTGAAGAATATAATCATAAAGATAAATCCTTCGAGCAGCATTGCAGTTCCCTTGAGCTTTCCAATAAAGAACGAAAGGATAACCATTGTACAAAGAAGAATCTGAATAAATACAATGAGTCTTAAAACCTGACGTTTTGTGTATCCCATATTCAAAAGCTTGTGATGCAGGTGGAACTTATCTGGCGACATGATAGGACGTTTGTCGCGAAGACGTCTCCAGATTGCAGCGATTGTATCAAATACAGGGAATGCTGTAAGAATAATCATGATAAGGAATTTATTGTATTCAAAAATATCACTCGAAGAATAAAGCGGAATGGTTGCTACCATGAATCCCAGGAACTGACTTCCATCATCACCCATAAAGAGCTTTGCAGGTGGCCAGTTGAAACAGAGGAATCCAAAAATTGCTCCGCCAAGAATAAAGCACAAGCCTGCTTCCATGTTGCTTGAAAGAGAGTAGAGAACTCCAAGTGTTACAACAGCAGAGAATGAAAGAGAACCGCAAAGTCCATCAAGACCATCAATGAGGTTGTATGCGTTTATAACACCAACAATCCAGCCAAATGTAAGAATGTAACTGATTGGAATAGGTAAAACCCAGCCAAAAATCTGTGTGAATCTGTAGCCGTTGAATGTTACAAGAGCAGAAGCCGCAAGCTGAACGATAAGCTTAACAATTGCAGGAAGAGTAAGGATATCATCAACAAGTCCAAATACAAAAATGATAAGTCCCGCAATAAGAATAGGGAGGCTCTTCATTGTACTAAGTTGTTGATTAAAAATCAGATAGAGGGCGGCAGAGATTGTGAACGCAAATGCAATACCAACTCCACCAAGTCGTGAAATGTTTCCGGTATGAACCTTGCGTGCATCCTGGTAGTCGTAAAGGTTGTGTTTGTTACAAAAATGAATGATTATCGGCATTGAAACTAAGGAGAGAACAATAGACAAGAGGATAAACAAACTCATTTTTAACATTACAATAATAATAACAGTTTCTCTGTATAAAAACAAGATAATTATGATTTTTTTTGTGCATCCCCGAATTTAATGACTTTTTTCTAAATAACTTGTATATTTTTTATGATGAGCACAAGAACAGAATCTTTATTTGATGTCTCAAACTTGCCTGCAGATACGGCAGAAATAGTAGAGAATTTTGATAAAATCATTCAGAATATCAGGCCTCTTAACAGCAGACAGTTGCAGCAGCTGCCAGAAAATATCCGTTCACTTTCACACCTGATGACTGATGATCGTGCGGCTCGAAGACTTGGTTATATGAATGAAAATATCCAGCTTAGTTCTTATGTGCGTTATTTTACCTGGTGGAATCTTGTGCGCCTTACACGCCTTTTTTCTAATTTGCCTGAAGCAAGTTTTCCTCAAGGGGATGCGGTGTGTCTTGATATTGGAAGTGGCCCGCTTACTGTTGTAACAGCACTTTTTCTTGCACGACCAGAACTTCGTACACGCAACCTTACCTGGTATTGTCTTGATGTTTCTGCAAACAGCATGGCTTTGGGCGAAGATGTTTTTCTTTCTGTCTGTGCTAAGCTTAATTGTAATCCCTGGAAGATTATCCGTGTAAAGGGAAGCTTTGGTGCTCCTATAAAACAAAAGGCTTCGTTTATAACCTGCGCAAACATGTTTAATGAACTTGATCAGGCAAGCGACATGCCTCCAGAGTTTAAGGTAAAAAAATATTTTGATCAGTTGCAAAAATATGCGGCTAGCGATGCAAAGTTTATTCTTATAGAACCAGGCGTTCCAAAAGCTGCACGTACACTTATACTTTTCCGCGACAGATTTTTAAAGGCAGGTGCTAGTGTTGTTGCGCCCTGTCCTCACGTAGGAGAATGTCCTATGAGCGGGTTCAAGGCTTACACCGGCAGCAAAAACAAATGGTGTAACTTTGCCTTTGACACAACAGATGCTCCAGCCCGCTTAATAAAGCTTTCTCTTGCAGCAAAGCTTCCTAAAGAAAGAGCAACGTTGAGCTTTATATCAGTAGATTTACGGGATTCCCGGGTCAAGCCCGAGAATGACAAAGGGAAGTTACAAACATCATTAATCCGCATAACCTCAGATGAATTCCGCCTTCCAAATTATATGAGCGGTTATTATGCCTGTACAGAATGCGGGCTTGCTTTGGTCGAAGTTCCCAGCAGCAATAACACTCGTCTGCCAAAGCCACCTTTCCGCCCGGTCTGCGGCGACTTAATTGAAGTTAAAAAAATAAAGCCGGATTCTCTTCCAAGGGACGAAAAATCCGGCGCAGTTGTTATAAAAATATAGTCCGATGTCATTGTCGGGCTTGACCCGACAATCTTTTATTTATTTGTTACAGCTCCTACAACAGCACAAATAATACCAGCAACTACCATGTAGAATCCAATCATAGCATTCTTAAGGAAGTGTTTTCCGATTGCTTTGTAAACTCTACCATTTGTCATAAATCCAATTACAAGAATAACGGCACCTGCAAGACTTACAATTGCAAAAATCAATTTAAGACCTTTGAGCTGAGGAACAAAACATGCGATAATTCCAAGAACTGCTCCTGCAAAAATCAGAATAGCACCAATAGCAACAAAGCTTCCTTCTTTTGCGTTTCTGATAAAATCAAAACCATTAGCAGAAGAACCGAACAAACCTTTAATCATAGGACAGCAGAATCCTATTGCAGCTAAAAGTACACCAATCAAGTAGATTAATGGTAAACTACTCTTTTTTCCCATATTAAAACTCCTTATCGATACAGAATCACGGAAGACCGTTTCTGTAAAATCGATATTTAAATTATAGCACACAATGGCAAAATTTCTAGTTTTTTTTGATTTAAGTGATTTTTCCCTGAATTTCCAAATTCTTTCATTTAAAAACTTTTTTTTGTGTATTTTTGAAACTGTGGTATAATTATAAGTAGACTATATGTTTGGAAACCCTGAAGTAGTAAAAAAGGCAATGGTTCTCTTAGCAGGTCACAATTCTGAAGAAGAAAAAACTCTTTCGGAAATTGTGCAGAAAACCTATGGGGTTGTTTTTGCAGATACAGAAGAAGAAGTTCTTTCCATATTGCAAGACAAAGACAATGTTATATCTGCTGCTATCATTTCGTCCGAAAAGGCCTTGTCTATTTTGCGCAGTGTCAGGCTTATTCCTGCTCTTGAGGATTTTCCGGTTATTATAAGTACCAGAGGTAGTAATGCAGAATTAGAAAATGAACTCTTAGAGCTTAATGTAGTTGATTTTTTAAAAGAGCCCTTTGATCCACGAAGAGTTTTGAATCGTTTAAAAACAGCAATAAAACTTTACAATGCAAACAGAATTATTTCGGAACTTGAACGAGATGAACTTACGGGGCTCTTTACACGCCAGGCCTTTTTACGAAAAGCCGATAGAATCCGAAAAGAAAATCCTCATAAAAAATTTGCAGTTCTTGCCTTTGATTTTGAAAATTTCAAATCTACAAATACCTTGTACGGTGAAGCAAAATGTAATGAGTTTCTTGCATATACTGCAAAACGCTTAAAGGGACTTTTGCCAAAAGGAATTGCCGGACGTTTTGGCGGCGACCAGTATATTTTGTTTTTTGATTTTGAAGGTCCCCAGGTTGATGTTGAGCGTATTAAGCTTCTTACAAAAACAATTCTTGATTCGGCACCAATCACTCATCAGGTTGTAAAGACTGGTGTAAATGCGCCGATCAGTCATGATCTTCCTTTTGTTGTTTGCTGCGACAGAGCCTTTCTTGCCATTCAAAAGATAAAAGGAATTTACGGAAAAGACATTGCTTTCTTTGAAACAGATTTGCAGAAGCAGTTATTGGATGAACAGCATATAAACGAAACAATGGAGTCGGCTCTAGAAAATGGCGAGTTCAAGGTTTTCTATCAGCCAAAGCATGAATCTATAACAGGAAAGATTGTTGGAGCCGAAGCTCTTGTCCGCTGGGATCATCCTGAATATGGATTTATGGGACCCGGTCAGTTTATCCCGATTTTTGAAAAGAACGGATTTATTACTAAGCTTGATATGTTTGTTCTTGAACAGGTCTGCAAGGATATTAAAAAATGGAAGACAAAAGGATATACAATAGTTCCGGTTTCTGTAAATGTTTCGCGCCGTGATTTTCTTGAGCCGGGCTGTATAGACAAGCAATTCAATATTATTGATTCTCATGGAATTGAGCATGCCTATCTTCATATGGAAGTAACAGAATCGCTTTATTCCGAAAATACAGAAATAATTATTTCGCAGCTCAAGAAGGTTCAGGAACTTGGCTTTATGATTGAGATGGATGACTTTGGTTCAGGTTATTCTTCTCTTGGACTTTTATCAACCTTCCCTCTGAATGTTATTAAACTTGATATTTCCTTTGTCCGCAATTTCAAGCAGAACGAAATTGTAATTGAGAATATCATTAAGATGGCACACAGGCTGGGACTTCTTACAGTAGCCGAAGGTGCCGAAACAAGTGAACAGGTTGCAACGTTAAAAACTCTTGGTTGTGATTTTATTCAGGGTTATTATTTTTCAAAACCTCTTGCTCTTGATGATTATGAAAAATACATTACAGATATAGATATTCTGGAAGGCTCAAAAAGAGTTCAGACAGCCGATCTTGAAGATTCAGACTGGCATATGGAAGAAAAAATGCTTCTTGCTGCAAATGAAGTTGCAGAGGCAGTTCCTGGAGGTTTCTTCTCATACCATGCAGATGGATCTCTTGAAATCATTTCTTTTAATAAAGAACTCATGAATATGTATGGTTGTAAGACTGCCGAAGAATTCAGGGAATATACAGGAAACTCTTTTAAAGGTCTTGTCTATCCGGATGATTTTGAGTATGTACAAAAAAGTATTGAAGATCAGATATCAGACACTAATGATATTGATTATGTTGAATATAGAATTAAAGCAAAAGACGGTACTGTAAAATATGTAAAGGATTACGGCCGCTTTGTAAGAACAAAAAATTATGGTGACATTTTCTATGTATTCTTGAATGATGTTACCGAAGAAGAACGCTGGCGTGCAGATGCTGCAACTAAGATGATTCAGAATATGCAGCTTGAACAGACTGTTAATCAGGTTTCGACAGAACAAAAAGCAAAGAATATTTTTGTTGACAATATTATCAGAGATCTTTTGACTCCGGTGAGTACAATAATTGAATGTACGGATGAAATAAAATCAAATATTTCAAATCCGGTTTTAGTAGATAAAAGGGTAAAAGAAGCAAAAGTTGCAGAAGAGCAATTGTTAGGCTTTATTAACAATCTGAATGAACTTTCGCAGCTTGAAAAAAAGAGTGTTAAGCTTGTTGAAGCTCCAACCGACCTTTATGATGCCGTTGAAAAGATTAAGAGTCTTATACAAGAAGCTGCAGATAAAAAACGCATCACTATAGAAACAAAAGCAGAGATTTATAATCCATATATTTACCAGGATGTTGTTCATACAACAAACGTTGTTTTGAATATTGCAATGAATGCTGTAAAGTACACACCTGTCGGCGGAAAAATTAAGCTTTGCTTAAAACAGACTCCAGGCAGAAACGAAAACGAATGCTTTGTTGATTTTATCTGCGAAGACAACGGAATTGGTATTTCTAAAAAATTCCTTCCTTATGTTTGCAAGCCTTTTGCACGTGAAGATAATAAAATTAACGAAGAGGTCCCTGGTTCCGGACTTGGTCTTGTTATTGCCAAAGAGCTGCTCAAATTGATGGATGGAACAATAGAAATAACCCCTAAAAAAGGAAAAGGTGTGATCGTAAGAACTTCACAACCACACCGATTCTGTAAAAAAGATGAAATAGATAGAGAGGCCGTTCTTACTCAGAACGTTCGTTTATAGTTTCCATTATTTTCTTTTCATTAAAGAAAGACATTATCAATCCACCTGCAATACAACACACTGATGCGACAAGGGCAACAATTCTGTAACCCAAAGGAGAGCCTGCTGCCTGTTCCGTTGCGGCGCCAGATACAGCCTTTGCAACTCCAATTGTTGCAAGAGATGTAAAGAGCAGCATTGCAAGAGACTGTCCAAGCTTCATGGCAAAAGTGCGTGCTGCATAGAACATTCCGCTGCGAGATTCTCCTGTCTGGACTTCATCAGAAAGCGCGATGTCTGCAACAATTGTCTGTGGAATAATTCCAAAGATTGCTTGAGGGAAAGATCCAAGAACTACAATTATTGCGGCCTGTGCATAAATTGGAATAAACGAAAGCTTGTCGCCGGAAAGGGCTGTGAATCCAAA
>CAMKDH010000038.1 GCA_946411215.1 uncultured Treponema sp. | reverse complement strand
CGTAGCGGAAACAGCGTGCAATACCAAAGTATTTACCAGGAACTTCTGCTTTGTGTAGCTGATGTGCAGAAAGAACAGTTCCCTGTGAGCGCAAGATAAGGCGGCGTGTGAACTCATTATCAAAAGTGTAGTTCCAGCCACGGCTTCCTGTGTTTCCACCAGTTTCGTGGGCAGCCTTTACGTTGCTCAAATATGGTTCTTCAATAAATTTTGCATGAGTAGGATTTTTAATGCGGTATACGTCGTGAATATCGCGTGCAGCATGGAACTGTGGCATGAACAAAGCATCACCGTTCCAGAATTCTGTTTCTACAAGCGGACCATCAAACTCCTGGAAACCAAGAGAACAAAGCTTGTCTTTTACACTTTCAAGGAACTGTACATAAGGGTTTGTGCGGCCTGGAATAATTCGTGCAGGAGGAACTGCGATATTGTAACCGCGGAAGGTTCCGTTTTTCCATTCGCCAGTTGCAAGCATTTTTGGTGTAATTTCACCAATTTCGTTACCAGTAATTCCGGCATCTTTAAGAGCGTCGCGAACCTTTTCAAAGCCTTCGCAAAGCTTGAAGAATACAGTTTCGCGTTCAATCATCTTGAATGGAGCATCTGCAGCACCACGCTTTTTTGCAAGGCCGTTCATGGCTTCAATTTCGGCGCCAGTAAGGTCGTCCTTGTTCAAAAGTCCACCTTCAGCGTCACAAGCTTTTTTAATAAGACCGCTTGTCAATGTAATACGTTCAGGCAATGCAGCACCGGTATATTCAACCTTCTTTTCTGCATTCATCTTAAGAACGCCTTCTTTTACAAGAGGACCAAAGGCAGAACCAACGTCCTTCTGTTCAAGACCAATGCCTGCAGCAATTTCTGGCATTGTGTGAGCACCGTCACTCTTTAAGTAGTTAACCATGCGCTCTTCTACAGTGCCTGTTTTAGCCATTGCGCGGCCATAATCTGTAATTTCAAAATATGTGTGTGGAGTACGGCGGATTTCTTTAAGAAGCTCCTTTCCGCTAAGCCAAGAGAAGGCCTGGTTTGCATGTCCTTCCTTGTAGTCCAGTTCTTTCTGGAGTTTTTCTGAAGTAAGTTCATCCTGTCCCGAATACTTTAACAAAACCTTAATTTCGAGCGGATGCAGGTTTTTAATAATGTTTTTGATGTCCATTTTGTTTTTCCTGGAAAAAAAATAAGCCGATGCGAAAATCCTTCACACCGGCCTTTATTGTACTATATTTTAGATAAAAGAAGAATACCTTTAGCGGTAAAATTTTACATATGAATTGTACTGTGCCTTACGACGTCCACGGTCATCTTTAAAGAATTTTTCTTTATCATCTTTAAGATAGCGGTAAACATTGTATTTATGTTCAACTCTAAAGTCATCAAGACATTCAAGAACAGCATTCATTGCTTCACCACGATCATAAGTTACATACATGCATTCATAATAAATGCGAACTTCATCATACATTGGTGAATATTCAATTTTAACACTTGCAGAAGTATCTTTTGAATGGAAATCCTTTGGTATGATTATTTCTGTTTTTGTTTTTTCTGCTTCGAAGGTTTCTGCATCTGTAATATCCTCTGATGCACCGCGTCCTGTTACACCCTGTGCAAACAGACATGCGCTAAACAGCATTGCAGCTGTAAGTAAAAAAATCTTCTTCATATTTGTATCCTCCTGAAATTGTCAAAACTGCGTGTACTCTTCTATTGTACCGCATTCTAGAAAAAAATCAAGGTTAATTACATATCGACCTGAATCTATTCCCAAAAGCGGTGTTTTTCTTAGCAGCACAGCTCCAGTTATTTGTTTTGGCTTGTTTTTAATAAGATTCCTGTAATAATTGCGCACTGCATTTTTCAAAGAATCCTCGGCGGCCTCTTTAATTCCTTCAAAACCTTTAGTTAAATCACCATAACCACGGCCCTGAATTGTAGGATTTTGTATAGAAGCCCATAAATTGTATGTTTGAACCTGGTGATCTGTCCTTGTAAAGTCAACCCAACAGTTAAAACGGTTGTTTTCTATCCAGACAGATGAATATTCTATTGTACCTCCATCGCTTTTTTGTCCGTCGGCAAGCTTTTGGACAGGTTCAATTTCAAAATATTCCTCTACTCCTCGTGTTTTATCAGACGGAACATAGGTAAACTTCCAGCCGTAAACAAGGCCCTCTATTAAAAAAGGTACTGTTTCCTTGATTCTGGCAATTGGATAACTAAATTCCTCTGAATCAACATCAGCAGCCGCTGCCTCGGTACCAGGATAAGCGTCTACTTCGGCCCAGATAGGGAATCGTATATGACGGATGATTGAGGGAGTTTGTGCAAAAAGCTTATTCGCGTCCGAAAAAAATGTGCTTCCTGCAAATATCAAAGTAAAAACCAGGAAAATCTTTAATTTTTGTAAGTATCTTTCCATATTTTTAGCGGATTAACTCCCATTCTTATTATGAAGTAGAGCAGTGCAATCAGAAATCCAAAAAGATGCGTAAAATGCGCAACATTGGAATTACTAAAGAAGCCGCTGGCTACCTCTATAATAGCAAAAATAAGTACCATAATAGGAGCAGGTACTGGAATTATCCACCACAGATAAATTACCGATCGCGGATAACAGACAGCATACGCAAAAAGCACAGCATAAACCGCGCCACTTGCTCCTAATAAAAATACCCCGTAGTTTCCGGTAAAATAATACAGGCTGAATGAAAGAACTGCGCTAAGAATACCCGATGTAAAATAGAACAGCAGGAATTCTTTAGAGCCAAGCGCTCTTTCAACACCCATCCCAAAGAAAAAGAGTCCCAGCATGTTCAACAAAAGGTGTCTGATATTTGCGTGCACGAACATATATGTTACGAACTGCCAGAGCATCTTATTTCTGATTATATAAACAACGTTGAGCGACAAATAGTACAAAAGATTTGGGAAAAAACTGCATAAAAAGTAAACAATAGCGTTTATGAGAATAAGATATGCTGTGGCGTGAAAATTCACGTATCTGAAGGGACGGCGGAAAAATGGAGTGTTATTCATTGTCGTCTTTAAGCTTATGAACAGCAGGATCAAAGAAGGTTACCTGGTTTCTACCATTGTTCTTTGACATATAAAGACCTGAGTCTGCCTGATTTACAAAAATATTAGGAAGTTCAACAGGATTTTTTTCCTTATCAAATACCGAAACACCACCGGAAACTGTTACATGAAGATGCTGATCGTTGTAAACAAAATCATATTCTTCTATCTTCTTGCGGATTCTTTCGGCAACTTTCATTGCTTCTTCTTTTTTACCTTTGCGTAAAAGAACAGTAAATTCTTCACCACCATAGCGGCTTGCAATATCTGTTTCGCGCAGGCTTGATTTAATGATATTTGCAACAGAAATAAGAACAAAGTCGCCGCATTCATGTCCGTAAGTATCGTTGAACTTCTTGAAGAAGTCGATATCGAACATAAGAACTGCTATGTTTTCATCTGTCTGGTATGCCTTGTCTATTGCCTCTGTAAGCTGATTAAAGAAGAAGTACTTTAAACGCAGGTGAGTCATCATGTCTGTAGAAGACATTTCGAGCAGAGAGGCGTTGTTAATTGCAACAGTAGCGAGCGATGCAATTGACATAATCATATTCTGTTCATATTCGGTGTATGTAGTTTCTTCTTCAATGGCAATTCGTTCCTGCAGAATAAGAATACCGCTAAGGTGATTTGCTTTTTCAATAAGAGGAACAATAAGTGTTGGCGAAAGCTTTTCGAGTTTTGCAATATTCTTACTATCTTTTACAAGATTCTTAAGTTCTGGTAAAGAAACAGGACGTTTAAGTTCAAGCAAAGTAGAACTGATTGGAGAGTTTACAGGAATAGAAAGGTTTCGTTCGCCTTTTCCCTGTTTAGAAGTTTCAAGATTAAATGCCTTGTTCGAAATTGGATCGCGTACAAAAATTTCAGCACCAAGAACGTGCATCTGAGCCATACAGATATAGACAATAGATTCCAGAAGCTTGCTGAAGTCCAGAGTTGAACAGAAGGATTTAGCAATATCAATAAGCTGTTCCAGATCGTAAATGCGCTTTTCGTAATAGTTTGACTGCTCAAGAATTTCTTTATCCTTGGCAAGATCAAAAGGCTTACGCTGCTGCTTTTCGTTGTGAGAATTTATATTGTCAACGATGGCATCAAAATCCATTTATTGCATATCTCCACTATTAATAATAACATAGTTTTTCATAATTTCAAAAAATATTTTCCAATCTGGGTACTGAATTTCCAAATTATTTGTATTTTCTTTGTTTCTGGACGAAATCATGAGTACTTTTAAGTTAGAAATAATCTCGCTTGAAGGTTTTTTAGAGTCTGCCAGCAATTCACCAAGATATTTATAAAGGCTGTGAAGTGTCGAAGTTGTTGATTGCAAAAGCTGATGTGCTTCGTTATTTGTTGTAACGACCATTTTTTCAAGCTTGCGGAAGAAATCCTTGTCTTTGTGGCTGTCCTGAACATAACTCTGCATTACGGCAATACTGTTGCGCTGATCATTTCCAAAGGAATCTTCGAATTCCTGAAGCTTTGAAGAAGCATTTATAGCAGCATAAACTACTGTAGAAAAAGCAGATTTATATGCAGGATTGTTGAAGAAGCCTTCGATTACAAGGTCGTTCAAAAGTCCTTTAATTCCTTCTGTAAGGTTTAAGCGCAGGAAGGTTTTAAGGATTCGCATTGGCAAAATCCACTGGAACTGGAGCGAAATAGTTGGCTGCAGCATGATATTTGATTCGGCGTTGTATCCAAACAAAGTATCGAGTGCTGTATTTTTGAAAAGCTCAGAAACTTCGCTTGTAATCTGTTCATCCTGAAGTTCAGATTTAATTCTCTGTTCATCTGCATCGAATTTTTCCTGGAAGATGGTTGCAAACTCCTGGCGAGGTGAACCTGTGTATGAAGCAACTTCCGGTTCATAAGTAACATTCTGTTTTGCAATGCGGATAAGAGACTTTAGGCGGTCTACAGTAAGAACCTTTGAAATTATATAGTTGATTTTCTTTAGAGAAGAAATATAAACATCACTTTCGTTGTTAGAAAGAACAGCACCCTTTTTGAGCTGTGCAATTGCAACAACCTGATCGGCAGTAGAAGTTGTAATTCTCATTCCCGAAATCTGATAGTAAAGATCTTCAAGAAGGTTTACTGCTTTAGCAATTGGAATTTCTGAATAAGTTGGTGTGTAAGAAAAATCGGCAGCCTTAAAATTAAGATCAAAAACCTGAAGAATAGGTACAAACATAATGTGACAAAAATCTACAAGCTGGCGAAGAGAAAGAATATCCTTGTCTACGCGGCGGAAGTTTTCGGAATTAAGTTCCTTTATGACTTTTTCGCATTGTGTTCGCTGATGAATATAAATTCTGTCCTCGTTCTGAGGATCATTCATGATTTCTTCTTTACGGGCATCAAAGCTAAGGTTTTGGATGATGTCCTGATACTCCTGTGAATAGCCTGTAAGAATTAACTGTGCTTCAAAACGATGCTGACGTGGAATATCGCTTGAACTAACTGTAAGGCTAAAAAGATCATCAAGAAGCTTTGTGTTTTTATAAAGACTGTAAATTGCTTCGGCAAAGTTTGGCTGAAGGTTTCCGTTTTTGTAAATAACAGGATGAACTTCGCGCATTTCGGCATCGAGCTTTTTTAGCTGCTGCTTTTTCTGAACTTCAGGAGAGGAACGTTTAAAAATAGATTCCAAAAAATCGGAAATTGTGTTTATGAAACTCATTTATTATATACCGCGGGTGCGACTTTATCTTCTTATTATAACAGACTTTAGAGTTAGGAGCAACCTTAAGAATGGATACTGTATGAGTTTTCAAGTCCAAGCTGATTTCTGTATTTGGTTACTGTTCGGCGGGAGATTTTTATGCCCTGATTATTTAAAAGTTGCGTGAGTTTTTCGTCTGAAAGGGGCTGATTTTGTTCGCGGTGTTCCTGAATGATTTCTACAAGACGATTTTTCACAGCCTCGGAAGAAATCTGCGAGTTATTTGTGGTCCCTGAGCTTTGTCGAAGGGCCGAAGGAAAGAAATAGTCTGCCTTAAAAGTTCCAAATTCTGTCTGAATAGCTCTGCTTGAATTGCGTCCTGTAAGGCGTGAAACTGTAGATTCGTTTATTCCAAGCTCTTGGGCAATTTTTCGTCTTGTGAGCGGGGCAAGATTTCCGGGACCTTTTTCGAAAAATGCTTTCTGGGCTTTTACAATGGCGCAGCCTTGCATAAGAATTGATGACTGGCGGAATTTAAGCATGTTTACAAGTTCATTTGCTTTTTGTGTAGCCTTAGTATCAAAAGCAAAACCCTTGGAAACCCTGATTTCGGGAAGGTCGCCGTTGGTATAATGAACTTCATAGTGAAAATCCGGATTTCCTGATGAAATAATTCCGTTTTCAAAATCATCTGCAGAAACTGAGCCGGGCTTTTTTTCAACAGAAAGAATTACATCAAGACTGTTAAAATCTGCCTGTGAAGTATCAGAAATATATCCACTGGCAGGACGCGGATTAAGAGAGGTGATGTATTTTATAGACTGCTCAACAAGGTCTTCATCAAGCTCAATGTCATCAAGTACTATTTTTGGTGCAAAGGATTTGGAATGATAGCTGCGCAGGTAGTCCTTTAATTTTTTTAAAACTCTTTCAGGGTCCAGAGATTTTAATAACTCAAGATTTCCGTCCAGAATAAAAAGAGCAAGTGGAGGAGCGTCTCCAGCGATTTTTGCCTGAATAAAAAGGCTTTCTTCCGGATTTTTGCAGCAGGTTCCAATAGGGTCCATTCGCTGGATGCGGTCAATACATTTTTCCAGCATCTTTTTTGTCTGAGTCGGGCGGGTTCTATCGAGCAAAGTTTCGGGAGCTCGCATGGAACCATAACAGCCGTTTTTATCAAGGTTATGAATAAGCTTTTGGCAGATTTCATATTCATCCGGGCTGAGTTTTGTAAGGTTCAGCTGTTTCATAAGATGCTGCTGTAGTGTTTCGCCCCTGTCTTCAAGAGCATCAAGTGCCAGCTGGTTTGAGTCGGAAGCAAGAGTACCCGAAGAGGATGTTCGTGAAGAATATTGTTCCCGTGAGGCCTTGAATGGGTCCGAAACAATTTCAATTGCAGGATTTTCTTCTGCGGCTTTTAAAATTTCATCGCGAAGATCCCGGGAGTTCATGGCAAGATATTTTAAAGCCTGAATCTGCACTTGAGAAAGCTTTTGAATCTGTTTTTGTGTCTGCTGCTGCGACTGTGTCTGGGCCATTATTTTCCCTCAGGATTTGTTTTGAATCCAAAGCTGTTTGCCTGAATGCGCGAGTTTTTATAATTCAAAACGCTCGTGCCGTTTATACATAATTGCGAAGAACCACCGCCGTCAAACTCAAGGGCATTTGTACAGCCCATTGCTGCAAAAATCTTTCCGCATTGGGGGTAGGTGAGTCCTGTGCTGCGGGCAGGTTCTTCTCCTTCTACAACTAAAAGATACAGCGTTTTTCCATCTTGCGAAATACCTGCACCTGTTCGTGAGTTATATATTTCGTTGTAGGGCAGGAGTTCGCCGTCTATAAGAACTGCAAAAAATCCGCCAAAAACAAAGTCAAAATTTTCTGTACAGTCAGCGGTCTGATTTTTAATAATGCGAGCGATGTAACCGTTTGAGTCAGGTGCATTTGAAAAAGCAATTGCAGCATAGCGGTTGTTAGGAGTGGCTAACTGTGTTCTATTGACAGAGTGCACGCCGATGATTTTTTTATTGCGAAAGCGTCCGTCAAAAGGCGAAGCGTTTATTGCAACAGTACAGTTATTGCGCTGTGCAAAATCCTGAGTTGTAAGACCTGCAAAAGTTCCCGAGCTGCTGATTTTTGTGTGTTCATCAGGATAACAGATAAGCTCAAGATTTTTGTTTGATAAGTCAATTCTTACTGCATGATAAACAAGAGGCACTGAAACATTTTCAAAATCAAAGCGGTCTATGCCTTGAGTAACTGGCTGCCATGTAAATTCGCCTGGAATAAAATCGGAGTCATCAGTAATTTGCGGTGCGTTTGCAAGATCTTTTGTGCTTGTACAGGCAGTAAGCGCCCCCAGAAAGAGCGCCACCAAAAGACTTTGAAAGAAAAATGAAAATGTAAAAGTCCGCCGTCTAAAAATCATTTATTACAATGCAGCAATACAGGTAAAGGCTGTAGAAGAATCAATTTCTGTTGGTTCTAATGTGTTTAAATCTACTTTAAAGTTTGCGGCATTTCCATTTTCATAGATACCAGAAATAAACAGGTTTTCTTCATTTGCAGACCATGACGAAATAGAAATCTTATCAGTATCTGGAATTTTTTCCATAACGTTTACGGCTTCTTTTGTACTTGTATTTACAGAATAAATGGTGTGTAGATGCATTGTGAAGTCTTCATTCCAGCGTTCGTGAAGTAAATATATGGTGTCTCCAACCTGAAGAAATTTATTAGAGTATATATGAATAGATGGGATATCAAATTCTATTGTTTCAGGCTTATCTGCATCAGGTGAAACTAAATTTTCTAATACTGTAGTTTTAATAGTATCATCAGTAAGATTTCCAACAGAAAATATTCTCCATGCTTTGTTTTTTGCTGTTGGAATTATAGCTGGACAAAATTCTGTTTTAAGAAGTTCTTTTTCACCTTTTCCAGTTTTATCTATTTTATATATAAATTGAAATGGCTCGCCTGTTTCCGCAACATGATCTTCTTTTTCTTTATCTCTTACTGTGTAATAAAGGCAGTCATCATAAGAACTGTAAGTCCAGCCATCAACACCATAAACAATCTTTCCTAAATCTACAGAATCAGATGGATTATCGATAGGGATAACTTTTAAATAAACCATGCTGTTTGAGTCTATTAATGTGTCTATGGATAAATAAACATATTTTCCATCGTCGCTCATTTGGAATGATGTAATCTGTGAATTATCATCTCCTCGCTCTAATTCAAAGATTAAACTAGTTGTTTTTGTAGATGGATTGTAGCATTTAAAATTAAATCCCTCGTTTGAATTGGATTTTTCAGAAAGGTAAAGAATTTTTCCATCCGGTGTATATTTAGCGCAAGAAGAATATCTTACAAAATCAGGATGTTTATTTTCTGATTCCATGTTGAGAATATTGTCATAGGAATTATCTTCATGAACTAATATAAGAGAGCCTAAATACATACATTCGACTGTTCCGTTTTCGTTAGTAAATTCTGCTATAGATGTTTCATCAAAATGTAGAAGAATATCAGTAGAATTGGCAGAAGCAGGAGGTTTAATTACTGCATCCAGATTTGCCCAGCTTGAAAAGCCGTCTCCTTTTTGAATGGTCATGGCCGGTTCTACAGTTCCATCATCCATAATCTTTTCTAAAGAAATATCTTCTTCGCTTGTCTCTTCCGATGCTCCTTCTGATTGTTCTTCAGGAGTCTCTTCTGCGGGCTCTTCTGATTCTGTCTGGTCGTCGGAGTCTGCATTTCTTGCGGCAGCACGATCTGGAGCTGAAGCAGTTGATGATGCAAGAGCTTTTGCGTTTGATATGTTGAATGAAATTTTAGGAACAGAATTTTTGTTTGTTTTAGAAGTTGGATCTTCCGTAACTGGCTCTTCAGTAGTTGGATTTTCTTTAGTTGGATCCTTAGCTTCAGAATTTTCTACAGGTGTATTGTCAACAGGTTTTTCAGCTTCTCCTGGACATCCTGTAAAAAGTAACGCAGTTGCAAGAACTACTGCAGAAAATGTGATTTTCGACAAGGTGTGTTTTGACATTTAGTCCTCCGATTTTTGTGTATCCATATTAGGATAATACAAAAGTAGATTTATTTCTAGAAAAGATGATTATAATCCTAATACTACCGTCATTGCGAGGCAAAGCCGAAGCAATCCATATATTAAAATGCATTCAATGACAGTGATATGTATCATATAGAAAAAAAAACTCCAACTCTATATACTAGCCCTATGAAAACATTAAAAGAACTTGGACTTAGAGTACCGGAGATTTTGCTGCCGGCTAATACTGAATTGAATAAATGGTCTGTGATTGCTTGCGATCAGTACACACAGGATAAGGAATATTGGAAAAAGGCAGAGGCTGCTGCTGGGAACGGGCCTTCTACGCTCAACCTCATTTTGCCTGAGGTTTATTTGAACTCGCCTGATAAGCCTGAACGCATTGCAAAAATCCGCCAGACAATGAAGGACTATCTTGCAGGGAATGTTTTTGCAACACCATTTAATGGCTTTGTTTACATAGAACGAAAAACCGCCTTTGGTCGTATGCGCCGTGGCCTTGTTGCTCAGATTGATTTGGAAACTTATGAATGGAAACCTTTCAGCAAGGCAAATATCCGCGCTACAGAAGCTACAATTGTAGACCGCATTCCTCCTCGCAAGGAAATCCGTAAGGGTGCGCCGCTTGAGCTTCCTCATATCATGCTGCTTGTAAACGACAAGGATGATTTGCTTATTGGAGGCGCACAGCGTATTACTGCAGGTGCTGGACGAGAACCTTTGTACAAGGGCGACCTCATGTGTAACGGTGGTTCAATTACAGGCTGGGGACTTTATTCTGATTCGGATATTGCCAGTGTTACAGGCGCACTCAACAAAATTGCAGATGCAAATACTGCTGCTGACGGTTCTACTTTCCTTTTTGCAGTAGGCGACGGAAACCATTCTCTTGCAACTGCAAAGGCTGTTTGGGATGAATACAAAGCCGAGCTGATTGCTGGCGGTGCTGGAGAAGCTGAGCTTGCAGAAAATCCTGTTCGATTTGCGCTTATTGAAGTTGTAAATATTTATGATAAAGGTTTGACTTTTGAACCAATTCATCGAGTAATTTTTAATATTGATGCAGGTGCGCTCATTAAATCTTTGGCTGAAGCTCTTGGTGGAACTGTGAACGAAGTTGCAGGACAGAGTGAACTTGAGGCAGCTGTTCGTGCTTCAAGCGCTGATTTTGGTTTTGATTATGTTGATGAGAGTGGAGCACAGAAGTTTGTATTGCTGCGTACTCCAATAAAGGAACTTGCTGTTTCAAGACTTCAGCCTGAGATTGATAAGTTCTTGAAGGTAGTTGGAACTGGTGCCGGTGCCGCTCCAGAAATCGACTACATTCACGGAACAGAAGAAGTTCTTGGTCTTGGCAAAAAGCCTGGTGCCGTAGGAATTCTCCTGCCGCCAATTGCAAAAGATTCTTTCTTTGAAACAATCAATGGCCGCGGCCCTCTCCCAAGAAAATCCTTTTCAATGGGCGAAGCCGACGAAAAACGCTTTTATCTGGAATGCAGGAAGCTATTCAGCTAAAATGCCTGCAAGCTCCCGTCTTGAATTAATATTAAGCTTTTCAAAAATTGTTGCAAGATGTCGTTTAACTGTTGCAACCGAAATAAAAAGCTGGTCTGCAATCTGAGTATTGGTCCAGCCTTTTGCAGCAAGGCGGGCAACTTCAAGCTCGCGGCGGGAAAGAAGAGTTGCAGCCTGAGAGAGTGGGGCAGGGGAATCGGTTGGCGTATTGGCGGGCTCGATCCTTTTCTCAAACGGCATTAAAATCAGCCTGATTAAAATTCCAAAAAACAGAGGGCGCAGGTTTACAAAAATCTTAATCAGAAACTGTGTGAAGGGGATTTCTGACTGCGGGAACTCCATGTGCTCAAAGCTGCTGACTAAAACTAAAAGCTTTATTACTGTTACGAGTGAACCCGCAATAAGAGCACTTGCGCCTGTCTTTTCGAGAAGCTTTGTTTTATTCTGTGCGGAAAGCTTCATCAAAAAAATGACGAGCATTCCCGCACAAAAAAGTATCAAGTCAAATATCATAAAAGCCTCATGTCATCCTCGGGCCAAACATTTGTCATCCTCGGGCTTGACCCGGGGATCTCTACTCCTCAACCAAACTTGAGAGCCTTGCCTCAACAACCATCAGCACTGCACAAATTATTATAGCATACAAAGCCGGAATCATGGCTACACACATATTTAGACCAAGAACAGAACGGTCTTGCAGATTATACAGAATACCTGTAAAACCAATAACGCTGCCACGAATACCTGTCATTATCATTATCTGACGAAAACTGCCGATTGCATTTTCATAAAGATTTTTCTGGCTCACGGTGAGTTTGGATTTTTTGAAGGTGGCCCCAAATGCCCGGAAAAAGTTTTTAAAGTTTCCGGAAATGGCAAGCAGAATAAAGGATGTCAAAAATATGTAGAGGAAGGATGGAAGATCAAGAAACAGAAGCGGGCCGATTGCAATATCCTGCTGTTGATTCGAAATATGAAAAAGGATAACGGCAGCTGCCATGGCAACAATGAGAGCAAGAGCAATGACAATCTGGATGATTGTTTTGAGTATTGCTTTTGCAGGACGGGCAGTTTTGTCTGCGCCAGTCTCTAGAGCTTCTTCAGCCATAACACTGATAATCTTGGTTCTAAATTTTGCCTTAAGCGTAATAAAAATACTGATTAAAAAAGTCATGTAAAGAAGAGAGCCAAGAATTGTTGCAAGGTTTGGACCAAGCGAAGTTCTGTAATCAATATTAAGATAGAAAAAGATTCCGCTAATAAGAATAAAAAAGAGACAGATGTAAAAAACAACTATGTTCGCAAAGTTCAGAGATTTTTCTGTTCTGCGCAGTTGGGTCAGCTCAAGAGTCTGCAGCATTGAAGGCTTTGCAAAAATCCTGCAAAAATCTTTTCCGCTGCCAGAAAGAAAAATCAGTCCCGCAAGAATTACAATAATACCAGGGAGTTCATACCCGTTTATAAGTCCGCCAATTGTTCCGCCGCTAAGAATCATGCATGCGCAATCCAGCCCAAAGGCAAAAATCACCGAAAGAATTAAACTCAAAATCATAAAACACCTCCATAAATTCTGTCCTTCGACAAGCTCAGGAACCACAAGACAATATCGTGGCCTCTGAGCCTGTCGAAGGGCCGCTTGTATTTGCCATGACAATCATAATTATCTAACCATCTTCCCCTTAAAACAAGGGTGCAAAAGATGTATTTTTGGGTGTAAATTGATTTTTTCAATCAGGTAAATTTTGTATTGCAAGAAAACACAAAGATGGTAGAATAAACTAAACAGGAGTAAAAAAATGGATGAAAAAGTAATTGAGAAAGTAAGAAGCAGCCTGCTTCACAGAAACGTTCTTGGTCTTTTGGGAATGATGCTTCCGTTTATCAGCATATTCAGCGGACTTTTTGTAAGAAACAAAGTGCCCGGCTGGTGGTGGTCAATCAGCGCTACCTATTATATCAGTCCGGCTCTTTCAATCATCCTGGGTGCCAGCGCAATCTTTTTAATCTGCTACAGATCTTATGACACAATCGATACAGTAATAAATATCATTTCCGGCATTTTTGCCATGGGCGTAGTTCTTTTTCCATGCAAGGGGCCTTATGATTATCCTTATGTCGGATTTTTCCAGCTTCCAGTTGCTGTTTCAAATGTCATTCATTCAATATGCGCGCTGCTCCTTTTTGTGTTCCTGTCCTATAACATAGGCTGGCTTTTCACCCGCGGCTCCAACGAAAAGAAAAATAAGATTTATAGATTCTGTTCTTATTCTATGATTGTTATACTGAGTATTTTCTTGCTCTTAAAAATACTCGAATTTTTTGGTCTCCCAATTCCCGGTTGGATAGTAATGATTGCCGAAGCACTTCTTCTCTTATTCTTCGGTTTTGCCTGGCTGGTAAAGGGAAAGTTTGTTTTAAAGAATTTGTAGGGATTTTATAAATTTGCCAGCAAATGAGGAATTAATGCTTTGTCAAGAATTTCAAAGGCAAAACATTTCTTCCCCAGGTCTTTGAGCGATGCTCCAATGTGATATAGTATCTTCTGGTCAATTATCAAAAACCTGTCATGCATTTTACTCGTGTGATTTACAATAAGCGTTGGATATTGTGTATTGAATTGCTGAATGTCTTGTAAAGTCAAAGGTGTTTTTGGGGCGGTCCATATTGTGATTTTGACGTTTGGCTTCTTTTTGGAAAAGCGTTCAAGGATACTCAGGTCGACATAATTGTCTATAAGGATGATTTCCTTTTGTGCCTGTGCTATAAATGATTCAAACTTTGCGTAGGCGTCAAAGATTTGACCTTGGAAGAAAATGCCTTGGGTGTCGTTTACATTGTATTTATCAATTAGAGAAAACAACTCTTTGACTTTTTCGTCTGTTTCTTTTTGATGAATATCAGAAGATAGAAGATGTTGTTTGATTGAATCTATTTCAGTAAATACTTTTGCATTTGAATTCAAAAAGTGACGCATTGCAACAAAAGCATTCATAATTTGAATACTCATTTGAATTGCAGTTTCACTTTTTAATACACCAGACAACATAGCTACCCCTTGTTCTGTGAAAGCATAGGGAAGGTATTTGATGTTTTGTCCACGGTTATCTTCGGTTTTCAAGGTCGCAAATTGCGACCTTGAAAATTCGTTACTTGACATCACCGATTGTGATTTCAAGGTCACAAATTGTGACCTTGAAAAAAAATTGTTTGAATTGGATTTTTGCAACATCCATATTTCAGTTTCTTCTCGTGTAAGTTGAAACATAAAGGTCTTTGGAAATCGCTCAATATTTCTTTTTACTGCTTGATTTAAGGCTTTTGTCTCCACCCCATACAGCTCCGCCAAATCCCTGTCAATCATAACCTGCTGATTCCTGATTGTAAGAATACGAGACTCTATTCCTTTTGTTGTAATTTCACTTTCCATCTGCCTGTTCCCCTACAACTTCCTGAATAACTGCGATGATTGATTTGCCGAACTGTTCGACTTTGGCTTCGCCTATGCCGTAGATGCCAAAGAGGGATTGTTTGTCGGTTGGTTTTTTGGCGGCAAGGTCGTACAGGGTTTTGTCGCCAAAAATGATGTATGGGGGAACGTTCATGTCGTCGGCTTTGCGTCGGCGCCAGGCTTTTAGTTCTGTAATTATTTTTTCACCGGTTTCGTCGTCGGCTCCGGGTTTTTCTGCAATTACTTTGCGGCCGTCTGCTTTTTTGTGAACAATGAAGGCTGGTTTTTCGGCTCCTGGTTTTGGGAACATCATGCCGTTGCCGGCTCCTTCAATATCCCGTGCGTCAGCTCCGCCAGCCGAAGTAATTCTAAGTGGCAGCATAATTTTTTCACGCGTAGACAAAACAGAGTATCCGTCTTCTGTAATCTGAAGAATATTGTATTCACCGTATTTTGTAATGAGGCCTGCTGCAATACACAAATCAATAAGTGTAAACCAGTCTTCCTTGCAAAGTTCGCGGCCAATACCCCAGGTAGAAATCATGTTGTGGCCGTTATCTACAATTCGTTTCTGGCGCGAACCCAAAAGCACGTCAATTACATAAGTTGAACCAAAGCGTTCCTGAGTTCGGATTATACAGCAGAGCAATTTCTGTACCATCACGGTTACATCTATTTCCGGAATCTCTCCACCAGCGCAGATGTCACAGCAGCAGTCTTTGTTTGATTTTTTAGGGTCGTAGGCTTCTCCAAAATATCCAAGTAAAATGCGACGTCTGCAAGAAACGGCAGTTGCAAAATTAATCATTCCCTGAAGTCTTGCTTCTGCTTTGCGCGGGTCTGATGAACTTTCAAAAAAGAATCGAACTTTGTTAATGTCGCCGGCAGAATAAAGCAGCAGGGCAGTGGCAGGAAGCCCGTCTCGTCCGGCACGCCCAATTTCCTGATAGTATTCCTCAAGCGATTTTGGAAGATCGTAGTTAATTACAAAACGAACATCCGGTTTATTGATTCCCATTCCAAAAGCAATTGTTGCAACAACAATCAAAACCTTGCCTTTTACAAAATCATCCTGATTTTTTGCCCGCATATCGTCGTTGAGTCCTGCGTGATAATTGATTGCAGAAAACCCAAGATCAATGAGCGCCTGTGCAAGCTGGTCTACCGCACGCCTTGAATTACAATAAATAATTCCGCTTTCGCCGTCGTAGTCCTTTATACACTGAACAATCTGGTCGAGTGCATTCTTTTTAGGAGCAACTTGTAAGAAAATATTTTCACGGTTAAAGCTGGAAATAAAAATCTCCGGTTTTTTGAGCTTCAGATTTTTGATAATATCCTGGCGGACATTTTCTGTTGCAGTTGCGGTAAGTGCAATCATAACTGCATCTGGGAACAGCGCTCGGAATGCTCCAATTTCCATGTAGTCCGGTCTGAAGTCATGACCCCATTGAGAAACGCAGTGCGCCTCATCAATTGTGATGCAGTTTACTTTTATTTCTGGCGACCCCAGCAGAGTTCGGATTCTTTCTGTGGACAGTCCTTCCGGCGAAACATAAATCATTTTTACCTGGCCTGCACGGATTTCGTCCATTGATTTTTTGTAGTCATCCCAACTGAGAGAACTGTTCAAAAAGACAGAATGAATGCCTGCAGTTTCCAGAGAAGAAACCTGATCCTGCATGAGCGAAATGAGCGGCGAAACAATGACAGTAACACCTTCAAAAATAAGCGCCGGAATCTGATAGCAGATAGACTTTCCACCACCGGTTGGCATTATGGCAAGTGTGTCTTTGCCGCTGAGTACACTTTGAATTATTTTCTTTTGATTCTGTCGGAACGAGTCGTATCCAAAAACTGTCTTGAGAACAAACTCCGGTTCCGTACCTTCAAACGTGTGCACGTTTATTTTCACATAATTATTATAACAAGCATCAAACACTTGAAAAACCCCCGTTTTTTTGTTATATTTTGTCTACTCACGCCGGAGTGGTGGAATGGTAGACACGACAGACTCAAAATCTGTTGCGAGCA
>CAMKDH010000037.1 GCA_946411215.1 uncultured Treponema sp. | reverse complement strand
TTTTCGTTTGAACCGTCACCAAGGGAACCAATATACATACCAGGGCGCAGACGGATATGCTCAAGACCTTCAAGGTGCTGAATGGAATTTTCATCATATACAGCAGGTGCTTTTGGTGCAGCCGGCTTTTTTGCAGGAGCCGATGCCTTTGCGGGAGCCACAGTCTTTTTAGCAGGAGCTGCTTTTGCAGTTGCTTTTACCGGAGCCTTAGCAACAGTTTTAGCGGGCGCTTTAGCAGCTGTTTTTGCAACAGGCTTAGCAGACGCTTTTACAGCAGTCTTTGCAGGCGCACCTTTAGTTGCCGCAGGTTTTGCAGTAGTTGATTTTGTCGATTTTTGTGCAGATTTTGCCACAAGAGCCTCTGCCCTTGCAGCTAATGATGATTTTTTAGTTTCGGCCATTTTCCCCACCCTACTTTTAGTATAGTATAACTTTTATTTTACCGCAACCATTTTATTCCACGTGCCAGCTTACCAGTTCAACGTCCCCATTAAGAACAAGGTAAACATCATAAACAAGCTTTTCTGAAACAGCGTTGAATGGAACTACAAGCTCAGTTTCTTCATTAAAATCTGCAGTAGCAAGAACTTCTCCGTTTGCAAAATGATTTGCACGGAATTCAACAGTTCCACCTTTGTGACCAGACGCAACCTTAACAACAATCTTTGTTCCGCCCTTTGTAAAATCGACACCCTTAATGCAAACATAAGCACCATCCTTAAGTGCATAAAGAGTCTGACGTGCAGAAACAATCATATTGCGGGAATAGCACATTGTTGCAGCTGGAACTTCTTCATAAGGATTAAAGGTTCCAACCTGTGTAACACCCGCTTTTGTTCCTTTTTGAATAGGCCAGTTTCCGTCATCATTTACTTTGAAGTCAGTAATCATAAGGTTACGGTAACCGCCCTTTGTAAATCCAATAGTTTTTTCTATTATCTGTGCATGATAAGCAATGTAATACTTGCCCTTGAAATTAAAAATCCAGTGATGATTGTTTCCCCATGCTCCAAACATTGTTCCAGGATTTTCGAGTGTATAACCCTGATATTCAAAAGGCCCAAGAGGATTTTTAGAAGTCATATAAGCAATTACCGCAATTGGAATCATCGGGTCGGCCTTAACTCCATCGCGGCTCTGCCAGTTTGAACAATATGAATAGTAATAAGTATCACCAATCTTGTTGATTCCAGAATCTTCAAAAAGGAAAGGTGCATCAATTTCGGCAGGCACAGTTGCAAGGCTGATCATATCTTCCCCAAGCTTTACACAGCGTGCTGATTTTGGATGAATAAATTCTTCCTGATGTCCGCCACCAAAATAAAGATATCCTGTACCGTCATCATCAACAATAACAGCAGGGTCAAAAAGCCAGTGAACTCCATCAATGCCAGGCATGCCTCGAGAAACAAGAGCCTTACCAATAGGATCAACAAACGGACCTACAGGAGAGTCGGCAGAAAGAACACCAATTCCGTTAGCGCTGTCTGCAAAATAAAGGAAGAACTTATCTTTGCCGTCGATTTTTTTTGTACAGATTGCAGGTGCCCACGAATTGCGTGCCCATTTAGCAGCACCGTTTGATCCCCCAACCTTTACAATTCCACAGTCAGTCCAGTTTACTAAATCCTTTGAACTGAACACATTAAGGGTATTGATTTTATCGTAAGCATTGTCTGCTTTTCCAAGACTGAACTCTGCCTGCTGACTATCATTTGTACAATAAATATAAACAGTATCGTTATAAACCAGAACAGCAGGGTCCGCATTAAACTTATGAAGCACAACCGGATTATTTTCTGCCGGCATTTTTATTGCTTTCTCTGCAATCAACTTTTGAAGTGAAGTAAAGTGATTGAGTGACTCTTCTCTAACATCCTGATTATTTTGAGCAAGCTGCTCAGCCTTTTTTTCTTTGCTACTGCAAGAACATGCCATAATTATTACCATCCCCACAATTATTATTCTGAAAACCGTATTTTTCATTCGGGTAGTATAGCATAAAATAAAGCGTATTTATAGTAGGATATTTCAAACCCGCAGACAAAAAAAATCCCGGAATCCAGGTTGAAGTGGACTCCGGGAGGACGGATGATTTTTTTTAAACGACAAAAAGATGAAACTTTTTACGCTTAATAACTTTTATAAATGACAGGCTCTCCGATTCCTGATTTCTCTATATTAAATAAACTTTCTTCTATTTTTGTATTAGAGAAATTGTCTGTAAAATTAGCAGCAGCACCAGCGCCACAATTAACACAATTTTCTTCAATTCCATAAGCTTGAGTTTATTTTACAACCCTAAAAGCACAAAATCAGCACACTAAATCAAAGAAAATGAGCACAAAATCAGCACTTTTTAATCATATTTAGCACCGAATCAGCACAATAACCTAATCAAACAGCGAATGTGGTTACTGAGTCTGTCGAAGTATTTTGTGCTGATTTTGTGCTAGTTTTTTTACATTTTTTCTATTTTTTTGTGCTGATTTTGTGCTATGGGTAATATATTATTGCAGTAAACACAAAATAAACTGGAGATTTTAAAATGAAAAAAGCACTGTTTCTTTTAATTCCCTTATTTTTAATTGTTCTTGCATCCTGCGACAATTTTATGAACGGCAGCAATGTTCAGGAACAACTCACCCAAATGATTGATGTTGCCAACGCAACAAGCTGCACCCTTATTGTTTCAAATGACACAACAATGGGTTCTTTCCTTTCTACAGGTGATAAATCCTGTAAGCTTGGCTACAGCATCGACGTTCAGTACACCGTCAAAAAAGACCAGTACATTTTCAAAGGTCTTAAAGCTGTAGATAAAAACGACAACACCAAACCCCTTAATGATTACGTAGAGTTCGAATCCATCGACAGCGATGACGCCCGAGGAATCTACAAGGTTTCAATTAAACTTGTAAAAGAAAGCAATGATATTTTGATTGTGCCGGAATGTGAACCGGTTCCAAATATCATTGAAATGACTCCAGAATACGATTATGAAGGAAAACAACAGGATACAACAATCACACTTAAGTTTAACAAACCTGTTTCTTCTGTTGGAGAAATGGAATATATTAAAACAGCAATTTCAATAACAGATTCAGATGGAGAAAGTCTTTCACAATATTTTGGTACACCATATTTTTCTGCCGATTCAACAATTCTTTATATTCCTACTATAAAAACACAGAGAATTTTGACTGATGTAGATGAAAAGAAAGATATCGTAGTAAAATTTGATCTTTCTGGTATAAAGGATGAAAATGGAAATATTGGAAACGGCTTCTATCAAAACAAATACCGTATAAACGGAACTTTAGATAGCATAAAACCTACCCTTACTGCTGCTAATCTTTATATCGACAAGGATAAATCTAAGCAGCTTTTGGCAACGCCTTTTGCAGATTGGCCAGCCAGCAGTGCAGATAAAACTATTTACATGACAAACCATATAAAAGGTTCTGTTTATGTTGAAATTGAAGGTTCAGATATTGGTTCCGGAGTAGCACGTGCTCATGTTACCGAAAAATTAATAAAATATTCTGATGGTTCAGATGCCGTAACTCAGTCAATGGATGCTGCAGTTGAATTTATTGGACAAACAGACGACGGCAAATATTGTCTTGGTTATGACTTGAAAAGTCCAATGGACGGAATTGTTGAATTAACTTTCAATCTTGAAGATTTTGCAGGAAATTTAAACAAAGCTTCAGAAGCAAAAAAAATTTACGTTCTTAAAGATACATTAGTAGAAACAAGCCTTCTTCATTTTAATCAGGAGCTTTCACAGATTACCATTTCAGAGGAAAGTTGGTTGTCTGTAATCCCTGTTGTAGAAGGAGATACACAGACTGTAAAGCTTTCTACACCTACAAATTATACAGAAACTTTCTATCCAAACTGTACTTCTGATTACACAGTAGAAGGTTTCTGGGGTTACAGTAAAGATGCCATTACAAATCCAATTACAGTTGACAAAGAAAAAGGTGAATACACATTTACAAGAGATGTTTCAAAATTCGTTTATATCAAGCTTATTGTTTCTGATGAAATTGGAAATACTTCTGAAACTATAAAGTATATGGATCCACGCCCAGAATTCAATAGTGTTAATGCTCTGACTTTACAAAATCCTCAGGGCAATGTGGAATTAAGTCTTAAAGGTTTGAATTCAATAAAGCTCCTTGCAAACAGAAAAATAGCAGGTGCTGGTAGCAAAGGCGGCGGTGATGACTATAAAACATATACTCAATATATAGCATATATCTATGATAGCGTTGATACAGATGGAAAGCCTGTTGGTGAACCAACAAAGAAAATGTATTTTCCACCTGCCCAGCACACAGTTAATGCTAGTGATGGCCCATCCGATGATGGTAATGGTTTATATGACTGGAGAAATATTGCAAGATTTACTGACAATAATGAAATACCATTCAATAAACTTATCCGCATTTACGCATCAAGCTTCTGTGGCGATTTCCTTTCCCCAATGACTACTGATTATGTAGAATATATGATTTCTTCTTTAGATGATTACTATTGGCCTGTTTATGCAGAAGGCAAAGCTCCTAAACTTTATGTTACCAGAGATTCTGCAGATGCTTATTCAAAAGATATGATTTATGAATATGGTCCTTATATAAAAGAAACTGTAAAAATAAAAACAACAGCAATAAAGAATTCTGGAGTGTATAAAGTTATAATTGATGATTACAAAACAGATGCTGCCATTGCAGAAGGTAATGTTATATATCAATTCATAGCATATGGTAAACAACCATGTTATCACGTGGAAGGTTTAGAAACTCCAGAAACTGAAGATGATATCGAAATTTTTTCTTGTTGGAATATAATGCAAACTTATTCAAATGATATACCAGAATTCTATCTTCCTGCCATCGATTCTTACTCGTTCCTTATTATAGCTACAGGAAAACAAGGTACTTATATATCTATAAAATCAGATAATGAAAATCCAGATATAGAACAAGAACAAGGTATCAGTTTCTATCTGGATGAAGCGACAACAACCCAAAACCTTCTTGAATTTTCGGGAGATATTTCAGGACCTGATGTTGGAATTGGCGGAATAACAGATCCTTTCTATTACAGTAAAGAACCAGGAAGCGTTGAAGTACCGAGACCAGAGGATGAGAGTGGTTTATACAAGAACGAAAAAGGAAATTACGAACTCACTTATTATCTGATTCCTGCAACAGGAAGTAGTATTCAGACAGGAAGAAATTATACTCTGGAAGAACTTGAAAAAAATTATTCAAGATATAAACGAATAATAGAGTATTCAGATACAGAAGAAGAAGAGGAGGAGAATGATATCCCTAGCCCTGATGTAGTAAACATGTCTCTTCCATTGGGAAATGAAAAAGGTGGTGTCTATAATCTTGCTATTGTTTATGAAGATATTTACCGCAATGCAAACGTTGTAACATTTCCTTGTGTAAACCGCATTATAGGAGATTTAACTATTACTAAAGATGCAACAGTAGTTTCACAATATGGATATAATGATGAATTTGGTAATTATCATAGTCTCGAAAATCCAGAAGCTGTGCCTGAAGGTTATAACGTGGTATCAACTGACAGAGCATGTCAACAACTTGAATTTACATTGGACGATTGTGATTATGTTACTATTTATGAGATAGGCATGTCACAACTTGAAAGTTGGCGCGAAATATGGAGTTCAACGATGTATCCTGATAACCGAAACATCTATGTGGCATGGGATGATACACCACTAAGCTTTCAAGACGGACAAGGAAGACCAATAACCGACCAATGGTTTAAAATATGCGGACACAAAGAATCAGATTCTGCATTCGAGATGGGATTCTATAATACAATATACTACTATCTTACTGAGACACCTTGGATGCAATGCAACAGCAAAAACGCATTACCAGGCTTAAATGGTATTCAAATTTACTTTGATGCACCAATACTTGTCCATACAATGTACTTTAAAGATTTTATCCCTGATGACATTGACAAGACTAATTATCGCGACTGGGAAAGAAGAGGTGCAGAAACTGGAGTATTTACAGCCAAACCTTCAACACAGAAAATATATCAGTTTGATAATTCTGGTTCCTATTTAGGCTGTTCAGAAGGAACAGTTCCAAGTTCCGCAACATATTCGTTCAAAGAGAATTGTAAAGATATTCCATCGGGCTGTTACTACACAACAATCATTCACTTTGCAGATGGTGATGTTATAATGAACGACATCCAATACAAGGAATAAAGAGGAGCGCTAACCACTATGAAAAAAACACTTCTTTCATTATTTCTAATCCTTACGGTGGCGGGACTTGCTTCTGCGGTGGATTTTACAATCAGGATTTATCCGGGGGTTGCAATTCCTTTGAAGGATCATTACAAACCTGCATTCAATGCGGGCGCTCAGGCAGATTTGCTTTTATTCGATACACTAAGTATTGGAGCAGAAGGAAACATGCTTTATGAAACACCAGACGGCGGTGCTTCTCCTGTATCATTCCTTTATGGAGGACTTGGTCTTGGTGTTTCTCACAACATCTTCTCTCGTCTTTATGCGGGGCTTGGTGCAGCAGCTGGTGTTTACAATCTTTCATTCCAGAATGGAAACGAAAAGACAACTGCCAATGACCTTTACTGGAGAGCCTACGGAGAATTTGGTTTCCGCTTTAATCCTTCTCTTACACTTTCGTTGAACGGTGGATACAATTCTTTCCTTACTACACAAGGATTTTCTTCTCTGTTTAGCGGAGGAGCAGGCACTCTTATGGCAGGACCAGTTGCAGGCGTCTCTTTAAGATTCCTTCTTTCTTCAAAACGTTCTGCAAAAAATGCGTGCTATGCAACAATCAGACAGGAATCGGAAGTTTACCCTCTTTTCATGCAACTTTACAAAAACGATCCTGTTGCAACTGTAATTCTTACAAACGGTGAATCTGCAGAAATCAAAAATGTAACTGTAAGCTTTACTGCAGGTAAATATACTTCAAGTGCACTTAAAACAGAGCCAATACCTCTTATTAAAAAAATGAAGAGCATTTCTGTAGATCTTCCTGTTGATTTTTCTTCTGACCTTTTGAGCTTTGCCGAAAACGGAATGATTTCTGGAAACCTTGTAATTGAATACGAGCTTCTTGGTCAGAAAAAGACTTCTATTCAGGGAGTTGCAATTGCTGTTTCAAACAGAAACTCTTACATGTGGGGAGACACAGAATCGCTTGCCGCATACATTTCGCCAGATACTCCTGAAGTTCTTGAATATGCAAAATATGTTGCAGGAATTGCACGAAATCACCTTTACTCTGGTATGAACAGAAATGTTCAGTTTGCAGGAACTATGTTCGACGCTCTTATTGCCTCAGGCATTGTTTATTCAGGAGATCAGACAACTCCTTATGCAACATATCATCTTGGAAACGAAAGCGACTACATTCAGTATCCTCTTCAGACTATGGACTTTTCTTCGGGTGACCTTGACGAGCTTGGAATCCTTTATGCTTCATGTCTTGAATCTGTAGGTATTGGAACTGCATTCATTCCAATGGAAGATGATTTCCTTGTTCTTGTAGACACAAGTCTTAAACCAACATCTGCTGCTAACCACTTTGCAGACACTGATGGTCTTGTAATGACAGACGAAACTGTTTACTTTGCACTTTCAATGGCAGACTTTGGTAAAGGATTTTCTAAGAGCCGTCAGAAGGGTGCTGAACTTGTAAAAGCAATTGCACAGGATGAAGATGCAGAATATGAATTTATAGAAACTCACTATGCATGGATAAACTACCCTCCTGCTATTTACACAGGCTACGGCGATGTACTTGCACGTCCTTCACAGTCATCAGTTGAAGCAATGTTCCAGACTGTTGTAAACGACTACATTGCCTCTGATCTTTCAGAAGTAATCAACCGTGCAAAAGCCTCAGGCGATACAAACAAGCTTGGACTTGCTTATGTAAGAGCCGGAAAGTATGCCGAAGCAAAAGCAGAATTTTCTAAGGGTGCCGCTAAAGGTTCTGTTTCTGCAATGAACAACCTTGGAAACGTTTACATGCTCGAAAAAGACTATACTGCTGCCGAAAAACAGTACCGCAGCATTCTTGCAATAGAGCCACAGAACAAAGCAGCTTTGAGCGGTCTTGAAAAAGTTCGTTCTGTTCTTGATGACTAGGGGGAAAACTTATGAAACACATTAAGTCTGGTTCCCTAAAAGCAATATTCCTTTCCGCATTTCTGTTGGCAGCCCCTTCTTTGTTTGCTGCAGATTTTTCGGTAAGGCTTTTACCATGCTATGACTTTGGATTAGGCTCTTCCTTTAATAACGTTTTTTCGGGAAACGCATCGCTTGATTTAAGTGCTTTTACTGTACGCTCACGGGATGAAATAAAACTTTCGCTTCAGGGCGGCACAGTATTCATGCTTGCACAGGGAATTGATCCCGTAAACTTCTACAATGTTGGTGGTGCTTTAAGCTACAGCCTTCGTATTGCAGACAGATTCGGCATTTCTCTTGAAGGCGACGGTGGACTCTGGCTTCTTCCACAGGACGAGCAGACAAACTTGAACGGAGCAAGCGGACCATACTTTGGAGGAAGGCTCACAGCAGACTACTACATTTCTCCTGTATTCAAAGCTGGAATCTTTGGCGGATATCAGAACTATTTCTACAAGCCAAAGCCTTTCCTTCATTCAATTCAGGCAGGAATAAGTTTTTCTATTAATATTACAAAGGGTCTTTTCAAAACTACAGGAATCAAAAACCTTGATTTTGAAACTCAGCCGCTCTTCCCTATTTTCTATGCCCATTACGACACAAACAGTTTTGGTACAATCAGCTTTACTAATATAGAAAAGAATGCAATTACAGATGTTGAAGTTTCTGTTTTCATAGAGCAGTTCATGTCTGTTCCTAAGGTTGTTGCAACATACGAAAAAATCCAGCCGGGAGAGGATTTTTCTGCAGATCTTACAGCCTTCTTGAATGAAAGCATAATGAACCAGATGCAAAAGCAGATGACTGATGCACAGGTTACCATTACTTACAAGAGTCTTGGACAGAACAACCAGTACGAAGAACGTTTCTTCCTGCAGACTCTTACACGAAACTCAATGTCTTGGGAAGATGACCGCCGTGCCGCAGCTTTTGTTTCTGCAAAGGATGGTGCAGTTCAGCGTTTTGCAAGACAGATTACACTTGCACTTAAAGACAAGCCTTCTGATAAAGGAAGCTATTCTTACGCAAGTGCTATTTTTGACGTTCTTAAGGCATACGGAATTAACTATGTAGTTGACCCCACAAGTGTATTCTCTACTTCTGATACTGTTGCGGTAGACTTCCTTCAGTTCCCGTATCAGACACTGCTCTACCATGGTGGCGACTGTGACGACCTTTCTATTTTGAATTGTTCGCTTTTTGAAGCACTTGGTGTTCAGACTGCTTTCATCACAATTCCGGGCCATATTTACATGGCATACGATTCTGGCCTTGCAGAAAATCAGGCTGACCGCGTATACGGAAAAGGAAAATACATAGTTCAAGACGGTAAAGTTTGGATTCCTGTTGAAATTACCGTTCCTCAGGATTCTTTTGAGCTTGCACTTAAACTTGGAATGCGCGAATGGAACAAGTATTCAGACGACCACAACCTCATTCCAATTCACGAAGCCTGGACAGAATTCAAGCCTGTTACAGTTCCTGAATCTGATGTAAGTGTTCAATTCCCTAAGGATGCGTTGAAAAAATAGAATAAAAGGAGTTAAACAGTAAAAAACAGGAAAAATTCCGCACAAAATCAGCACTGAATCAGCACAAAAATTGTGGAAATTATTAAATTCTGTGCTATAATATTTTTCATGTTTAAATTATTCAAAGAACTGTTTAACTCCCTAAAACAACGATATACAATTTCATATATAGACCTTGCTGATACAGGCGAAACTAACAGACTTCATCTTTTAGTTGCAGCCCCAATTATCTTTTTATTTGGGGTAATTGATCTTCTGGTCATCTTTATTTTCCATTTTCATGACCTTAGAGATCAACTTATTTCTATTATATACTTCAGCATTTATACAATTGCTTCTATTTACATATACATTCATGCAATCTGTGTCAAAAATGTTTCGCGCGAAAAAGCTTACCTTTTAAAGACAATTCCTGCCTATGCAATTATTTTTATTTCGTTTGGTGCTGCCGTATATAATTTTTATATTCTTGAACAACCTTTTAATGGTGTACTTATAGTTTTCATCACCGGATTTCTTACCCTGATGACTTTCTCACTTTCGCCGTTTGTATTTTTTATTGGCCTTGCAATTACAACGGCAGTTTTGAGTCCTGGAATTATCGCTAACTTTGGCGTAACAGGTTTTATGGATTCTATTCTCAGCGGCATTCTGATTTTCTGTTTTTCAATTTACAAACGCCGAACCGAAAAACGACACATAATCATGCTTAAAAAACAGAAAAAAAATCTTGAAGCTAAAACTTTTGGAAACTTTACTTTGATTTACGAAGATCAGGTTTTAAGATTTTCAAGAACAAAATCACTGGAGCTTCTGGGATACTTAATTTATAAAAGAGGAAGCTCTACTGTAACAAAGGAACTTATTTCTGTTCTGTGGGGCGACCATGCCGATTCTGCACGTTACGGAAGCAGCCTCAGGAACCTGATTGTTGATATTAAGCATACAATGAACGAACTTGAAATTCAGAACTTCTTTGTTGCCGAATACAACAGTTTCCGAATCAATCCTGAAGTTATTAAATGCGACTACTATGATTTTTTGAGTGGCGACCCTAAAGCAGTTAAAAGTTTCGCCGGTGAATTTATGAGTCAATTCAGTTGGGCCGAAGAGGTAGCAGGATTTTTGGAGCAGAAAGCACTTACGAATTAGTTACTGTAATTTTGAAAGCCTTGCAGCTGTGTGGTTCAAGCTTAAAGTTTGTTGACGCACCTAAATCCTTGTGTTCCCACAAATCGCGGATATTATCATCCTTACCTATTGTTATGTTCAATTTTACAGTCTGAACTTCTTCGCTTACGTTGAAGTAGCATTCGTAATATGAATGGTCATCAGGGCAATCGTTTGTCCAGATAACTACATTGTCGTTAGAACTGTCGCTGCTCAAAAATGCCTGATACGGATTTTTATTCATGGCAATAATTTCGTCATTAGTAATCAGGCTAAGGTTAAAATCATCAAGCTGCGGAAGATCTGTTCCAAGCATGAGCGGAGAACGGAAAATACTCCAGAGTGTAATCATTGTTCGGGTTTCTTCCTTTGTAAACTTGCTTTTCCAGCCACGGTTTTTATCTTTATCAGTACCCCAGCCCCAGCCAAGCACGTTCATAGGAAGCATATCGCAGTCAGGCCAGTTACCCTCGCCTGTATGACGCTGCCATACTTCACAACGTTCAAACATTGCTTTAAGGAGCTTCCAGTCATCCCAAAAATCATCAGTAATGCGCCACATGTTTGCAAAGTGCTCGTACTGGTGGGCCTTTTCAATATTGGCAGGTCCAGGGCTAAGACTCAAAACAATGGGGCGGCCACAGCGTTCAATTGCACGGGCCATCATAATCATTTCTTTTTCGTAGAAAGGCTCTTTTACGTGGCGGCAGATGTCATCTACCTTTACAAAGTCAACTCCCCACTGTGCATACAATTCAAAAATAGAATCGTAGTAGTCCTGGGCATAAGGTTTGTTGGCATCTACACCATACATATCAGGATTCCAGGCACAAGTTGAATAAGCACTTGCAATCATATTTGCGGTAACTTCGGTTCCGTCGTGAGTTTTAATTGGAGTATGATTGTGTGCTGCAAGTCTTGGAATACCGCGCATAATGTGAATACCAAACTTAAGACCAAGCGAGTGAATATAATCAGCAAGAGGCTTGAACCCTGCACCGTCTTTACTTGAAGGGAAACGGTTTTCTGCAGGAATCTGGCGTGAATATTCATCAATGCAAAAATGACTGAACGGAATATACTGTGTACGGTTGCCGTTATCGTCGCCCGCATAAGGATCTGACCACTGAATATCAATAACTATATATTCCCAACCATGCTGTTTAAGGTTTTTTGCCATATATTCGGCGTTGTGACGAACCTGCTGTTCGTTTACCATCGTGTTAAAATAATCATAACTGTTCCAGCCCATAGGAGGCACCGGAGCACATAAATTTTTGTCGTATGCCATGGGAATAGTATAACACGAAAAACGCAATCCATGTGAATATATTTGCATTTACAACAAAATTCATTTACTATATATAGATAAGGATTTTATATGGCAACAGCGATTTCAAAAAAATTTTTACCACCAAAAGAGGTTTTTGACAGGCTTCCAATCCGAGAACAGGAGCAGCTTCCGCTTATTATTGGATGTAATCTTGTATTTATGCTCATGTTTACGCTTTTTGGAATTGCGCTTTTTATATTTGGATATCCGCTGATTGGTGGTGGCTCTGTTTTTCTGCTTGCTTTTTTTGGATTTTCGCTTGCATTTATAAGACAAGGCCATGTTCACCGTGGTGCCTGGCTCACAACAATTGCTATTGCCATTATTACTGCGCTTGAATGCTTTGGAGCGCCATATATTCATTCAAACTTTTTGCCATTCCGCGATTCGTGCTTTATTGTTGTAATGACAGTTTGTAATTATGTTGTTTCTCTACGCCGTAAGCAGCTGCATGGATTTTCTTTTTTCCTGCTTGTGCTTTGGGTTATGGCAAATCTTTTTATTTACAGCAAGCTTTTTGTTGATGCACCAAAAGCAGTTACACTTAACAATACAATCTGTTCTCTTGGTATTTTGACTGCTAACATTGCAATTTTGCTGTTTGACCGCTTTACCCGTAAGGTTGTAGAACGCGCTACCGAAAACGAACAGAAATCTAACGAAGCTTACGACAAGATTTCAAATGTTATCAATGAAACTAAAGAAGGTCTTAACATTGGTAAACAGCTTTCTTCTTCTACAGGAAAGGCTGCTGGCAGTGTTGAAGAAATTAATGAGCTTTATGCCTACATCAACAGCGAGGCTGCAAGCCTTAATGACCAGGCAAATCAGATTAAAGAATCAAGTATGCAGATAAATGACAAAGCCGAAAAAATGATGATGACTGTAAAAAATCAGCATGCAACAATTTCGCAGACATCGGCTTCGCTTGCTAATATGTCAGAAAGCATTTATGAGATTAACGAAAAAGCATCTCAGCAGCGCGCTGGAATGAATACAATTATCGAAAGTCTTGATTCACAGATGAAGCTCATGCAGCAGCTTGTAGAAAATGTTCAGAAAGTAAAGGAATCTTCTGATAAGGTAGGTAACTTTGTTCAGGCTGTAAACAAGGTTGCTTCGCAGACAAATCTTCTTGCTATGAACGCTTCTATTGAAGCTGCACACGCGGGTGTTCTTGGAAAAGGATTTTCTGTAATTGCACAGGAAATCCGTAAGCTTTCTGAAGAAACAACAAAGAACGCACAGAACATTACCGACACTTTGCAGCAGAACGAAGAAATTGTAAATATCACAACAGATTCTGTAAACGTTTTCTCAAATTACACAAAATCTATGACAGAAGAAGTTCGAAATACAATTACTGTAATAGAACAGATTCTTGCAAACATTTCTGATATTGATTCCAACACAAAGAGCGTCATGGGCGAGATTTCTAAAGTTGTTGATGATTCCGAAGCAAGCACCAAACTTGCCGAAGGTGTTACCATTGATATTATTCAGCAGAATGCAACTTTGCAGAGCATTTCAATTGGAACAGAACAACTTCAGGATAAAGTAAGCAACCTCGAAAATCTTCTGGAAAACATCCGCGCCGCCATTAGCGAAATTGACCAGCACGCCTCTGCAAACGAAGTTGTTTCCGCTAAGATTTCTGGAGTTCTGGAATAACACGCGTCATTGCGAGCGAAGCGAAGCAATCCACTTTTCACAATGGCCTTTCAATTTTTGGAACTCTATCATACGTTAGGAATCCGTTAGTCTCATCTTCTACATCGCTTAGCTGGGTGTAAATTGCTGCGCACAAGCCTTTTTTAATGTACGGTTTTATCTGTGTGGCGTATAGGTTTTGGATGGCGTGTTCCAGTTCGGCTTGAGAGTGGAAAGTTTTGTAGCCGTAGTTCTGATTTTTGTTGAAGTAGTGATTTGGTTCAAGCTTAAACGAATAACCACCAAACTCAGAAATTACAATTGGTTTGTCTGACCGCTTGATTTTGATTTTGCGGAAATAGACGTGGTCGCTGTGGACGTCTGATTTTTTCTGTTTGAACCAGCCGGAAGTTGAATCGACTATTCTTGTGGCATCCAGTGATTTTACAAAATCGTAAAGCTCGTCGGCACAGAACTGGCCCCAGCCTTCGTTGAAAATTGTGTAGTAACAGATGCACGGAAAGTTGTAGAGGGCGTCTATTGTGGCGGCTGTAGTTTCTTTGAAAATGCGGCGCGTTTCCGGGTCTTTGTGATAATTCTTATCTTTGAAAAATCCTTTGTCGCAAAGGCACGGGAAGACTGTTGGTAAAATTGTGTCGTGTAAAAATGAATAATCTGAATTGTTTACAAAATCCTGAAATACGACCATGCCAAGACGATCGCAGGCTTCGTAAAAATTTGAGGGTTCAATTTTGATGTGTTTGCGCAGGGTGTTGAACCCAAGCTTTTTCATTGCAAGAATGTCGCTTTCCCAGCCGAGCTCTGAGTTTGGTAAGAAGATTCCTTCGGGCCAGTAGCCCTGATCTAAGACGCCGTTGAAGAAATATGGTTTGCCGTTGAGAAGAAGATGCTGGTAGCCGTCGGAGTCTGGTGCAATTCCAAGAGTGCGCAGGCCGAAGTAACTTTGTACAGTATCTTGTGCCCCTTTGATTGTTATGTCATAAAGGTTTGGTTCTTCGGGGGACCAGAGTTTGGGATTTTCTATTTTTATATAGAGGGATTTTTCGCGGGTTGTGAGAGATTGTTCACTGCCCTGCCCGTTTGCCCGCGGTTTGATTTGGATTTGGTACTCTGCGTCATCGCCGTCAATTTCAAGATTTATGCCTTCAAGGTCTGGCGTAATTTTGAGTCCTCGGATGTAACTGGCCGGAACACTTTCAATCCACACAGTCTGCCAGATTCCAGAAACCGGAGTATACCACATTCCACCACGATTTTTTTTCTGTTTACCGTACGGATATTTGTGATCCAGCGTGTCCACAACATCAACCTGGATTTTGTGAGGATTTTCGGCTGCAAGGAAATCAGTTATATCAAAGCTGAACGGGGTATAACCACCTTCGTGCTCACCAACTTTTTTACCGTCAATAAAAACTGTTGCAATCTGATCCACCGCCCCAAAGTTTAAAATCACACGATCTTTGATAAAATCATCCGGAAGAGTAAAGGTTGTAAAATATGTGTCATTCTCGGGCTTGCCCCGGGAATCTGTAGGAAACGGCACCACCACCCCGCAATCCCACTTGCCGTTCAAATTAAAAAACGAATCACGCTTGAGCTGCGGGCGCGGATACTTTGAAAAAGGTACATCCCCCACAACTCCGCCATATTCTTCACTGACTTTTAATTTGTTGAATTCTTCTTTTTTAGACACGAAACACCCCAGACAGCAAGGAAAATAAATAGCCCCGCAATAAATGCCGCAAGATAAATATTGTGATTAGGAATAAAAGATTCCGTTCCGTCGCCATTAGAAATCTTATCTGCATTTTTCAAAACAGCAGCACCAATGGCAGGACCAATCACACCAGGAATCAAAACCTGAGCAATAATTCTAACTCCCTGGAACATTCCGGTTTTATTCTGCGGAGTGTTGTCGCGCACCATTGCACCAAACACAGCCATACCAGAAAGGAATCCCGAAAGCATCAAAAGAGAACCAATAAATACAAGCACAATGTTTGTAAAGAAGTACAGGAAAACATAGCCGGCCATCAGCGTTGCAACAACAGGAATCACCGATTTTTCAAAGCCAAACTTGTCATAAACTCGACCATAAAAAAGAGTAACAACTGCAGCCGCAATAATCGCAGGCGCCATAATTAACACATAGTTTGTAAGCTTAAGACTCTGTTCATAATACAAAATCAGGTAGGGCATAAAAATCTGAATCGAAATATTAAAAACCGCAAACGCCGCAAGAATCACATAAAGCATATAATTCTGTTTGATTACCGATGGCTTGAAACTGTAAAAAATATTCGCAAAATAATGAGAATTTTCCTCCCGTGCATTTTTGAGCAGCTCGCGTGACTTACTGTCATCAATCAGGAAAAAACCAAGACCGCCGACAACAATCACAACTCCACCAATTATAAAGAAAATGCCCGTCCACGATTCTGCCTTGTCCAAATCAAACGACATAAAGCTGCCGAACACAACAAGTACTGCAAGCAGCGGCATCATCGCATTAATTCCTTCTATTTTACCGCGGTTAGTTTCGTCGCCCATATCAGTAAGCCATGCATTAAAGCACGCATCATTTGCAGAAGAACCAAAGAACGTCATCACACAGTCAAGGACAATTACGATATTACAACCAAGAGTCGCAGCCGCTACAACAGAGCCAGTCATTTTTGTAAGCACATCCATTTTAATAAGCCCAAAGCTCAAAATGGAAACACCCCAGAAGGCATACCCCGCACAAAGAAAAATCTTACGTCGCCCAACCTTATCAGAAAGCGCGCCTATCAAAAGCGTAGTAACAGCCGCCGTAACCGCACTTGCCGCAACCATTACCGAAATCTGCGCAGCACTAGCCCTGAACATTTTATAAATAAACACATTGAAATACATATTTTCAATGACCCAAGCAATCTGCCCAATCAAGCTGAAAATCGTCAGCGATGCATAAAATTTTTTAGTAAGTTTGTCGCTCATATTTATATTGTACCACTAGTTGGAAGAAATGGGGAAAAAACTTGACGGGAGCAAGTGTGTATGTTATATTAAAAGAACGGAAGCGCCCGATTCATTGGGTCGTCTCCACGGTTAGCAAAAAGCCGCCCCGTATTCGAGACTAGGGCGGCTTTATTTATCTACTCATCTTTTATTTCTAAAATATGAGAGAACTGCTATAACTGTGCAGATTACAGTAGCAACACAAGT
>CAMKDH010000036.1 GCA_946411215.1 uncultured Treponema sp. | reverse complement strand
GCACAACTCAGATGCAGCCGTCAGCCAGTTTCCACTACGCGCATATTTTCAGACGTGATCTAGTTGAGAAAGATTTTAAAAATCAATATACCCTTACTGTTTTGTAAGGGTATATATTGCGGCTCACTACATAGGGATGGGAACTGATAGGATTATTGGTTCAATTGGATGATTGGGCAGATATAGTAATATGCTTCGGTTTTATCAGTAGCGGCGACTGATGCGGAACCGGAATTAAATTGAACATAAACAAAATCCTTCGCTGTACTATTCTGAGTAGCAGAAATAAGAGTATTACCGGAAGCACCTAAGAATGTTGTGCCAGAGCCTTTAACAAGCGCAGAAATCGAATCAAGTGGACTACCATTGCTAGCCCAGAATTGATAGACTTCATAGAGTTCTGCCACCGTAGGTAGATACCAGCCGTTTTCATATTTAGAACCTGCTGTAGCAGTAGTAGTAGAACCATAATTTTTTGCGGCATAGAATGCAGGATAATTTGATTGTGTAGTACTATCGTCTGCACCTGCAGCAGCAAGTTCTGATTGCATTACAATAAGACTGTCTCTTCCATCTTTATCACCTTCAAAGATATTATTGTCATATGAACAAACTAGACGTGAAATTACTTTATTGTAAGCGCCAGCACCATTAATACACCATCCTAGTTGCTCCGAACATTTTTCGAAAGGCATTCCAAGAATACGGGTTGTTGTGGTGTCACTGTCATCATTCAAACCTTTTCCAGTGTAGAAGACAACTGCAACTGCATTTGATTTTTGTACAGAATTAAGTGTCATTCCAGAAGTATAAGGTATTGCAGAACCGTCACTAAATACAATATCGCCTACTTCATCTGGAGAAGATTTTGTACCGAGAGGCTTTCCTGTGAAGTATCCAGGTTTGCTGTTTGTAAGGTCGTCAATTCTTGCGTAAGTTGCATCAACATAACTGCTGTTGTAAGGGGTTCCTGCACCACCAATAAGATTGGTACAACCTTCAAACATACCAGTAGAAGATAAGTCAGGGGCTGTTGTAACAAAAGCTTTAGTTACACTAATAGTTTGTAATGCGATAGCTGATTCAAACATCGAACTCATCTCTGTTACAGAAGAAGTATCAAAACTGCTCAAATCGAGAGATGTCAACTTTGTACAAACCGAGAACATATCATCCATTGAACCTACTTTCGATGTATCAAAAGAAGTAACATCAATTTCAGTTAATGCCATACAGGCATTAAACATAGCTGACATAGTTTTAACATTAGAAGTATTAAAGTGTGATACATCAATAGAGATAAGCTTATTACAAGTAGCAAACATCAAATCCATATATTCTACAGAAGCTGTATTAAATTTTGTGGTATCAAAATTTAATGTTTTAAGCAACTGACAACCATTAAACATATGCGACATAGTTGTTACCGAAGATGTATCGAAACTAGATATATTTACGGTAACAAGTTTTTGACAACCTGCGAACATATACGACATATCAGTTACCGAAGTTGTATCAAAACCTCTTAAATCAGCAGATACAAGTTTTGTACAATCATAGAACATTTTATATGAATTTGCTGCCAAAGAAATATTTGCATCTGCATCAACAATCAGTGTTACACTTTTGGCTGAAGTATCATGTATTGCATTCACTATCTTACCAGTTGTTTCGTAGGTACCGATATCACTTGCAGTTACGTCGCCGAACAATGTAATTGTGATATCGTCGGTGGCGGCGGCAGATGAAATAGCAGAAATTGTCTCGGAGAGATTGCTGCAATAAGTTGTACCTACTCTTGCATAATTAGGGCGGGCTGTGAAATAACCTGGATTTCCACTTTCATCGATATGAGCATATGTACTGTCAGTTGGGTTAGTATCGATGTAAGACGTTCCTGCTCCACCTGTAAGAACTTTACAGTTTACAAAAAGATCGTTATCCAAACCCTCAGTTTTTGCTCTAGTCAAATCAAATTTGTTTGACACAATGATTGTTTGAAGCTTTTGACAATTATTAAATAAACTTGAAGCCGATGCTACATTGCTTGTATCAAAACTGCTCAAATCAAGAGTTGTAAGTTCTTTACAGCCATCAAACATATTTGTAATACTAGTTGCCACTGATGTATCAAAACTAGTTATATTCAAAGTCGTCAGTTTTTCACATCCAAGGAACATCTGCTGAAATGCATCACAAAGTGATGTATCAAAGTTTGAAAGGTCCAGGCTCTGGAGTTTTTCACAATAAGCAAACATTCCGGGAAGGCCCGTAACTTTAGAAGTATTAAAACTGCTCACATTTACAGATTCAAGATTTGAACACTGAAAGAATACATTCCACATCAACGTTACATTAGAAGTATCAAAGGAAGATAAATCAAGAGAACTAATGGCTGAACAATATAAGAACATCGATGATATATCTGTAACCGAAGATGTATTAATTCCCTCAAAATCTATTGTCGCAAGTTTATAACATGTGCTAAACATCGCGTTCATAGATGTAACGCCAGATGTTACAAAACCCTTAAAACTAAATGAAGACAGTTTTTGACATTCCAAAAACATGTTTGAACAATCTTCAGGCAATGTAATTGAAACACCATCTTTTAAAGACAGAGCAACAGTGTTTGCGGTAGTATTTTTTATAGCATTTATTATAGTTCCGTTTGTTGCGGCTTTTCCTAACTCTGTTGAAGCATCTATAGCCTTACATATAACTACGGAAATATCATCCGTACTGGAAGCTGTTTTAATTGCATTACAGGTTCGTTCAAGAGTGCTGTAATTTATACCACCTACCTGAGCATATGTGTCTACCCAATGCGCATAAATTGTTGTGGTCTCTGTAATTGGCATTGTTTCAAAATCATATACTGTGGCATAGTCAGAGTCTGTATACCAGTCATCAAAAGCATATTCTGTATGAGTAGGATCTGTTGCGGGTCTTGCTACAAAACTACCGTAGTTAACACCTGAAGATGCCACAGAAGATCCACCCGCAGTATTAAAATTAACTGTGAATGATTTTATGCGCCATTTTGCATAGAATTTTTTTGTACCGGTAGAGCCCTGAGGTATAGATAATACTGTTGATCCGGTACACTCTTTATTATCATACCATCCGTCAAACTCATAACCTGTTCTGGAAATTACAGGATTATCAGGGTCGGAATTGACGGGCAGAGTATATATCTTGAATAACAACCTGGCAAGGTATCTGGAGAAGATACGCCTGACAATTCAAGATTATACCAGTTGATTGTATACAATTCATTTAATGTAAAAACTGTGCGGTTTCCTATACTTTCCTGACCACCTGTGATTATTGCGAATTCTGTCCAGGTCAAAAGAAGAATAGGATCTGCATTATTTGTATTTGAATCGTTTCCGTATAAGCGGACAAGAAGCTTGTAATTTCCAGCATCCAGATCTGAAGGAGCATAGATTACCTTACCATCTGAAAAACCAATGGAGACTTCAGGCTTTAAGGTTTCATAATCTCTTGTTGAAGAACTGTATTTAAGAAGTTCAGTTGTAACATAAGTTACAGAACTGCTATTTGGTGCTGTAGAAAAATTGAGTGTAAAGGAAAGACTGCCCTTCTGTGTTGTATCCAGATTTGTGTCTTCCCATTTAAGATTAAAGTTGATTGAATTTTGGCCGCTGGTTATTTCTTTAGAAATCTCATCACTAAGGACGGTACCCTCTTTAGTTGCAGTAAGTTTAAAAGTCCACTCCCCTAAGTCGATCGGAAAAGCAGCCCCTGTTAAAGAAGCAAGTCCTTCATATTCTCCGGTTGGATTACCCGTTGGGTCATCGGTGAGTACGGCGAAATCAGAAGCTCCTGGGCCTTTTCCCGTGAGTGTAAAATTAAAATCATTTATTGAAGAAACAGAAAACTCTGGGATTGCGGTTCTGGAAGCAGAAGAAACGCCGACTTTTAGATAAGTGCGGGTATTTTCTTCTTTAAAGCTGTTACTAAATATATTATTACATCCCAAAAAAGCAACAGTAAGCGTCATTAAAAAAACTGTTGAAAGAATATATCGGATAAATATTTTTTTAGACATAAAAAACTCCTCTTATCAGAAACCTTTAGAATTCACGGATACATAAAGCAGACCTTGTTGCATCTTTGTTATTACCGTAGATTTCTCCACCTTTAATAACAAGGCTCCAACTCCAGTAATCATATTCAGCATTATTACCATTTACATATTGAGATGAAGACCAGTAATATCTGTTTTCACCCAAATCGTCACCACCGACTAAACTAAGAATTGAATTTAACTGCGACCATTTTTTGTGAACTTGATACAGTTCTATTAAACTTGGAATATACCAGCCACTTGAATAATCTGTACCAGTTAGGTTTGCGGTACTTGCATAAGTATTGGCATAATTAAATATAGGATAGTTTTCTGCTAAAGAAGAAGTTTCACCTGCAGATGTTGCAATATTATTTATTATCTGCCAGTTATCACTTCCATCCATATCACCAGAAAGATAAGAAGTTGTTCCAGATGTTGATGTATATTCACAATACGGAGTTCCAGCGGTTGGTGCACTTTCATCTTTTGAAATTAGAATATCTGTCAATTTTTGAGTATAACATTTTTTATTCTGAAGAGCCCACTCATATTTAGTTGTTCCAGAATTCTTTATTCCCAAACCAAGCATTCTTGCTCTTGAGTCATTTGAACACTCAGTTCCTTTATAGAAAATAATTGCAACAACGGCTGCCTGCTGTTCTTCTGTCAAGGTTATATTAGATGTATATGCCATGGCACTTCCATCTGTAAACACAATATCAAGAACATCTGTTGGATCTAACTTAGGACCTATTGCCGAAACAAGCGATGTTGTAGCACCGTAACCACCACATTCTACAGAAATTGTATACACACCTTTTGTATGTTCACTTCTCTTAAATATGTAAGCGTCGCCGGTTGTAGTTTCATCTTTTACGCCGTCCAGGTACCAGGTGAATGTAGTTAAACCTGTTGTTGTAGTAGCCTTAAATGTTGTTTCACCAGAATCATATGTACTTGTCAAAGAAACTTTATCTTGATTTGTTACATCAACATTAACTCCTGCACTAATGAGGGTCCAGTCTGGATAGAGTACAACATCTCCAGTTTTTCCAGCATCCCAACCAGTTGTAGCAGTTCCAGATTCAAAATGCCAGCCAGACAAGCTGTAATTTTCTTTATAAATCTTTTCTGCAACAGGCAAAGTAACTGAATCTTCAATAGTATAACTACCCGGTGCTGAATAACCGCTTGCCCAGGTCCAGTCGGTGCCGGCGCCATTATATGTAATAGTGTAAGTGACTGGTTCAAACTTTCCGTAAACTGTTATGTCGCCTTCTTTTGTGCCACTAGCCCAGCCTGTTATTGCTGTTGCAGAATTATAACCAGGATCTGAGAACCAGCCGCTGAAGGTGTAGCCGGTGCGGGTAAGATTTGCAGGATCTTTTGTTGCTGTTGGTAATTCAATAGACTCTGAAGGCAAGTATGATGAAGGTGAAAGACCTGAAACTTCGGTGCCATCAATAATGTATTTAATGCTACCGCGGTCTTTATTTACCCAAAGGGCATAAAGTGTAATTACGGTGCCATTATCACTTGTGAGGTTCAGGATTTCCTGCTTATCGGAATAATCACGCTCAAGTTCATCATCATCGTGGCCGGTTGTATCAAGATTAATCCAGCCGCCAAACTTAAGTCCTGTTGGTGCTTCGAATATACATTCAGAAAGCTCCTGTGGTTTATCATAAGTAAAGGTTTGTGGAGGCATTTCTGCGGTTGATTCAGACTTACCTTTATTGAATCTGATTGTATATGTAATTGGAGTCCATTTTCCGAAAACTGTTATATCTTCAGATTTTTCTTTTGAATTCCAGCTTGATATTTTGGAATCTTCGGCAAAATCTTCTGTTGTGAACCAACCGTCAAAGAGATATCCTTCACGGCTGAAAGAAGTTGGTAATACAACAGCATCTTCTTCTTTGAATTCTGATGGAATGAGTTTACCTTCATCAACATCTTCGATTACGTATTTTATAGTGTAAAGTTTAGTTTCTTCAGGCTCTTCAGGCTTCTCTTCTCCACCCTGATTTTCACCTTGATTTTCGTTTTCATTTTCGTTGCCGCTTCCACCCTGATTATCTTCCTGAGGGTCCCACTCTACATTTGAAACTGCGCGTGCAACTCTAAAGCCTGTTGCGCCGTCTTTGTAATATGGAACACTGTTAAAGCGTTCAGAAGGTGAACAGGCCTCTTTACTACAGGTGTAGTCGCCGCCTCTTTTTACACGGGAAGTTCCTGTAGCAGGACCAGCTGCCCCCGCAGAAGCATCAACAATACCAATGTACCAGTCATAACACCATTCGCTTACATTACCAAGCATGTTACAAAGTCCAAGCTCATCAATCTGTCTGTTTGTAACTGTCTGAGTTTTGTCATTACTATTGTCTTTGTACAAAACAAGATTATCAAATGATTTTTGGGTGGAATCAAGGCCAAGTCTTGCAACGTATTCCCATTCGGCTTCGGTTAGCAGACGATAACCATTTGCATTCAAATTAACTCTAACTGCATTCCACTCTTCATCATTCATAACGGGGACTGTACCCCACTCCTGTGGCTTTACAGAATTTTTTATTTTATAACAAGGAGCCAGTCCTTCTTTTATACTGCGAAGATTACAATAAACAATTGCATCATACCAGCTTACATTTTCTACAGGATAATTATCGCCTTTTGGAGTACGCAAACTTGGCGACTGCTGGGTTATTTCAAAATATTCAGCCTGAGTAACTTCGTGCTGACAAACATACAAATCTGGAATCTGAAGTTCTGCACGACCTGTTGCAAGAAAATCGGAAATTTTTGCAGCAGAAACTAGTACATAATCAGGGAGCCATTTTGCATACAAGGTAAGATCTTGTGTAACAGGCGTATTAAAATCATAAAGCTCAGTGAAGTCTGCAGAAGTATACCAGCCCATAAAGGCATTTACCTTTTTGGTTTTAGCACTTATCTTTTTTGGATCTTCAGGCTTTTCTACTTTCTGGCCGGTAGAAACTTTAACCGGTTCAACAGCACTTCCACCGTCTGTATCAAAAGTTACTGTGAGCGCAGCTTTTTCAAGAGAAATTGAAAGCTTGTTTCCCCTATCTTTTACAACGATGCTTGAACTGTTTCCGCGATAGATTATATTCTTTACAGTTTTTGTTTCATCGGTGTAATTGTAGATTTGTGCCTTCGCATAGATTACTGCATCAATAGGAATTGCCCTGAATTTTATCTGGATTGTTTCGTTTTCTTTAACAAGCACTGTTTTTTGCTGCTCGTCATCTCCAAGAATAAATACGTCTATAAAAATGGAATCGTATGGAGCATTCAAAACCTCAGCCTCTGCTTCAAGCTCCTCTTCGGTTTCTTCTTCCTCTTCCTCTTCTTCAGCTTCAGTAGATTCATCTTTTACAACAACTTCATCATCTGCAGCACGATAAGATTTGTTTACCTGCAGCTCTGGTGAAAAGTTTTTAAGAATCTCATTTACAGTCTGGCTATCAATGCAAAAATCTACATCTGCATTTTTATAAGCTTTAGACTGATGAGAACAGGAAGTAAAAATCAATGATAAAAGGAATGTTGCGAAAATAATAAAGGAAAACGCTTTACGTGTCATAGGCACCTCCTTAATATTCTAAAGTGCCGTTTTGGTTCATGTATGCGAAAACTGATTCAGATCCAACAAAATGAGCGCAACCGGCAAAAATAAAAGTAACACCAGGCTCTTCAAGATAATCTGCAATTTTAACAGCCCAGTCTTCATTTCTTTTGCTCAACAACGAGTCAAAATATTCTTCATATATTGGATGTTTTTTAATTTCACTTTCAAAATCTTTAAAATAAAAATCGGCAAAGGCTTTTTCATCTGCTTTAATAAATAATTCATACAGTTCAGTCATATCCTGTGCGGCTACTTCAAGATTCCTAAGATCATCAAGAGTATCGCGGAGCATTATCATCTGAGTATCCCAGTCGCCCCATGCAATAAGATCAAGCTGTGTCTGTGCATCATCAAGTCCGTCAAAGCCCTGATTATTTTTTTGAGTGGCAATGTAATCCATAATCATAACGTCGTAGGCTTTTTTAGAATCAAGGTCTGCAGCAAGCATTACAATTGGCTGAAGATAATTATTCAAAACCCATGGTTCAAAGCATACAAGCTGTGCAAGAGTCTGAGGATCGATGAACTGTGTAATAAGGGTGATTTCGTCTTCGGTTAAATCATCAATGAGAGTGTGTGACAAATCGGTAAGGAAGCTCTTCATTGTAAGAGACTGCATTTTGTCCTGGAGCTGATCCCAAACTTCACTTGAAAGCTCACAGCAAAAACGGTCCGATTCTTCAAGAGCATTTGAAACACATTCAGGAAACTCAAGAACTCTGTCGTCGCCTGCGTGATATGTTCCAAGGATGTAAACTTTTGAAGGAGTTCCGTCTTTTGCAGTTCCATCTATTTGCCAGAGCATAGCATCCGGATGTTTTGTAAGCTGATTTTTAGTTACTGATTTAAGGGTGCCCGGCTTTTTGCCAGAATCATCCTGTGATTGCCCCGTACTTTTACAGGAAGCAAGAGCAAGCACCAAAAAGAGGAATATAATAGAAGTAAAATGCGACAATAATTTATGAAAAATCTTCTTATTAAACATATCATAAATTATAACATATTATCTTTAATGTTCAATAGAAAAGAAGGAACAGTTACAGCGGCCACCCTGCTTTACATGATAGAGTGCCTGGTCTGCCTGTTCTTCAAGAATATCATTATAACCCATTGTAGAAATGGCAACACCAACACTAAGAGAAACACTCGGGATATTATCGTCAACGCGCTGCAACAGTTTGTTGATAGTTTCGATTTTTCGCTGAATGATGAGTTCCGGAGTATCACCGAATTTTGTCATAATTACTGCAAACTCATCTCCACCAATGCGGGCAACGTAATCGGTATTGCGGAACTGTTCACAAAGGATTGCAGCAATCTTTTTAAGAACTTCGTCTCCCACAAGATGTCCGTATTTATCGTTTACTGCTTTGAAAAGGTCAATATCGATTATGAGGTATGCAATTGGTTCTGCTGTATCGCTAAGAACTTCCTTGATTTTTGCAAAAGCTTCGCGGTTGATAAGTCCTGTAAGAGGATCATGCTCTGCTTTGTGCTTTAAGATTGATGCTTTGATTTCGTCTTTTTCGCGAAGTGCATTGTAGGTTTTTGCAATGAGGCGCATTTCGTAAGAACCAAGTACGTGCATTTTCTTTTCGCCACGGATGCTTTTAATATCATAATCAATCGGGCGAAGAACAAGAAGGCGTATTGCAATAAAAAGTCCTACAGAAGCAAGAAAGAGGGCAACAATTGTGCACATCTGAATAAGGAGGAAGCGGTAGAAGTGATTTTTATCGGTATTCTGAACATCAATATAGTAGGTAAGAATTGCATCAAGGCCGATTGTTGTAAAGCTGTTGATTTTGTTTTTTGATTCCTGATAATCCATGCCAAAAAGCATGCGTTCGGCAGCTGTAAGTTTATCGTTGTCGGAAAGAAGAAGGTCTGCGGAATTGATTTTAACGTTTTTTAATTCAGCAGGGAACATTTTTTCAGGAATATTAAGGGCATGATAAATGAGAGCCATTGCATACATTTCGATTTTTGCAAGCTTCTGCGATTCTTCATAAGCAAGATCCATTGTCAGTTTTATGGAGTCATCGCTGTGAAACTCGGTTATATAGTTAAGAGATCTTTCGCGGTTCTGAACTTCATAGTATTCGTGGAAATATTTTTCGGCGTAAGCAACATCCTGATTTACAAGAAACAGACGCACCTGATTTGTAAGGAAGTCTGATGTATCACGGAATTCGTTTACAGCTTTTGTACAGCGTGCGTAACTGGCCATATTTTTAATAATTGTATTATACTGTGATTTTTGATGGAACGCAGAAATGAAAACCCCGGCACACAAAACACAACATAAGATAAGCATACAAAGATTGATGCTGCGGATTTTTATTCCATCTTTTTTTGGATTATAAAAGCGTCTGTTCATTTTTCCCACCCAACTTTTTTACAGATTTTTTAATTATAAATAAAGTATAAAGAAGATTTTTAATAATGACTAGGGGCGAACACGCTTATAAGAGATTTTTTTGTTTTGCAAGTTGATTTATTATTTTGAAAAATATTTCAAAAGCAGCGGGGTCAAGGGAATCAAAATTGTCATTTGGGGTGTGAAGGAATTTCCAGGTGTCGGGAAGTTTTGATTCAAGAATCTGGTGAACTTCGCTGGATGGAAGCATTGTTATAACTACAGCGGGAATGCCGTTTGCAATAAAGCTTGCGTTGTCGGAATAGCTTATTGGAAGCGTGAACCATTTGCGGTTTGCAACTGATTTTAACAATTGCTTAGCGCGGTCTTCAAGTTCGGAATAGGCTGTAAGAAAACGAGTTGGAACATTCGGAGCAAGTTTAGCAGCGCCAAGGATTGGAACATCGCCACGGCCCATGCAGTCAAAAACATAAATATCATCGTTTATAATTTCAAGCTTACGGAAGGTCTGTGCAAGCGGAAATGCCCCCTGCTCTGTTATGCCTCCCGCACCAAGCTCTTCGCCATCTGTAAAAATAAGCCGGATGTTGTGAGGTGCTTGTGGTGCCTGAGCCTGTCGAAGGGCCTGCCCCCGCGCCCACTCCATAAGGCAAAAAACTGCAGCAGAGTTGTCATTTGCACCAATTCCTATTCGGTCATAATGCGCAATCACCGTTTTTATTCGAAACATAGGATTATACTGCTGAGGCGGGAACTTTACGTAAATGTGATTCTTTCCTTCCAGCGCCATTACTGCACTGTCGACTCCCCCAGCCTTGAGGTAAGCCTGTATAAACGCCGCACGATCACAATTCGGTGAGATAAATTCCTTAAACGCCTGTGGAATGGTGTACATAAGATAACTATATACTATTCCAACGAAATTCGCTAGAATACTTCTATTATATTAAACAAAAATGAGGTCAAATTATGCCAACACCATTGGAAAATTATCTTGCTGCCACTGGCGGAAAACCAAATCCCGCTATGTGTGCTTATGTTGCAAATCTTCAGCAGGTTGCTGCTGTTGGTCCTGATATTGCAGCTTCAATCGTAAACGAATTGGAAAATCAGCGCAGTCACTTAAAGCTTGTTGCAAGTGAAAACTATTGTTCACTCAACGTTCAGGCTGCTATGGGAAACCTTCTTACAGATAAATATGCAGAAGGATATCCTGAACACCGCTACTATGGTGGTTGTGTAAATATTGACGCTGTAGAAAATGTTGCAGCACGCGAAGCAGAAAAACTCTTTGGTGCAGACTATGCATATGTTCAGCCACACTCCGGTGCAGACACAAACCTTGTTGCTTACTGGGCAATCCTTAGCGCAAAGGTAGAAACTCCAACTTTGGAAGAGCTTGGCGTAAAATCTTTGAACGACCTTACAGACGAACAGTTTGATGCACTCCGCAAGAAGTTTGGAAATCAGAAATTGATGGGTCTTGACTACTCTTGTGGTGGACACCTTACACACGGATACAGAATGAACGTTTCTGCACGTATGTTCGAAAGTCATCCTTATGGCGTAGACAAGGAAACAGGCCTTCTCGACTACGATGCAATTGAAAAGCAGGCTATGGAAGTTAAGCCTTTGATTCTTTTGACAGGCTTCAGTGCTTACCCACGCAAGATCAACTTTAAACGCTTCCGCGAAATTGCAGACAAGTGCGGAGCAGTATTAATGGTAGATATGGCACACTTTGCAGGTCTTGTAGCAGGTAAAGTTTTGACTGGCGATTACGATCCAGTAAAATGGGCAGACATTGTTACAACAACAACACATAAAACTTTGCGCGGACCTCGTGGTGCTTTGATTTTGTGCAAGAAGGAATTTGCTGATTATGTAAACAAGGGTTGCCCTATGGTACTTGGAGGACCTCTTGGACACATCATGGCAGCGAAGGCTATTGCTTTGAAAGAAGCAAATACTCCTGAATACCGCGCATGGGCAGCACAGGTTGTAAAGAACGCACAGGCTTTGGCTGAAGGTTGTAAATCACACAACATTCCATTGCAGACTGGCGGAACAGACAACCACCTTATGCTCTGCGATGTAACAGTTTACGGGTTGACAGGAAAACAGGCAGAAGCTGCATTGTTCAAATGCGGTGTTACTGCAAACGCAAACGCTCTTCCTTATGACAAGAACGGTGCATGGTGGACTTCTGGTATTCGTATCGGAACCCCAGGTCTTACAACTCTTGGCATGAACGAAGCAGACATGAAAGAAGTTGCAGACATCATCGACTTTGTTCTTAAGAATACAAAGCCTGGTCTTACTAAAGAAGGCAAACCGGCTAAGGGTAAGATTGAGATTTCTGATGACACAGTTGCAGCTGCCCGCGAGCGCGTAAACAAGCTTTTAGGCGCACATGTGCTTTACCCTGAACTTGACCTCGAGTTCTTGAAAAAAGAATTCGTTAAATAAATGACACTACAGCAGGCGAACTGCTAACATTGTAATGTCGTCGAATTGTTCCGCGTCACCTACGAAAAGATTTATGGTGGCGCGGACTTTTTTTATTAACAGAGGGGCGTCAATATCATTACAATTTCTTACAGCTTCCAAAAGACGTGGCTCACCAAAAAGCTGTTCGTTTCTGTCGGTAGCTTCAGTTACGCCGTCTGTGTAAATTAAAAGTGCGTCGCCTTTTTGAAGCTTGATTGTATATTCTTTATATGGCACGCCGTCCATGCCTGCGAGCATAAGGTTTGGTTTTGAATCTATAAAGCTTGCATCACTGCCCCGTAAAAGGACAGGAAAAGGATGACCTGCATTTACATAGCAAAGTTCGTTTGTGCTCAAAGTCAGAATTCCAAGCCAGCAGGTTACAAACATATCCATAACATTATTTTTGCAAAGCTGATTGTTTGTTGTTTCAAAAATCTTTGCAGGAGATAATCCAGATTTTGCATGAGTTGCGAGCAGGGTTTTTACAATCATCATAAAAAGGGCTGCTGGAACTCCCTTACCGCTTACGTCACCTACTGTAATCATAAGGTGGTCATCGTCGAGCATGTGGTAATCATATAAGTCTCCCCCAACCTCTTTTGCAGGATCCATTGAAGCAAATAAATCAAATGCCTTGCAGTCAGGGAAAGCAGGATATCCCTTTGGAAGAACACCGCGTTGGATTTTTGTTGCAAGGTCAAGCTCTGTTGCAAGCCGCTGCTGCTCCAAAGTCATCTGTGTAATCTGCTTGATATTACGGTTTACATCACACTCCATCTGATGAACAGAATGCGCAAGAACTCCAAGTTCATCCTTAGGATGAATTGTCATGAGCACTTCGGAAGGCTCTCCACCATAAGACGCAAAGTGATCTGTTTCGCGGGTGATTGTAACAACCGGCTTAATAAAATGAAGATTAAAAAAGCCTGAGAAGAAAATCACAAAAACTATTGCAAAAATCAATTCTACAAAAATAACTGCATTAATATATTTATGTCTTGCAGAAACAAATTCCTGAATATCTTTTTGAGCACCAAGCACTGCAACAATTTTTCCCTGAGAGTTGCGCACAGGAAGCATGGCTGTAATATGAGAGCCGCTTCTTGTTTTTAAGGTATGGCGGACTACGGTTTCTCCATTTTCAAAAACACGCTTTGCCGAAGAATTATAATCAGGCTCCTCATAAACTTCAAAAAATCCCAGTGGAAACGGCGAATGCTTTCCACCCTTTTTTACAGGATTATAAATATAAGTAATGCGCGTATAATCCGGCGCCTCCACCTGCGAAACATAAATAAGATTCAACTCAAACTGCTCGATGAAATATTGAAGGATATTGTTTATTTCATCATAGCGGGCGTCGGTCGTTTTTGTCTGAAGATAAGTATCAAAAGAATCGGGATTAAGACACTCCACAACAGTAGCAGCAACCGAGCGGATATGTTTATCATACTGTGTCCGGAACTGCCGGGAATACGCAATAAAGCCGGCTGCAAAAATCATAGTGCAGAGAATAAAACCAGCAATAACAATATTAAAAACAATCTTCTTTGTAAGCACGGGAAGGCGTCGTTTCATAGAATTAATTATACTATGTTTATTATAAGATGGAAATAAAAAAAATGAGGCTACAGATGAAATCAATTTTATGAATACATACTAAAAAAACAGCGGAGCCGAATTGCAGATTACAAAAACGCTCTACACTGCGGCCGCGATAAGCGGCCATGTATATAATTCCAAGGCAGTGTAGCGCGTAGCGGGCTAGCCCGCGGTTTTGGAATATGCAATTGGGCGGAAGCTGTTTTTTTATATTTGAAAGCCTATAATATTTCTTCAAATACCTCCCTCGTTTTTTTCATATTCAAACTTCAATAACAATATGATACAATTAATTCCATGAAACGACGCACAGCTTTATTTACTACATTGTTTTTGATTTTTATTACCCGACCTGTTTTTTCACTCGGTGGCACTGTTGATTACACCCCCGCATTTTCATTGAATCCTGTGAATGACGGAATTGAATTGACGACCGGCGTGCTGCTTTCGGGGTCGGCACTGGTGCTGGATAAATTTGTTCATATGAAAGAAAATCATTATGATCCTGCAGACTGGAACCCAAATGACATTCCAAGCATGGATTATTTTTTCATGCAGGATTACAGCAAGCCTCTTCATATAGTAGGAACAGGAACAATGATCCTTTCCATGTTTACACCTGCAATGTTTGCGGCCCTTCCTTCTGAAGAATGGCTTACAGTTGGAACTATGTATGCAGAAACTATGCTCATTGCAAACGGAATAAAAGAATGGCTTAAGCTCGTTGTTTACAGAGCACGCCCATACATGTACTTTGACGGATATCCTCAGGATAAGGTTGAGGAAGGCGACTGGAACTGCTCGTTTCCTTCGGGACACACAACAATGGCGTTTGCGGGAGCTGCTTTTACAACAATGCTTTTCTGCCAGTATTTCCCAGATTCAGATTGGAAATATGCTGTAGCGGGAACTTCTTTTGGAATTGCAGCCTTAACAGGAGCACTGCGCATTGCAAGTGGAAATCACTTTGTTACAGATGTTTTTACAGGAGCAATCATTGGAACTGTCTGCGGAATTGCTGTTCCATATTTCCACACAAAGAGTTTTTACAGCAAGTTTGAAAAGCGCAACGGACCAGATTTAAATGTAACTCCAATGGGAATAAATCTCTCATTCCGCTTTTAATCGTATTTGTTTTTTTACTTAAATTATGCTAAAATTACCTTATGAAACAAAAAAAAGAAGTACGACTTTCGGACATTGCAAAAAAACTTGGCATAAGTACTGTTACTGTATCTAAGGCACTTTCAAACAAAGAAGGTGTTGGCGAAGATCTTCGTCAGCAGATTAAAACACTTGCACAGGAAATGGGCTATAAGCCTGTAAAATCTAACTCAGGATTAAAAAGCGGAATAACAGGAAATATTGGCATTGTAATTCCTTCAAGATTTTTTTCACCAAATTTTTCTTTTTACTGGTATTTATTCAATCACCTTTCAACCGCTTTATTAAAGCAAAACTTCTTTAGCATGATGGAACTTCTTTCTACAGAAGATGAAAAGAACTGCATCCTCCCTCGTCTGATTACAGAAAACAAAGTAGACGGAATTATTTTTCTTGGACAGACAAGCACAGATTTTATTGAAAAGGTCAACGCCTCTTACAGCAATTTTATTCTCATGGATTTTTATACTCCGGACCCTGATTTTGACTGCGTCGTAAATGATGACTTTTTTAATTCATATCTCATCACTTCTTACCTCATCAACAAGGGACATAACAAAATGCGCTTTGTAGGAAGCTTTGATGCAACAACATCAATCCGCGACAGATTCATGGGCTTTCAAAAAGCAATGTACGAAAACGGACTTTCTGCAAATCTTGAAGATATAATTTCGGATCGTGATGAAAACGGACTTTTAATTCAAATGGAACTTCCTTCCAAAAAAGATTTCCCAACAGCCTTTGTTTGTAACAGCGACCTTACTGCTTCAAAACTCATCGGTCAGCTTGAAGAAAACGGAATTAAAGTGCCGGATGATGTTTCTGTAACAGGCTACGACAACTTTCTTTCGGAACAGGAAAAAACAATTCCTCTCACAACAATTGGCGTAGAACCAGAAAACATCTGTACCATGGCTGCCGAACTGATTATCAATAAAGTTACAGGCACCCCATACATCAAGGGAAGACATCTTGCTACAGGAAAGATTATTGTAAGGGAGTCGGTTATTTCACAGTAACGCGACCATTCGATAAATCCATCAGCTTTGAAGCAAAAGACTCAAACTGGTCGGCACGGATTTTGCCGCAAATTGTTACGCCTTCAGCAAACTCTTCATTTACATCATAAAGGGCAAACTGTTCCATATTTAATTTAATGAGTTTATGAAGACTGTAATCGCAGACAAAGAAAAAACTGCGCTTTTCTACAAGCTCTTCAAAAAGTCCTTCTGACTCTGCTTTTTGGAGCACCTGTTTTGTGCCACCGGAATATGCTTTTACAAGACCGCCTGTTCCAAGCAGCGTGCCTCCAAACCAGCGGGTAATTGTCACAAGAGTGTTTGTGCAGCCAAAGCCTTTTAGAACATCAAGAGTTGGGCGGCCTGCAGTTCCGGAAGGTTCACCGTCGTCGCTCATGCCAAGGATTTCGGCACCCGCCCCTATTACAAAAGCGTGCACCACATGAGTTGCATCGGGATATTTAGTTTTCTGAGCTTTTACAAGGTCGCGCGCCTGTGATTGACTTTCGCAGGGAAAGAGCTCGGAGAGAAATTTGGAGCCTTTGATTACTTCTTCGAAAGAAATAGTTGATTTTAAAACTAACATTAATACTACAAATTATGGATTGCCACGCTTCGCTCGCAATGACGAAAGTCTACAAAACCTCAATATCCTTTACTTCTTTATTTACTACGCGGACACCTTTTGCTTTGAGAGACTTTTCTTCGTAGTTGCCTGCCTTGAAAGATTCTGTAAGTTTTTTGATGCGGCCCTTTGGAACGTAGTTGAGCTTGAACTCAAAGGTCTTTCGTGTATCAACGTGAAGAACTTCCATTCCGTCCGGAGCAAAGAAGTAGTCGCGGTTCATGATGTAGCCTGCAATCTTACAGCGTTTGATGTAAACATACTGTGTAGCAGGATCGCGGTACAAAATTGTGAACAATACTTTTGAAAGACTTTCTTTGTCTGCAAGTCCACAGTAACGCATTTCCGGTCCAACGAATATTTTCTTAGGACATTCAGAAACAGAATAGATTCCGCTCTTACGTACATAAAGGACTTTATCGTATGGAGTAACCTTGAGTACTTCTTCTCCACCGCTAACTTCGGTTCCAAGGTTTCCAGATTTTTCATC
>CAMKDH010000035.1 GCA_946411215.1 uncultured Treponema sp. | reverse complement strand
CGGCAGTCTTATCGTGATTAAAATAAATCAAAATCTTTCCATATATATCTGCTGCGCGCTGATATTGTTTGTGCTCACGATAACCACGGGCAAAATTAAAGAACCACTTTTTCTTAAGCTGATATGTTGCGGCTTCATCAAACTTAATCTGAGACTGAACATATTCATCGGCCTGTAAAAGTGCGTAACCCTGCTTGTAAAGTTTAGAAGCTTTTGCAGGAATATAAATACAGTTCTTTGCAAAATTAAAGAGTCCCCATGAAACAAGAAGCAGGAGTGCTGTCATAAGGATTCCTGGAAGAACTTTATTTCTTAACTGATAAGAAAGGGATTTTTTATATGCTTCGTATTCTTCTGCAGTTCGGTGTTCAAAGTCACGTGGAACTGGAATAGAAATATCGAGCATTTTTTCAAGAGTTGCAGCAACCTGGCGGGCTGGAGCTTTCTTGAGGATTTTTTCTATGATTTCGAATTCTGCGTCGTCTGTAAATTCATCCTGAACGATGAGGTCTTCAAAAGCAAGGCGAACATTCAAAGGATATTCATTTAAGTTTTTGAGGAACTGCTTGTACTGTTCATCGCTCAAAGTATTTGGAGGAAGTTCATTTCCAGGAATAGCTTTACTGAAGTCAGGCTCATCAAGACCTTTTGATTTCTTTGATGGTTTTGGAGTTGCAGGTGCAGTCTGAACATCTGAGAAGCCTGGAATTTCAAAGTCTGAACCTTCCATGCTGATGTTTCCGTTATCAAGCTCAAAGTCATCGGAACCTGTATCTACATTGAGCTGGGCGTCTGTATCCTGGATTCCAAAATCCATATCGTCCATTGCAGATGTGTCAAAGGTTTCTATAGGTTCGGAACTTTCTTCACCACCTGTTGAATCTGAATCTATATCAAAGTCTTCAAAGCCGCCTGCATCTTCTGAAGCACCTTCATCATCAGGGATATCTTCCAGAGCTGTATTCATATCTGGAAGTTCTACATCACCGGCATTGAAAAGGTCAGAAACGGATGGTTCATTTACGTCGTCCATTCCGTCTGTGCTAAACTCATCAGCAGGAGCAGGTTCTGCAGATTCTGCTGTTTCAAAGTCTTCATTACCAAAATCTTCGTTTCCAAAATCCTCGGTGCCAAAGTCGTCTGTACCTAAATCTTCTACAGGTGCAGGTTCTTCTAAATCACCTTCTGCAGCAGGAGCGGGAGCGGGTTCTGTTTCAAAACTATCTGTACCAAAGTCTTCGTTACCAAAATCTTCATTTCCAAAGTCTTCTGTTCCAAAATCCTCAGTACCAAGACTGTCGGCACCAAAATCTTCGGTTGCAGGAGTATCAAAATCTGGAATATCTTCAAGACCTGCAGCTTCTGCACTAAAGTCTTCTACTGGAGCAGGTTCTTCTGCGGCTTCAGGGGCTTCTGGAATTGAAGGTTCTTCTGTTCCTGCTCCACCAAGGTCTTCAATATCGCCAAGTTCTCCAAGCTCATCAAGGTCGCCAAGTTCATCAAGAACAGCAGGCTCTTCTGCACCAAAATCTTCTACTGGAGCGGCTTCTTCTACAGGAGCAGGTTCATCAAGTGGTGCTGGTTCATCAAGCGGCGCAGGTTCATCAAGCGAAGCAATATTTTCAACAGGAGCAGCTTCTTCAATCGGCTCTTCAGGGAATACAGGAGTATCTGGAAGATCTGGAATTGCAAAAGGATCTGGAGCAGGAGTTGAAGATGGAGTTAAGTCAAAAGGAAGCGGTTCTTCCGGAGTTGATGTTTCAAATGGGAGAGGCGTATCTTCGCCTGTTGTATCTACAGGAAGATCATCAACAGCAGGCTCTGGTTCTTCTTCTGGTTCAGGCTGTTCTTCTTCAAAACCTTCTGTACCATCAAAACCTGCACCTCCAAGAAGTGCTTCAAGACCCATATCTGCTACCGAAATTTCTTCCGGTTCTTCTTCTACAATTTCTGGTTCTTCTTCAATTACAGGCTCATCTGCAAATGCAGACAAATCAGGCATTCCGTCATCTGAAGAATCTCCTCCAAGATCTACTGGAGCAAGAAGAGAAGACATATCTGGTGCATCAAAGGAAGGAGCAGCTTCGCCATCATCTTTTTTGCTTGAGCTTCCAGAGGTAATTCCTGTGATTTCTGAAAGGTCGTCGTCAACGTTTGAATTATCTACAACCTTAGGGTTATCGGGCATTCCAAGAACAAAGTCTTCTGAATCATCTTCGACTGTAATTCCCTTTGGAATTGGCACAACCACAGGCTTTTCGCCACGTGATGCACGGAGAGTAACTTCATCTCCGAGAGACTGGATATCTTTGTTGAATTGTTTGAGTTGACTTAAGCCCGGCATACCTTTTTATTTTACCCCTTATTTCCACCAAAATACAAGTATACTACTCTTCTTATATGTACGGAGAAATTTTAGATGCACTTTAGAAAAAAGATACAATATATAGAGAAATAAATGAAATCTGAAGGTTCTGTAGAGACGCTGGATCAGGAGGAAAACCGCCGGCCTCCCGCGGAGACGTGCCGGGGAACTACTGCTAGGCTTGTATGGTAAACCATATTTCTCGCTTCGCTCGGCAAGCCTAGATGTAGTTCCCCGTCCCGCCTCCGCTCCGGCTGGCGGTTTTCAACTTGAACCAAGTTTCACTACAGAATTCTGTTTTTTCATATACAAAAGTTATATTTATATTTGATTTTTTTTCCGTGGGTATGCCCAAAATTCACACTTGTCCATATAAGAGTATATGACTTCTGGTGGAAATAAAATAAAAAGATATGCCTATAAATACCCGGTTATAAAAAAATAGCGTAGTCTATAAAAAGGAGCTGAAAACAGATATACGCGAGCGGAGGCGGAGCGGCAAACTACATCTTGGGCTGCCGAGCGAAGCGAGATAAATGGTTTACCATGCAGCCCATGCAGTAGTTTGCCGATACGCCTCCGCGGGAGTATATCTGTTTTCCTCATGTATTCATACCCGGAGCTATTTTTTTATAAAGATATATTTTTTTTTGCCGATAGAGACAATATGAACAAGTGTAAATTTTTCGCAATGGTGGGCCTGCTGTTGGTGGTGGGCATACAGAGTGGTTTCGCTAAGGAAAAAGAGGTTATTTACCAGCCGTATGAACTCGATAAGTTGATTCATGAGATTGATGAACCATGTGCGCCTATTATAACTGAAGACTATATCATCTTTACCGCAGGGGTTGACCATAGGAGTGTTGGAATTGTTTTTGATTTTGAAAATTATCAGACAATCCATCCGTTCCAGATTTTAATGAAGGTTGATGCAGATGGAAACAAGACTCCCGTACACATGTTCTACTGCTATGAACGAAAACACAAGATTCAGACAATCAAATACAGAATGATTATGGACGGACTTTGGACAACCGATCCTCTTAATCCTAATAAAGAATATGATGATGATGTAAATTTATATTTTTCGAGAATTGATAATCTTGGTAAAATCTACGAATACACAGAAAAAACAAAGGATGATTCTGTCCGCTTTATTTACAAAGGCGAGGAAGGCTTAAATCTTCATCTTGCAGGAACATTTACTAACTGGGATCCGTGGATTTATACACTCGAAGAAACTTCTCCAGGATTTTACGAGCTTTATCTGCCGCTTCCAACTGGAAAATATTATTACAATTACTATATTGGACTCACTCCGATTCTTGATAACACTAATCCCGAAAAGGCATATACTCTAGACGGGCGTAGTGCCTCTGTAATTGTAGTAGACTAACCTACACTACTATAACTTCTTCAAAGCCTGCCGACATCATTATCTGCTGGATAACTTTCTTTGCGCTCTCGCGGGCTTCTTTCATAATTCCATCGTCTACAAGTTCTTCCAAAGTTTTATCTTTTGCACGGTCAATTTCACCAAATGCATCATCAAGCGAAATTGGAACAAACAGACTGTGCGATTCATCAAAGACTTCCTGCGAAGTAATATCATTTCCCAAAATCTCAACATCAGGCAACTTAATATTCAGGGTTTTTCCATCATTAGAAACTTCTATATCGCACAACGACAAATCTGGAATTCCAATGCGGATAATTCCCGAGTATTTTATAATGGAATAACTCTTTGAGAAGCCAAGTGACTTTTTAATAGAAAGAATATCACTATAGCGATATTTTATAGTAACAAGCTCCTGGCAATACGAAAGCTGATTTTGTACGACAAGGATACTAACTTCTTTCTTTGGTTCCAGTTTCTTTGTGAAAACAAAATATCCTGCCCCAAGGATAATCATTATCAAAACTAAAATAATGATGATTTTTGTGAGGATTCCGGAAAACGCTGAAGTCTGTTGACGTCGTCTTTTTCTTGGACGTTCTTCAACTTCTTCTTCGTCTTCATATTCATCTTCTTTAGGAGCAACCTTTTCTGCTTCACGCAACAATGATTTGCGTTCATTAATTTTCTTTTCCATACTGTATATTATAACCCATTATAATCATTTTTTGTTGTTTTTTTTAAAGAATAATATTATTTTTAAAGTAACAGACAGTTAATTTGGATAATTGTCTGTCAGAAAAAAAACAGGAGAAAGAAATGGCAGAAGAAAACATCAAGCCGGCAAAAAAACGCCGACTCATCAAACCATCATTCTTTATTTGGCTGATTATCCTTGTACTTGCAGTTGTAGCAGGATTTTCAAGTTTTTACATCGTTGACGAAACTGAAAACGCAGTAATTACCCGTTTTGGTAAGTACACTACAACAGTTGGTTCAGGTCTTCACGCAAAGCTTCCGTTTGGAATTGATAAAAACTATAACGTTGATATTTCAACAGTTCGTGCCGAGCAGTTTGGATTTAAAACTGTAAAAGCAGGACGCAACAATGAATATAAAAACAATATCTACGAAGAATCAGAAATGCTCACAGGCGACCTGAACATTGTAGATGTTGAATGGATTATTCAATACAAGGTTGTAGATCCATACCAGTGGCTCTTCTGTGTATACGAAAAAGAGCAGACAATCCGTGATATTTCCCGTTCTGTAATCAACACTCTTGTTGGTGACCGCGCAATCTTAGCAGTAATGAGTTCTGAACGTTCTACAATTCAAGACAAAGCACAGGAAATGATGAACGAACAGTATAAGGCTCTTGGTCTTGGAATTAACGTTACTACTGTTCAGCTTCAGAACGTTGTTCCACCTTCAGAAGTTCAGGCTGCTTTTGAAGACGTAAACAAGGCAAGCCAGGATATGAAGCGCTTTATAAACGAAGGTAAGGAAGCTTACAATGCAGAAATCCCTAAGGCACAGGGTGAAGCTGACCGTCAGATTCAGGTTGCCGAAGGTTATGCAACAGAACGTGTAAACATGGCAAAGGGTGATGTTGCCCGCTTTAATGCTGTTTATGATGAATACAAGCGTTCTCCAAAAGTAACAAAAGAACGTCTTTATCTTGAAACAATGGATGAGATTTTTGGAAGCGAAAGCAAACCTACACTCATCGACAGCGAACTTGAAAATCTTGTTCCTGTAAAAAATCTTAAGGACTAAGGAGGAATAGAAAATGAATAAAGCAATGAAAAAATTTATAGGCTGGCTTATAACAATTGTAATTCTTGTTGTTCTGTTCCTTGCAGCAGGTCCATTCTATATTGTAAATGAAGGAACTCAGGTTGTAGTAACACGCTTCAGTAAAATCGTTACATCGCATACTGATGCTGGTCTTCACTTCAAGGTTCCATTCCTTGATCATGTAATTGAATATCCAAAGCTCATCCTTTCTCTTGATGGTGACGAGCAGCGTATTCCTACAAAAGAAAATCAGTATATTATTGTAGATACAACTTCTCGCTGGCGTATTACAAACCCGGAAGCTTTCTACAAGAACTTCCAGACACTTGCAAACTCTTACAACAAACTGTCTGATATCATCGACTCTTCATGCCGTACAGTAATTACACAAAACCGTATGAGTGAAATTGTTCGTTCTTCAAATATAATCAACGAAACAAAAGCCGAAGAACAGACTGATGATGAAACAATCGAAATCAACAATCTTGTAAACGCTGATACAACAAATGAAGTTGTAACAAAAGGCCGTAATGTTCTTTGCAAGCAGATGGCAGAAAAAGCACGTGCAGAAATTGCGGGCTACGGAATTGAACTTATTGATATTGTTCCACGCCAGGTAAAATATTCTGATGAACTTAATGAATCTGTTTACAACAGTATGATTAAGGATCGTAATCAGGTAGCACAGGCTTATCGTTCTCTTGGTGAAGGTAAAAAAGCAGAATGGCTCGGACGCCTTGAAAGCGACAAGCGCAGTATTGCTTCTGAAGCATACCGCAAATCAGAGGAAATCAAAGGTAATGCCGATGCTGAAGCTGCAAGAATTTATGCAGAAGCATATAACAAGGATCCGGAATTCTACACCTTCTGGAAGAGCATGGAATCTTACAAAAACAACATGAAAGGTTACCCTGCAACCTTGAGCACAAAGATGGATTACTTTGACTATCTTTACAGTGCAGACGGAAAACGATAAAAGAGATTGTCGGGTCAAGCCCGACAATGACATGGAGTTATTATGAAAAATGTAGTATCTATTGTTGATAATGAAATCAGGCTTTGTTCCGGACTTGACGAGTACAAATTTGGAAAAACAAATTTTAATACGATAGTAACACAAAACGGAATCCTTGCAACCTGCGATTCAAACGACAAAGAACCACTACATTTTTCATTTGAAAACTGGAGCTTCGCAGATATAAAATCTTTTGAAGTTCCAGATAATGATGAAAGAGTCGTTTTTTACTGTAATAAAAATCCTCTTTCAGCTAACGCAAAAACCCTTGCAGAGCTCTACGAAAAATCAGGAAATGAGGATGCTTTAACACAGGACAAGGACAACATGTACCTTGCATCTCTTGCAGTCTGTACAATTCTTACTCAATCTGCAAACGGCGAAGTTGAACTTCCTTTAAATGGAAGCGGCGGAATTCTCATAGATGGAATTGGCGCTTCCAAAAAATCAGGACAAAAACTTCAACTACTTTTCTTACCACAGGATCTTTTCAAATATTCAATTGCGGGACTTTCAGAAGTTGAACAGGCTGATATCCATAATTGCTGGGTAAATCCATCACTTCAAGGGCTTCCTGCAATCTGCTTTATGCGTTCTTGTGTTGCATACAAAATGCTCACAGGAAGATACGCCTACCCTGCTGCAAACAATGTTGCACGAAATGCAGATATCCTTGATAAAAAATTCCTTCCGCTTGAACTTAGCGTAAACGGAATAAACACAGAGCTTGCTGCAGCAGTAAACAAAGGTCTTAAATTAAATTCTAATTCTGTAAATATCCCCGGCAAAAAAGCAACAGGTAAAAAGAGTGAAGATTTACTTCCAGCAAAAGACTTCCCTCTTGAGCTTCTTGCAAATGCCAAAGATAATATTTCTTCAAAACTTTCCGACGAGGCTTTTGAAGAAAAAGTAAAATCTTATCAAAAGCTTCAATCTTCAAAAGTAAATACAAAACGAACCCTGCGACGAAATACTGCTGCTTTTATTACTGCACTTGTTGTAATAGTTTTTGCAATTCTTTATGGACGAAGCTCTTACAACACATATCTTAATGATTACACAACTAAAGGCCTTACTTCCGTTCAAACAATTCAGACGTTCTTTAAAGGCTTGAACACAATGGACATCACCTTACTGCAAACCTTTACCGAAGGACGCTCGGCAAACAGATATATTGATGCAATCAGCAACGTATATGTAATCAGCAAACAGCGAATGTCTTCTGGTGGAGGAGACGGCGGTTATCAAAAGCCTGCGAAATTCTTTGTAATGGTAACAAATCCTTCTATGCTTTCTATGGTTGGACTTTATGGAGTTACAAATCTCAAGATTGACGGCAAGCAGGTAGATGAATACATAGACCTTCAGAAGAACAAAGAAAAACCAGAAGGCATTACACAGGAACAGGGCATCACCTTGCGCAAGGGCGATAAATCTGTTCACAGTGTTGAATATTACACTCTTCACACCGAAGGTACAAACAACGACATTTATGTTACAAAAAATAAAGACACCTTTACCCTCACCTTCAAAAAGAAAAAATGGGTAATTACAAAAATCGAAACCTCTGAAGAAAAAGTTGAAATTGACAGTGATGTTTTCAAGAGTGAATATTTTAATCTTATAATTCAGAATGATGGCGATGCTGTAAAATCAATTAATCAGCTTTCGTTTAAATATGATTTCTTGCCTTCACAAAAAGAAATGACTATCGAAAGAGATGCCTTTGTAGAGTACTTAAAAAATCCTTACAAGGATATTTTCTAATTTCTATTCTCTTATAGAATCAATAGGCTCTAATTCTGCAATATACGAAAGAACCTTTTTGAGCAGTTGTCTTATAGAAATAAGCGAATCTACAAAGCGGCGGTTATCCCGTCCTCTGATTGTTGTGATATTCTGAAGCGGCTCGTGAATGCCGTCCTTTTGTTCTTCAAAAAATCCGTAGAAAACACGCTCGATTGTACGCGCACCTTTTCCAAAAAGAGCAATTGCTTCTTTTGTAGTATTTTCAATCTGTTCCATCATAGATTCAATTTGACTTTGAATCTGGAAAGTATGAACGCGGTTAGTTGCAAAATCATCAAACATTCTTCCGTATTCACCTTCTGGAGAAAGCTTTCGCAATAAATCAAGCATCAGATTATTTGCATTTGAAAAATTATTTAAACCTTCAGAATATTCAGAACGATTTTCGCTTCTATAAAAAACGCCTTCCATTGCAACTACGTTCAAATCCTGAATTACTTTGTCATATTTTTCGGTACAGAACCACGATAAAAATCCGCCGGTAAGTTCATAATTAAACGGAATGCGGTTCCAAAGTTTAAGCCAAGGTCTGAATTCCATTACAGGAAATTCATCAAGATCAAAATCAGTTTTTAAGTTTTCACTGAGCAGCTGCTTTTTCTGTTCACGTGCAAAATCATTCCAGCGGATATCCTGGATTTTTCGCCAGTGTGCCCTGAAGCTTGGAAACCACGCCTCTGCCCCTTCCATATTTGGCGGCTGCCAGTTGAAATCTGAATTCAAAACTCGTCCAAGATTTTTAATGGGAACATTATTTGAAAACGACTGAATTGTTCCAAAGAAAGCAAGTGCCTTTACCATAAATTCCTTTACGGCTTTTTCAATATCCTTATCCTGGGCATTTGTTGTAAGATGCTTACGCTGCGAAAAAAGGAACAGAGCTTCAAGAACTTCATTTTGAATTGGCTGGATACTTGCAAAAACAGCAGCAAGTTCGTTGTAGTCCATTACGGCATTACTGTACGGACAGGTAAACGAATCGCCCGCGATATTTGTAAATTGCGAAATAAAATGAATGTACTGAAGATTGCTGAACTTATAAAGCCAGTTTGCCTGAGATACTGCAGAATACATATTAGCCTTTGTATCGCGGTCCATATTTGAAAGAATATCATCAAGCTTTTTAGCCAGATCTGTACGAGAATCGGGAGTAATTGGTTTTGAAAATGGAAAAATAAAAGGATCTGCCTGTGCATTGATTTTTTCTGAAAGCTCTGGCGCAACAAAGGAACTTAAAAAAACATAAAAATCACCCGGATTTTCTTCTACGTAAGTAAAATAAACTTTGAAAAAATCTGCGGCTTCTTTAATTGTCATAAGCCGTTCATAAAAAATATAATCAAGGGATTTTATTCTGTGATTAATTGTTCCTGGAAAGCGGCTGTTAATTTTTTTTGCAATATTTGCAAGAAGATCCTGACCATATAACTGCTCAACAGTTTTTTTATCAAACAAAGCGCGAAGCCACAAAACAAATTTATAAATAAAAGATTCGTTCTGAAGCTTCTTTTGCAAACTAATATTCTGCTCTTTATCTCCAGTTTCTGCAGATAATTGCACGGGCTGAGTATCCATTTGATTTATTCTGTTTAGCATTGCAAGACGGTCTTCGGCATTAAGTCCCGCTACCAGTCTGTCAAAAGAGCTTTTTGTGTCACTTTCAACCATATATTAAATTATCGGTAAAAAAGAGAGTTTTTTCAATATCTATATTCGACTATCTTATTTTCTGTACATTCAATGTATTTATTTCTGTAATAGCACAAAACTTTTACAGTTTTTCTACCTTCTTCATATGATTCGCAGATTGTACAGACTCTTGGCTGCCATAGATTAAGTTTAAATCCAACTTCCTGCGCAACCTTAAAAAGTGGTACCCCTGTTCTGTCTTTGTAAATTACAAGAGGGCCTCCAAAAATCTGCTGATTATGGCGGGCATGAAGTTCTGCGATTGTATCATTAAAATCATTTGAGATTGTTTTTGAAACAACGCCGTTTCCTGTTTGAACATAATAAACCATGTAATAGCTTGTGTTGCTTATATCAATGTCCGGGCGGAAAACTATTAACTTTGTTTTTGGATCATATACATAATCCTTTTTTTCTATTGCGGTAAGATTGTTCAGAATAACAAGAAGTTCACTTTTTGAACCGTCAAAATCCTTGAGGTAGCACGAATATGGAATAGCAGGCACGCCCGTAACTTTTACAATGCAATTTTCATAAGGCAACTCTTTCTTAAAGTTAATGCAGGCAGTCGATTTATTGTATGTATATTCGTTCTTTTTAAGTCTTGTTCTCTGGATTTTTTGATCTGCATTGATGATTTCTACGGAATTGATTCCCGCATAAACAAAATAAGTTGTTGCAGTACGATTTACAACTTCTGTTTCTACCGGGAAATATTTATCTTTTACGGCTGAGAGATTTGCAGCAGAAAGCGCTGCGATAAGAAAACACGAAATGAATATAGCGATAAGAAGTTTTTTCATTTTTCTGTCTTCTCAGAAAGTAATTGTTTTAGCTCCTACGGGAGTCGAACCCGTCTCTCCGCCTTGAGAGGGCGATGAACTAAACCGATATTCGAAGGAGCCCAAAAAAAAAGCTGACTTTTTGGTCAGCCTTTTAGTTCCCCAAGGAGGATTCGAACCCCCACAGTCAGAACCAGAATCTGAAGTGCTACCATTACACAATCGGGGAATAAGTAGATATAAATATATAAAAAAACTGCAAAAGTGTCAATATATATAAAAAACTGACTTCCAGTCGAGTACGTATTTCAAAACCGCGGGCTCGCCCGCTACGCGCTGAAGTGCCTTGGAATTATATACTTGGCCACATTGCGGCCGCACTTCAGAGCGTTTTTGAAATCCGTCCTCTCCTTCGCGTCAGTTTTTTAATGCACCCTTATTTTTTTGCAGTTTTTTTAGTAGTACTACTAGAGGTTTTCTTAGCAGCAGGCTTTTTTGCAGTTGTTTTAGCAGCTGATTTTGGGGCTGGTTTTTTGGCGGCTTTAGCGGCCTTTGGAACAGATGTGTCTACTACAGAGTTGTCGTCGTTGGCGAACTCGGAGCGAACATATTTGTCGGCTTTCCAGTCGTTTATCCATGCTTTACCATCAAGAAGATAGCGGAATTGATATTCTTTATTTGTATCAAGCTGTTTTTTTACAGAAAATGAACCATCTGGTCCCTTTTTCATAGGGATAGAGGTTTCGTCCCAGCTGTTAAAATCTCCTACGAGGTAAATTTTTTCAGCACCAGCAGCTGCATTCACATTTACATTAAATACTACAGTACACTTTTTTCCATCAGCGGAATATGTTTTCTTAAGAGACATATCACCCTCCAAAACATTTGTAATCAAGGCCCGCAACGCAGGCTTACAATTTGCTCTAATTTTAACCCCATTGAATAAAAAATGCAATAAGGGGGAGAATTTTGACATCTGACAGTGGGCAAAATTGCAAATCATACCGATAATATAGTAGAAAAAGAGTTTAAAAAAATGGTTAAGGAATTTGGACAAAACATACGGACATCTGTCTCGAATTTTTTCTACTCGCTTGGATATCTTGGAAAACTTATAACAGCTTCTCTTTTATTTACAACACGTGGTAAAACTGCAAGAAAGATTCTTATTATGCAGTTGCTTTTTACTTACGTAGAAGCCTTGCCTATCTGCGCAATTCTTGCAGTTGTAATTGGGACTGCTGTAGTTTTCATGGGAACAACATTTCTTGCCTCTATTGGTCAGGCTAAGCTTACTTATGATCTTCTTGTAATTATTGTTACAAAAGAGCTTGGTCCTCTTCTTGTTGCGTTTATTGTTACAGCACGCTCCGCAACTGCTATTGCAACAGAAATTAGTACTATGGTTGTTAATCAGGAAATCGAAGCATATATTTCTGTTGGTATTGATCCTATTGTTCATCTTGCTGCTCCGCGTTTTTTGGGAGTTACATTTTCCGTATTCTTCCTCAATCTTTATTTCTCGATTTTCGGACTGCTCGCCCCTTCCCTTGCAATTCAATTTATTTCTACAACGCAGATAGGTGAATATTTCAGGAATCTGTTTACGGCACTTTCTATTAAAACGATTTCTATTTCGGTAATAAAAAGTATTGTATTTGGAATGATTATTTCTGGCTGCGCAACGCTGTATGGATTTTCTACAGGCCGCGCTTCTACAGAAATCCCAATGGCTGGTCTAAAGGCTGTTTCAAAATCATTTGTTTATTTGATTCTGGCGTACGTTTTCATAACCGTCGTTACATACATTTTTTAAGGAAATACTATGGCGCTTTTGGAAATGCAAAACACAACCTTCTACGATAATCTCACCCCTGTAGTAAACGATGTTTCTTTAACAATCGAAAAAGGGTCTGTGACTGCATTTCTTGGTGAACCAGGTGGCGGAAAATCAACTGTATTAAAACTGATTTCTGGAGTTATAGTTCCTACACGAGGAAAGGTACTATATAATGGCAAAGATATTTCTGGCATGAACTCAAAAGACAATCTTGCATTCAGAAAAAAAATGGCTTTTATGTTCCAGAACTCAGCACTTTGGGCAAACCAGAGTTTGTATCAGAATCTGGAACTTCCTCTAAAACTTCATTTTCCAGATCTTCCGCCTGAACAGCTTGATGCACGTATTAAGGAAGTTGCACAACTTGTTGAATTTACAAAACCACTTTCACTTCGTCCTGCTGCTCTTTCTACAGGTGAACAAAAACGAATTGCATTAGCACGTGCTTTAATTTGTAAGCCGGAGATTCTCTTTCTTGATGAACCTACAGAATCTCTTGATGAAAAAACTGCAATGCAGATTATAAAAATCCTTACAGAGTTTTGTGCTCAGGAAAACACACTTGTTTATGTTAGTCACGACTACGCATTTATTAATGCTTTTAAAAATGATAAATATTATTTTGCGAAGGGAACAATAGTTGATAAGATTTTATTAAACGACCCTTACCAGGATTACCAAGAGGATTACGATGAAATTTAAAATCAAGTATGCCGACCAGATTGTAGGAGCGCTAAGTATAATAGCAATTGCCGCTCTTATTTTAATTGCCTTTCTCATTGCGTCTACTCAAAAGTGGTTTGTAAAGAAACACAACTATTATACAAAGGTTTCATCTGCAAACAGCATCAGTGAAGGAATGTCACTGCAGTACAAAGGCTTTGGAATTGGAAAGGTAAAGAAAATCAATCTTGGTGATGATGATAATGTAGTCGTTCATTTTTATGTTCTTGATGAATATATAGACAGAGTTTCTGAAGGTTCTATCGTAGAACTTTCTGTAAGTCCAATCGGACTTGGTTCTTCTTTTGTTTTTTATCCAGGAACCTCTTCGCGCATAATTGCAGATGATTCGTATATTCCAGAAAAAGCAACTCCAGAAGCTAAAGATCTTATAAAAGATGGAAAGGTTATTATTCCAGAATCAAATGATACTCTTAATACAATCATTGGTTCTGCAACAAGTCTTGTAAATCATATTGATGAACTTGTTCAGCAGATTAATCAGTTAGTTGCGGGTAACGAAGAAGTTCCTCTTGCTAAAACTATTAATGAAGTTAATGAGATTTTGCGTCAGGTTAGCGCACTCCTTGCGGGAGATAAATCAATACCTATTGCAAGAATAATTGATGATTTGAATGCAACTGTAGATTCGCTCAACACTATTCTTGGTGATGTTAACAATATCACAACTGATATCAGTAATCTCACTGCAGATCCTCAGGGACTTGTTCCAAAGCTGCTCGAAACAGAAGACAGCAAAGGCACATTCGATAAACTGTATGCTGCACTTGAAAAAACAATTCAGGATTTGAATGGAATCTCTGGTTCTCTTGACAGCGAAATGCCTCAGGTTTCAATCTTGCTTGCTCAGGTTCAGACTCTGCTCAAACAGGTTCAGGATGTTATGGTAGGCTTGAAGAATAATCCTATTTTGAAAAAAGGTGTACCTGAACGTTCAGAACAACAAGCCGCCACACCAAAGCTTAGAGAGGAGAGTTTCTAATGAAAAAAATACTCATTCTAGGAGCAGCGCTCCTCCTTACCGCCTGCTCCTCTGCCCCGAAACGCTCAATGCAGGTTTCTACAATTTATTCAACTGCTTACGAAATGATTGAATCTGCAAATGCATGTATTCTCAGCGGAGATTATGATAAAGCAGGCTTCTTCCTTTCTGCTGCCGAAAATCAGGCAATGTCAATTGACAACTATGATTTACTTACAGACGCTTCTCTTGCACGCTGCAGTCTTTCTCTTTCTGTAAATCCTCCTGATATTGAAACTGCAGAACGATATGTTGGATTTGCCCAGGGCTTTGTAAAAAATTGTGTTGATCCAAAAAAGCAGCAGGCACTTGTTGCATTGAATGAAGTTAGAATTGAAACTGCAAAAGGGAATCTTGATGAAAATGCTAACGTAAACATTTCTGCCCTTCTTAATAAGCTTGAAGAAAATAAAAAAGATGTAAAGGGTGACCCATACTACGAAGCACAATTTACTCTTGCTCAAGGTGATGCTTACAAGCTCAAAAAAGATTACGTTCAGGCAGACAAATCATATACTGCTGCCGCAAAAGAATTTACAGACAACCGATATCTTTCTGAAATTGGAATAAGCTGGTATAAAGCTGCACAGGCCCGCTCGCTTGCAGGCAATAAAGAAGATGCATTAAAAGCAATGGAACAGGCAATTTTCTACGACCGTGCTGCTGAAAACTCTCCGGCTCTTGGAACCGATTATTATGCAGTTGGGCTCATTCTTATAAAGGGCTCCCCTACTCCAAGTGAAAAAGAACGTGCGGTAGAAGCCTTTACTCATTCTGCAGAAATCTTTACCGCAATAGATGCAGATGACCTTGCAAAAAGAAGCCGCACAGCTGCAGCAGAAGTAAAATAATAAAAATGGAATCTCATATGAAAACCGAATGGTTTGAAAAAGAAAATTTCTGGGTAAACTTTGCTCCAATAATGTTTGATGACGCACGCTGGGCCGAAGCACCTGATGTTGCAGAATACGTAATGAAGCTTGCAGATTTGAAGCAGGGAGATTCTGTTCTTGATGCAGGTTGCGGGCTTGGAAGAATAAGCGTTGAACTTGCCTTACTTGGACTTGATGTAACTGGTGTAGATATTATCCAGGCAGAGCTTGATGCCGCTAAAGAAAGCGCAGCTGCAGAAGAAGTTCCATTAAATCTTATAAATGCCGATTTACGCACTTTTAAAAGCGACAAAAAATTTGACTGTGTTGTAAATCTTTATACATCCTTTGGATATTGCGATACGATTGAAGAAGACATGATGATTCTTAAAAGCATCGCCGACTCTTTGCGTTCTGGCGGAACTTTTATTATGGAATGCACAAGCCGCGAAAGTGCCATCATGTATTTTACAAAGGGTGAAGATTTTGACAGAGCAGGCTGGCATGTTCATACAGAGTTTGGAGTCGTTGGCGCATGGGAAGGCCTTCGTTCCAAATGGATTCTTACCGATGACAACGGCAAAAAAATTGAGCATGAATTTGTACAGCGACTTTACTCTGCAAGTGATTTGTGTGAGCGACTTTTAGAATGCGGTTTTTCAAGTGCGCAAGCCTACGGCGATTTTGATTTGTCACCGTATGACGAAAACCTGCGCACTATGATAATTGTTGCTAAGAAATCCTGAACGATTCTGGAGCACCAAGGTATGAATATGGGAATGGTTCATTAGCATTATGAACCACAATTTTTTCCAATACGATATTTGGTGTAACAGGATAGAATCGCAAAATATTAAGACCTTCGCGGCAATCTGCGTAAACACTGCTTATGCGGATATTGTTTGTAATATCATTACCCCAGGCAAACTGATTATCGCCAACAGCAAATGTTTTTTCATCAACAAGATCTTTCTTTATTTTGTCACCATTAACTTCTGCAATAAAGGCAAGCTTATTATCTTTATAAGCCGGATTTGAAGGATTCAAATAAAAATCAAACTGCTTTACGCCTTCGCTGCTTGCAACAAACTTATATTCAACGTAAGGAGCGTTCTTTCCTTTTGGATATTCTGCAATTACAGGGAAGGCTTTTACAGCAGAAAGAGTTTTTCCGTAACCAGGAAGTTCAGCAAACTGAGTAGTCTGATTATTCCAAAGTCCATCCTGTTTTGAAACAAAATGAGCAGCTTCCATAGAAACGTAATTTGAAGTTTGAATAAAGGTTCCTTTGTCATAATTGAGATTTGGAACTTCGGCATCAATATTTACATCAACACGGATTCTGCAGGCAGGACCGCCGTCTCCGGTTATTTTGAGAACTGCTTTTTTATTCTGAGCAAGTATAAGCTTTGCGCGGTCAACCTTAAGCACGATTGAATCAATCAAAAGTGTTTTATCTTTCTTTACTGTATAAGAAAGCCATTCTTCTCCACCCTCTACGTTTATTTCGTATGGTGTCATCTTTTTATTTGCGCTCGCAACAAAGATTCTTGCAGTTTCAACGGAAGGATTTTTGAAGTTATCGCAATTAAGAGGGATACGTGTCCAGTCACCACCAGAAGTAACTAAATCTGTTCCTTCAACCCATACACACAAACGACCTTTACGAGGTTCAACAGGTTTTTCAACAACAGGATATCTGTTCTTTTCTTCGTTCCAGTTTGTAAATCCAAAATGTTCAGACCAGCCCATTGCATACCAGCGGCCACCGTCTACCTTGTCGCATTCATCAACAAGCTTTTTATCAAAATCAAGACAAGCCAGGACCTGTTCGCCATAAGCATTTGCAGCAAACAGATTATAACCTGCACTCCATTTGTTAAGTCCCGCTAACAACTGCATTTTAAGAATATTCATTGTTCCGCAGGCAGGGAAATAAACCTGTGCGAAGAATCCCGGATAATCTTTTTTAGAAATTTCATCCTTGAGACTTTCACATTCTTTAAGAACCCGCTCTGCAAGCAAAAGGATATTTTCATTTTCGCCAAAGCTTACTGGTGCAAAAGTATCAGGCCAGATGCATTCTGTACGGCGCATATTTGCAAGCTTTGTATAGGTGTTCATAATAAAATTAATAGAAGCTTTTTGCTTGTGATTTAATTGCGGGAACTGCTGTTCAACCCAATTTGCTGTATAACCTTGAGTTGTGTATTCAGGTGCAGAATATTTTTCGTAATCATAAGCAAGATTTAAAAAGTACGAAAGCGGGAATTCATTTGTCATGATGTCGCCTACGTTTACAATCCACAAATCGCGGATTCCAAAATCGTAAGCGGCTGTCATCTGTTCCT
>CAMKDH010000034.1 GCA_946411215.1 uncultured Treponema sp. | reverse complement strand
CAATAACAATCTTTTTTCCTTTAAGGGCGTTTACACCGTCCGCAAATTCTTCTTTGGCCATAGAACGGCAGTGTCCAAGCTGAAGTCTAGCCTCTCTCCATGGAATTTTGTTGAAATAATTTTCACCCATTTTGTACCTCGTTTTTAACGCGTTTTTATTGATAGTATCTTTAATTATAATTCAAACACGCATTCTCGTAAAGACGTTGATGTTAATCGATGTTATCGGGGATACGCTTTTTCATCCAAAGGTAACGGAGCCATGCAGTAAGGGCACTCATAAACCACACAATGCCTACAGACCACCAGATGCCCCACAAGCCAATTAAAGGAATTGCTGTGAGCAGAAATGGAACTGTAAACCTTCCAATAACTTCGGTGATTCCATTTATAAGAGAGAAGAAAGCATCTCCTATTCCGTTCAAAACTCCGCGGACTACATAAATAATTCCAAGGAATACGTAGAAGATGCTTGTAATTTTAAGAGCAGTTGCACCCATGTGAATAACTTCTGCATCTTTTACAAAAAGCCCTGTGATTGCGTTACCAAAGAACTGCATGACAGGAAGCATAGTCAGAGAGAAGATTGCCATCATGAGCATGCTTTTTCTGTAGCCTTCGAGTACGCGAGCCTTTTTCTTTGCACCATAATTCTGACCGCTGTAAGTTGCAAGAGCTGCACCAAGTGTCTGATATGGCTGATGAATTACCTGCTCAACACGACTTGTGGCGGTAAAAGCAGCAACTGCAACAGGGCCAAAATTATTTACAACACGCTGCAGAGCCATACACGAAATTGCAATCAGAGAAAACTGAAGAGAAAGCGGAACGCCTAAACGAATACATTTCCATAATATTTCACCACTAAGATGAAGATCGTGTTTTGTAATCTTAAAATATGGATTTGTCCTGATTGCAAAAATCATACAGAGAATACAGCAGATTCCGTTCGAAATAAATGTTGCAACACCCGCACCTACTACTCCAAGCTGAAGGTTATAAACAAAAACAAGATCAAGAATGATATTGAGGATGCAGCCAAAAATCAAAAAGTAAAGTGGTGTTTTTGAATCTCCAAGGGCACGAAGCATTGAAGAAACAAAGTTATAAACAGAAACAAGGAAAAGATTAATACACATGACTTTCATGTACGCAACAGCATCTTCAAGAATTGACTGTGGCGTATTAAGAAAAACAAGGATTGGTCCTGCTGCAAAAAAAGCAATTGTTCCAATAACAAGCGGAACTACAATCATTATAAAAGCCGTATTTACAATACAGTTTTTTACCTTTACGTCATTTCCTTCGCCAAAAAAGTGAGAGGTTACAATTCCGCCCGCTGACCCTACTCCATTACAAAGAGCAAAAAAGAAAAAAGTGATGGAGCCTGTTGCACCAATTGCAGCCAGCGCCTGAGCACCAATAATCCGGCCTACAATTACAGAGTCTGCAAGATTGTAAAACTGCTGAAAAATATTACCTATTAACATTGGCACAGAAAAAGCAAGCAAAAGCTTAACAGTATTTCCTTGTGTCATGTTTATCATATTACTCTTCATATTTTTAATTATATTATTCGGTATACAAATAAAATTGTACATTTATACTTAAAGATAGAAGAAATAAAATGAAAATGTTGGTAAAATGAAATTAAGGAGGCTATCAATGGCTAAAATTCAAGTAGCAGCTGTATTTTCTGACAATATGGTTTTACAGCGCAATAAAATCATCAATGTTTTTGGTTGGATTAAATGGGATGATTCTGAAAATAAAGAGATATATGTAAAGGCTGAACTTTTTAATAAAAAAGGAGATTTACTTGGAGAAAATACACGCATCTATACAAACCCCGTAACGAAATGGATTATTTCACTTCCTTCGCAGCAGGCACAGGAAGAATGTACTCTCAAAATCTGGCTTAATCAAAATGAAGAACCTGTTGTTTTTTCAAACATCGCAATTGGAGAAGTATGGCTTGCTGGTGGTCAGTCTAACATGGAGTTTGAACTTGGTAACTGTACTGAAGGTCCTAAGGAGCTTGAAGACACAACTGGAGAAGGCGGCGCTAAAAATGTTCGCTTTTACTATACAAATAAAATTGCCTGGATGGACGAGCACTTTTACGAAGCAGAAAAAAATACAGCCTGGCAAACCTGGGATTCCGCTAACAAAAATGCGTGGTCTGCAGTAGGCTTCTTTTTTGCAAAAAAACTTGCCCAGGATTTAGGCTGCACTGTTGGTGTAATTGGCTGCAACTGGGGCGGAACAAGTGCAAGCGCCTGGGTACGCCGCGAATATCTTGAAAAGGATGAAGACCTTCGCACATATCTTACAGAACAGGAAGAAGCAACTGCCGGAAAATCAATTGAGCAGCAGTGCCGTGAATATGAAGAATACGAAATTGTGCAGGCAGAATGGCAGAAAAAATGCGATGCGCTATATGCAGCAAATCCAGACATGACCTGGAACAAGGCGCAGGAAATTCTTGGAAACTCTCCATGGCCGGGTCCACACTCCTGCAAAAATCCTTTCCGCCCATGCGGACTTTATGACTGTATGTTGAACCGTGTGCTTCCTTATACATTAAAAGGAGTAATCTGGTACCAGGGCGAATGTGATGATCACAAGCCATACAGTTATGCAAAGCTTTTTTCAAAGCTCATAGACAACTGGAGAACAGACTGGAAGGATCCAGAAATGCCATTTGTTTTTGTTCAACTTCCAAATCATCGAAACGAATACGATAAAGATTTCAAACACTGGTGTCTGGTTCGTGCGGCTCAGGAAAAAGTTCATCATATGGTAAAGAACGCTTTTATGACATGCGCACTTGATCTTGGACAGTTCAACGACATTCATCCAAAAGCAAAGAAAGTTCTTGCAGAACGAATGGAACAGAATGCTCTTGCAAATGTTTACAAGACTGCTGATAAAAAGCCTGAAGAAGTTCTTTCTCCAATGCTCAAAAGCTACATTATCAAAGGCGCCGACCCTGCCAACACAAACTCCTTTGGAAAAATAATCCTGACTTTTGAAAATGCAGCCACTGGTTTTGTTGCCCGCGAAGATAAAATCAACCTTGATTATTACAAACGTATGGAACAGCATCAGGGAAACAATGTTTCTCCTGCTTTTACAGGTTTTGAAATTGCAGGTGCCGACGGAAACTTCTATCCAGCTGCATATCGTTTAGGCCAGCAGGAACAAGATTTTAATACAATCACAGTTTCTTCTCCGCTTGTAAAAAATCCGGTTAGCGCAAGGTACGCCTGGTACAACTATGGTTCTGTAAATATTTTTGGAAAAAATGGCTTGCCCCTTGCCCCATTCATGATATAATAATTATATGAATCGACGAATAGCTGTACTTGCTTGTGGCTGGAGCTCTTACTTTCTCAAACAATTTGTTCAGGGAATGATGAATGCTGTAGAAGGTAAGAACATTGATATTTATGTATTCAACACATATAAATACACAGAATATTCAGGCTTCCCAAACTACACAGGTTTTTCAATTTTTAACCTCATCAATTACGAAGATTTTGACGGCGTTGTTATACTTTCTGATTTAATAGACAATGCCCGGGTTCTTGAACGAGAACGACTTAAAATCATTAAATCACAAAAACCTGCACTCACAATTAATAAAAAGCTTCAGGGAATCTGTTGCCTCCGCGTAGACAATTATTCGGGAATGTATCAGGTTATTTCGCATGTTATACGAATGCATAACGTTACAAACATTGCGTATGTTGCAGGAAAAGAAAATGCGGTTGATATTGCTGAACGTTACAAGGCATACAGAACAGCGCTGGAAGATAACAACATCCAGATAGACATGGACAAGGTCTTCACAATCGATTCCTGTGATTATCACTGTGCATACAAATTCTTTGATGACTATATAAAATCAGGAAAGGAACTTCCGCAGGCCTTCTGCTGTGCCAACGACCTTATTGCCCTTGCCCTGCTAAAGGTGTGTGTTGAAAATAAAATCAAAGTTCCAGAGCAGATGAAAATTATTGGCTTTGATAACATGGTTCAGACACAATGTACAAAGCCTTCAATTACAACTGTAAATAACAATGCAGAGCTTTTGGGAACAGAAGCAGTAAACCGCCTGATAAACGGAATTAATCCAATGCAGACTTTGAGTGTAAAAAGTAATCCTGTGCTCAGACAGTCATGCGGCTGCAGTTATTCAACAACTTCTGCACAAAATCTTTTTACTCTTAATATCCTTGACGAAGCAAATAAAAAAGAAGCCTTTGATTCTCACCTTGAAACAATGGGCGAAATTTATACAGAAGCTGCAGACGTATTTACACTTCTTACAAATATAGAAAACTTCTTTGTAAAATCGCACAGCTTTGAAGGAACAGATTTTTGTATCTTTATGAAATCTGACTGGACTTCGGTACTTATAAACTCTGCCGAAAATCTTCCTCAGAATTTTTCTTACGGAAGCCAGGTTCAATCTGTCTGCTCGGTTCAGGGAAATCAAAAATATCTTCGAGAAATGATTCCTATCAGAGACCTTATTCCTGCCAAAATGAAAACAAGCGATAAGAGTAATGTTTTCCTGTTTATGCCAATTTTCCATCACTCTTATGTTTACGGATATTTTGTAACTAAAAACAATCTTACAATGATTGATAACCGCTACGGATATTTGTGGACACACAACATGGGAACTGGCATTGAACATTTTAGAAAAAAGAACATGTTCAAGCAGATGAGCCAGCAGTACTTAAGGCTTTCTACAAAAGATGCACTTTCGGGCGCGCTCAACCGCCAGGGACTCGATAAGCTTGCAAAACCATTTTATGCCTCGAACAAAAAGAACGGACTTACTACTGTTTTGTTCTTTGTTGATATTAACAAGATGAAACACATCAATGATAAGTTCGGACACCTTCACGGAGACCTTGCAGTAAAAACTGTTGCGGCCGCAGTTCTTGAAACAATTCCTAAAAACTGGCTTTGTATTCGTTATGGTGGAGATGAATTCCTTGTTGTTGGAAACAGCAAAAACTATAATGGCGAAGATTACTGCTCAATGATAAAGGAACGACTTGCTAAAAAAACTTCTATCATGCATTTGCCATATAATCTTTCTGCGAGTGTTGGAACATATTCAGTTCCACCTCAGATGGACATCACTCTGGAGCAGGCTGTAGAAACTGTTGATAATATAATGTACGAGCAGAAACAGGCCTTCCACAAAGAGGATGACAATAAGAAGGAAGAAAAAGAGTCTGAGGCAAAGGCGTAACGGATTTTTGTAACGCTACATTTTTTCGTAGAAGCTGTAGTTGTATCCGTTGTCTACTGTTATTGGAGCGGGCGCTGCTTCAAAATAAATTACACTGTTTCGCTTTACATTCAAAGTAAATGATGGAGCTTTGCCGTCCACAAGTGTTGTTGCAATAGCAGGATGTGCCGCAGCTTTTAAAAGCTCAATCTGTGCTTCGTTCAAATTTGCAGGCTCTCCCAAATCGTGCCAAACCTTAAGAGGATTACAGCATTCTTCATCAACTGTTTTTGTAAGAAGCGTTACCCGCTTGTCGCCAAAAGCAGGCAAAGAAATTTCCATACCAAGCTGATTTTGTTTTGTTTCAAGAGACAGGTTCCAGGCAATGCCTTTATATGTACCCGCGCCCGTTTTTACAATTACAATATTCTTGTCGCGGTAAACGCATTTTTCTTCATCAGACTTCAAATCCTTAAAAAACTTAAAGGTCCAGAAGGTTGGTTTTGGAATACCGCCGTTTGCTAAAAGACCAAAGCCTCCATGGAAAGGAGTAAACGGAATTCCATTTTCTTCAAAAACATCACCAAAAGTCCAGTAAGAATAACCTGTAGCGTAATCGCCAATTTCGGCAAGCGTACGTGCTATGTATGCTGCATTAAGGTTTGTATCATGAAGAGGACAGTTTGGAATATATGAAGTATTAAATTCAGTTATATAAAACGGAAGATTTTTGTAATCAGGATATTTGTTGATGATTTTTCGGCAGTCACGCAAAGTCTGCAAAGTTTCATCAAGCGGCATGAGTTTTGCATAACCGTAATGACCTTTATAATCAGGGAACTCTGTTGTGTAATGATGGCGCGAAATAAAATCAATCGGCGGCTTTTTCTTAGTTAAAAAGTCAAGGAAGCCAACCATCCATTTTTTGTCGGCGCCTCCACAAATTGCAGGGCCTCCAACTTTAAAGGCTTTGTTTACTTTTTTGATTGCGCGGGCTGTCTGCTCATAAAGCTTAAAATATTCTTCCATGTCGGCATTTGCCCAGAAGCCAGGAAGATTTGGTTCATTCCAAACTTCTATTGGCCAGGTAAGAACTTCTGCTTCTCCGTAACGTGCCATCAAATGGCGCAGTGTTGCCTGCACAAGGTCAGTCCATTTTTTGTAATCATTTGGAGGTGTAGTATGCCCTTTCCAATAGAAGATTGTATTATCGCCCGAAGCAAGCTTTTTAGGCATAAAACCAAGCTCAAGGAAGGGTCTGATGTTTAACTCAAGATAAGAGTCTACAACCCGATCAAGATAAGTAAAATTGTATTCAGTAATTTTCTTTGCATTTTTGTCTACGTATTCTGCGTATTCTTTATAGCTTGGAAAATCCCCGAACTTTTTTGCAAGTCCGTCTCTATCTTTAAATTCCTGATAGATTCCAACATCATCACAAAAAAGTCCGTGACCACGGATAAACTTAAAGCCAATATCCTTTTGAACAGCCTTAAGCTGCTCCAGATATTCTTTGGTCAGAGCCAGTCCCATTCGACCGGTTCCAACACAAAAGTCTACGTTGTTATTAAATTTTACTTTCTCTTTTCCACTGAGCTTGATTTGATATTTCATGAAAAATTCCTCTTACTCGAAATTCTTCTTCAGATCATCAAAGCTTACTGTTCCGTCAATTTCGCGGATCTGGATTTTTCCACTCAGAATATTAAAGAAGAAGTCTGCAATATCTTTTACATTAAGTTCTGGACCTTTTTCGCCATTTGCTTTTGTCAAAGAATATGTCTTCAAAATCTGACTTCCAAGGCTTGCAGAAATGATAAGGAAATGATTTTCCATTTTTTCCATATCAATCAAATCGCTTACAAGAACACGGCTTGCAACACTGTAGCTGTTGATTAATGTCTGTGTTCCATCATCATCTGTAAGAACGGTGCGCTGTGTATCGTTTGTAAAGTCGAGTCTGATTTTTCCTGTATTTGGTTTTTCCTCTTCTTCTTTGTAAAGAGAACCAAGATCTGCAAGAGAAAGATTCCAGAATTCTGTTCCAGGCAAAAGAGACATAGGCTCAACAGAGAATGCTGTAGGATAAAGCATGTAGTTAATTCCCGAAGCATTTACTTCTGGAGAATTAAAAGTTCCAACAACACAATTGTTGATTGTAAGGTTTCGGCTTGAGAAAACACCACCAAGAACAATACAGTTTTCAAGCTGGATTTCTGTTCCGTAGATTGAACCGCATACAAAACAATTTCCAAGTTTGATTGTTGGAGCATTAATATCGCCACCATAAATTGCACGACCTGTAGTAAGCAAAGATGCAATGCTCTGAGAACTTGCAACAGATTTTACAAAGTAAATCAAATCCTTTGCATCGCTTTTAATATGAAGTTCTTTGTCGGCAAAAACAGCTTTGCGGAATTCTGCAGGACCATTGCTTATTTCAAGGAACTTTGCATAAGTTGAACCTTCTACAAGAACATTCGAATCAACAATAACCTGTCTGTCGAGTTCGGCATTTGTACGTGGAATGATGCTTGTTGCAACACGATTATCTCTTAATGTTATGGTATTCTGTCCAAAGTCTTTATCATTAATATCTTTCATTTTTTATTCTCCTTAGTTTCCCTTAAGTTGTTTGAGAACTTCAAAAACGCGAAGGGATTTTTCATCCTTCAAATCCTGGAATTCTCTTTCTGATATCTGTCTGAAAGCATCATCAATCTGCTTTGCTTCCTTTTCATCAGGATTCTGACTTCCTGTAAGATTGGTAACAAAATAATTTTTTACCGCTTCAGAAATCTCACTTCTTGAATTATCTGCAAAAAGGTTTGAATAACAATTGTAATCAACCGAATTGGAATTCAAGTTTGAAGATTCTGTAAAAATTACAGGAATATAATTTGCTTCTCCAGAACCACAGTTCTTTTCTGAAACAATACTGTTTAGTTTTCTGGAATAGGCATTTTCCTGAATAACATTTGCAGAAAGACCTTCCATTGCATCAAGAACTCTTGCCTTTGCATTTGCAATCAAAAGCTGCTGCTGAACAATTTCGTCCTCGTTTATTCCAAGAAGGAACTGTGTTACCTTTTTAGAAGTCTCTGTGTAAAGCTGTTCGCCCTGAACATGTTTTGAAATTTCAAATACATTTTTATCAAGGGCAATAACTCTTTTTTCAAGCTCTTCATCAAGGTTCTGGAAAATCTTATTGTAACGTTCAGAAATTCTTGCGTAATCATCCTGCATTACAATCTGCTGCTTTTCTAGTGTTCCAGACTTTGACAACAAAAGTTCAAATACAGCCTTGAACTTTGCAAGAAGCGCTGCCATATTCTGACTCAACTCAGAACTGATCATATTGAAGAATCCGTTTATAACATGGCTAGAAACTTCACCTGCAGATTTCCGAATTGATGCAACCTGTGCAGAATTCATGGAAACTACAGCACCATTAAGTCTGTTTACAGATGATGAACAGGAGCTTACACTACGGTCAAACGGATTTGTATCAACATAAAGGTTAACACTTACCGGTACGCTTCCGGAATAATGAGCAGTTCCAGAACCAGAGCCACCGTGTTCACTAGCAGGATAGGAATATGTATAGTGAACGCTTCCGGAGTAAGGAATATTGCCACTATAAGTCTTTGAATAACTCATTAATTACCTCCTGCTCCTGCCCACTTTGATTCGCCGAACAAACGGATCATTTCTTTAGCAACACGCTCATCAGAAATCTCGCTGTTTACTCTAGACTGGAAGGAATTCTTAATTGGTTCAAATTCTGCATCACTAATTTCTTTCCATTCAAAAGTATCAGAAGCTTCCTTGAGCTGATTCAGGAATCTTGGATTATTAACGAATTCTGCTTCCTGTGTAGTAATAACATTCTTAATGCTTGAATCTGTGCTCATCATAGAATCTGTTTCTGTAAAAATAACTGGAACAAACTCTGATTCAGCAGTATCTGAAGTAACATCCTTCAAGATGCTCTTTACAGAATCTGTATATTTGAGCTGGTCAATAACATCATTTGCCATTACACCAATTGATTTAGAACTCTTGCTTTTTACGATTGCGCTCATCTGTTTAACATTCAAAAGCTGAGTATCATCGTTGTAACAAATTGCTTTTATAACTTCGCTACCAGTCTTAAACTGACTCATTTTGTAGTTTCTGGAAATTTCATAAGCACGCTTATCAAGCTCGTGGATTCTTGTTTCCAAAGCTTTATCAAGCGAATTAAAATGCTTCATATAGCGCTGCTTAATTCTTTCATAATCGTCCTGCATGATAAGCATAATCTTATCGATGTCATTTTTGAAAGATTCCATAAGCTGCATCTGGCTGAGCATCTTGCTTGAAACTGCAGCAATTTTCTGATCAAACTGACTCTTCATAAGAATATAAAAGCCAGTGTCTACGTTATGACATATGTTCTGTGCTGCCTGCTCCTGCGCAATTACAACGGCACTTTCCATTGCAACAACCGAAGCTGTAACTCCAGATACATTGGAATTAACTACATCAAGAGAACGCGCCATTGGCGAAGTATCAACAGTAATATTAAAATCTGCCATTTTCTTTCTCCCTAGTATTCATTCTTTGAATCATCGTCATCATCGTCGGAGTCTTCATCGTCTTCAGACTCATCGTCGTAATCCTCTGAATCGTCCTCATCCTCAGATTCATTATCTTCGATGTCATCATCTGATTCTTCTTCATCGGAAGTTTCATCAACATCGGCTTCTTCAGGAACTTCTTCACTTTCACCTGCTTGTGGTGCTTCTTCCGAAACTTCAGTCTGTTCTGCAGGAGCTTCCTCTGCTGGAGTCTGTTCTACAGGTGCGTCCTGATTTTCAACAGCTTCCTGATTTTCTGCCTGTTCTACAGGGGCTTCCTCAGCGGGAGCTTCTTCTGTTGGTACAGTATTGTTTTCGCTGTCAATACGATAAATCTGCTGTGCAGCAACCTGCTGAAGATCCATTGCAAAATCTTCCATGAGTTTTGGTTCTACACTTGGCTCTGGAGGGAGTTCTGAATATGTAGCAAAGTAACTGTTTACAGGAATAATCTTCTGGCGGCGTGGTTCAAGATTCTGGAGGTTTTCTGGAATAAGAGAATCGGCAACCTTCTTGCTTTCACCATCACGAAGCGAACCTTCAAAGTATTCAACAAATCCGAACTTCTCTGAAGAAGCATTGATGTCGTTCTGAAGATTGCGCATGTAAAGCTGGAATGCATCTCCAATTTCCTTACAGCCTTCTACCTTCTCTTCAATTTCCTTGATTGCATCATCAGAAGAGGTAACTTCTTGAGTTTCAATATCAGCACGGCCAGTAAGCTTCATTGCATCCTGAGTCTGCTTGTAAGAAAGATATGTATTATGTGCAGTAGAATATTCTGCGTAAGCATTTGTAATCTGTGTAATAAGATCCTGACCAGACTTACGGTTATCTCTAAATGCAGCTTCAACATCCTGATGCCATTTGTTCAAATAGCTGAGCTTCTGATCTTTGATGTTGTTGTAAATCTTAAGACGTTCAACTCTTGTTTCCTGCATGAGGTTGTTGATAAGAGGCATGAGAACTTCTTCTTCAATCTGGTTAATACCAAATGGCATATTAGTTCTTGTGCTGTCTTCTGCAACCCAGTTTCTATTGTAAATATCATATTTAACTTTTGAACTTTCTTTTAATTCAAAAGGCTTGTAGCTTTCTACACAATCCTGATAGTTAAAGTTTGTTTCGCGGATTCTTGTAAGCTCTTCTGCTTCGAGCTGTGCAGAATACTGATTGTATCCAGACTTAAGAACTGCAGCAAGGATTGAGTTTGTATAATCAAGAATACCAGTTGTAGAACTTGTCTTGATTTTTGAAACAAGCTGTACAGAATCTCCAAGCTTTTTGATGAGTGACTTAAAGTAATTTGTATTATCACCATCTGTATTCTTTTCGATTTCTTTTTTCAATTCACTGATGTTTGTGAAGGCCTGAAGCTTTGAATCAAAATCTTCTGTTTCAAATACTTTAACAACAGGTTTGTCGCCTGTTTCTGTTGTAGCATATTCTTCAAGGAACTGCTCTTCTTCACTCTTTGGAGGAACAACAGGAAGTGCAACAGAACGTGTATCAGAATCTGTCAAAAGATAACTGATGTTTCTTACTTCACGGTCAATGTTTCCCATGTAGTTATGCATTGTAATATTCTGGATACTGCGGCTGTATGAGCTTGTATCAATCTGCTCTGCATCCTCGTTTCCTTCTACAATTGGGATATTGTTAAGATTATCTTCGAGATTTGAAAGAGACTGCTGCAACTCCTTTGGCTTATGAAGAACAGAAAGAGAAAAGTTTGTATTTGGCATTGTACCAGTGTGATCTACTACAAAGCTTTTTCCTTCAAAAGGAACACGTGTTGCAACAGGAACATAGGCAACTCCAAGTTTTGAAACTTTATAATTTCTGCGGATGTTTGCCTTTGCTTCATTAAGGGCTGCGATATTTGCTTCAAAATTATCAAAATCTTTTTTAGCATTCTTCTTTTTAATAAGATTTACAATTGAGGCAATTCCACAACCAATTCCAGCGAGTCCAAGTAAGATGACTGGAGTAGCCATAAAGCCATAAACAGCAAAATAAGTAATGATAGCGGCTATCAAAGCAGATCCGCCTATTGCTGCTGTAACAATCATTATTGTTTTATGTTTTTTCTGTCGTGCTTCAGAAGTATCTCTGCGTTCTGTAGCATCTTTGATTTTGTTTTCACAATCAATTTCTTCTTCTACGATTTTTTCTGCGGCTTTTTTGTAGTAGTCAAACAGAACCTTTGCTTCGTCCTCGTAAATATTCGAAGACTCTTTAAAAACTTTTCCAGTCATTTTTTATTTTGCTCCTCTCTGTTTTTATTTTCTCATTAACTTTCTTTGATTAACAAGATTTGTAAGTTCCATTATTTTTGCATCAAGATCTGCCGGTGTCATTGTTGATTCAGCAATTACATTAGCTGCAATGATAAGCTTTGTCTCAATTGCCTGTGCCTGATCTGTATCTACAGGTGACATGTATTTAACATCATCACAAAGCTTTTTTACTTTTGATTTCTGTTCATACAAATCACTAGACCACATATCGGTTTTGAAATTAAGCATAGAGAATGCAGACTTAAGCTCATTGATTTTACTGAGCAAAGCAGCTTCTTCTGCCTGTACAGAACCAATATGGTTTCCTGCAAAATATCCGAAGTAAACGAATATTCCGCAAATAAAGAAAAGAATAAGTTCTATAAGAATTGCAGGCTTAATAGGACAAACTTCCTTAAGAACAAGAACTGCAAGAATAATAGAAACAAATTCAAATATTGCAACACAAATCCAGATATGAACTGTGGAAGTAATCTTTGTATCTATATTATGGCGTGATATAGAACTAAAGAAGAATGGAAGGAAGAATACAAAATAGCAGATGAAAAGATTTGCCCAGAAAAATTTCTGTGCAGCACTTAAACCTTCTTCTGGGAGTGGATAATTCACAAGGAAGAAAGCTGCTATTACAATTCCAAAGCCGAAAATGAACAGAAGTGTTTTGAAAATACCAAGTTGATTTTTATTCATTATTTTCTCTCCTTATTTTTTACATTCTGTTTCCACAATTTGGACAGAATTTTGTGCCGGCAGGAACAGATGCACCACAACGAGAGCAGGTATTTCCGCTTGCAGCATTATTAGTCATTGGCTGCAGGGTTGCTCCACATACAGCACAACGTTTTGCATTAACATCATTGTCACGTCCACAAACAGGACATGGATTATAAGGATCTCCACAATGAGGACAGAATTTGTTTGTAGCCGGAAAGCTCTTTCCACAGCGTGAACAGAATACAACAGATTTCTGATTGATTGCTGAAGAACCACCCTGCTGTTGCTGAGCAAAGCCTCCGTTATTTGTTGGAGACATCATTGCACTGCCCATTCCAGGATTTCCGTTAATTCCACCACCCATCATCATGGCAGCACCAATCATGCCAAGGCCTCCTTTGCTGTTCTGAACTGCATTATTAACAGTTCCAAAGCTCTGTTTCTGCTGCCAGGTATAACCTGCAATATTCTGGGCACTTCTGTCGCTCATTGCATCTGCAATCTTCTTACCGTCTGGAGTAGATGTATCAAGATCTACAGAAGTTACATAAAATCCTGTAAGTTCAAGACCATATTCATCCCAGAATTGTTTAAGAGGATCCGAAATATATTGAGAAAGCTGATCAAGGAATGCCGAAATCTGCATTACACCAACATGATTTGCAGTCATATATGTAACGATTGCACTGTTAGTTTTTGCAATAAGAGGGCCCATAAAGTGATCTGTAAGCTGATCTGCAGTAAAGGAATTGAGAGTTCCTACAAGTTTAACAAGGAATTTTTCTGCATCCTGAACTTTTACACCATAGCGGCCTTTTGCAATAATAGGGAGCATCTGACCATAGTCAGCATCCATTATGCGGACTGAATTTGTTACCCAATCAATTGTAAGAGGTGCGGCTTTATTAACAAACCATACTTCTGCTGTAAAAGGATTCTTTTTTCCGAACGGAATTCCGTATAAATTACGTAAAAGAGGAAGGTTTTCGGTAGAAAGTGTATGTTTTCCTGCTCCAAACTTTCCTAAAATCTGACCTTTAGAAAAAAACACAGCTTCTTGACTTTCACGTACAATAAGCTGTGTTGCTGTGCTAAGATTCTCATGTGGGAACCGCCAGGCAAATATATCATTCGACTGCGGTTGCCATTCAACTACATCAATTAATGCCATTTTTATATGTCTCCTGTTTGATATATAACAACGATTATAAACCCGCAGAAGTCATTTTGCAACAAAATTGATGTAGGTTAAATGCTATTTTATGTCTACCACTCCATTCCGTCCATTGTTTTAATAGAACCGTCTGGATTAAATGTAAGTTCACGGAATTTTACGTTGCGCTTCTGGTTTACACCGTTTGAACGCTCGCAATCATGGTAGAAGAGGTACCATTTTCCGTTATATTCAAGAATTGAGTGGTGTGTTGTCCATCCAAGTACTGGAGTAAGGATTTTTCCACCGTATGTGTATGGTCCGTATACATTCTTACTTGTTGCATAGCACAAGAAGTGTGTTGTTCCTGTTGAATATGTAAAGTAATATGTGTCGCCTTTCTTGAAAAGCCATGGATCTTCAAAGTAGCGGCGGTCTTCATCTTTTCCAAGTAAAGGATTTCCGTTTTCGTCTACAATTACAAGGTCGCGTGGAGCTTCTGCAAGCTCTGTCATGTTGTCTTTCATAAGAGCGATTTTTGGAGTACATGCAGCTTCTTCGCGTGGTTCCTTGTTTTCAGCACCCCATGTGTTGTTGCGGTACTGATCAAGCTGACCACCCCAAAGTCCGCCAAAAGTAAGATAGTATTTTCCGTCTGTATCTGGGAAACAGCATGGGTCAATACTGTATGTTCCCTGAATGTAGTTGTCTTCCGGTTTGAATGGGCCTTCCGGTTTGTCACCAAGAGCAACACCTACTCTGAACATTCCTGTTTTATCGCGTGCAGGGAAGAAGAAATAATATTTTCCGTTGCGTTCTACACAATCTGGAGCCCAAAGCTGCTTGCTTGCCCATTTAACATCATCAAGAGTAAATACACAGCCGCAATCACGTGGATAAGTTTCTGTGTCTTTCATCTCGTAAACATGATAATCTTTCATATCATACTGATCACCATTGTCGTTATTTTCAACATCAGCGTCTTCATCGTGTGAAGGGTAGATATAGATTTTTCCGTTAAAAACATGTGCTGATGGATCTGCAGTATAAAGGTCATTTACCAAAGGTCTTCTTTCAATCATAATTTAAAATCTCCTGATTATTTTATTATATTTATTTTACATCAATACTAGTATTTTACAATCAGTAAATCCACCTAATATGGATTTTGACTATTCAAGGCTTCCAGGGGCTTCTACAGTTGCATTTTTAGAGGCGCACCAGGTTCCTTTTTCCAGGGCTTTTTGTATATCGCCTGAATTTACATATTCATATAAAAAGCCTGCATTAAAGCTGTCGCCACAGGCTGTTGTATTTACGGGAACTACCTTCTGAATAGGACATTCAAAAAACTCTCCGCGGCATGCAGCAAGAGTAGATTCAGTTCCGCGTGTAATAACTATGATATTATTAAGCTCACGGCTCTTCTGGCTGATATTTTCGGGAGTTGCAGGTTGTCCAAATGTCGTCGTGAATTCTTCATCGTTTATTTTGATTATTTGAGGGACAGCATTTTTAAGTGTGGAAAGAAGCTCACTTCCTATAAAATCTGCAAGAACAAGCTTTCCTTTATCAAGGGCAATTCCGCAGATTGTTGCATAAATATCTGGCGACCATTTTCCCTGGCGGCTTCCTGCAAGAATCATTGCATCGCATTCGTCAAGTTTTTCTGTAAGAAGTTTTAAAAGTTTGATTTCATATTTTGAAAAATCTTCATCCGGCACAGGTTCACCTGCGATAATTTCCGTTGTTGTTTTTGCATTGGTGTCGAGCAAAGTCCAGCAGTCGCGGATTTTTCCAGGAGTATCAACATAAAAAAGACCAAGACCATCTTTCTGGGCAAGTTCAATAAATTCTTTTGAATTATTTTGTGGAAGAGGACATACTGTTATAACACAATCCTTTTCCAGCTGGGCAAGCACTCGGGCAGAGTTTACAGCTTTTCCCGAAGCATAAAGATTATAATGATTTGCACGATTTACTTTTGCAAGGTTCAGGTTTTCAAAAACAACAGTCCGCTGATAAGTTGCACTCATACAAACGCACAGGATTTTTTTCATGGGCTAACCTTATCCTACAAGCGCACTGGAAATATTAAAGCAGTTATCACCAATGTGTTCGATAGCGCGTACAATATCAATATACAAAAGCTCGGCTTTAACGTCGGCACCACCTTCGAGTCGTTTTCGGGCAACCTTCTTAAGTGATTTTCTAAAGGCGTCGATTCCGTCTTCAAGCTCGCGGGCAAGTTCGAGTTTTTCCGGAGTAATCTGTTTGTTGATATTTATGCGGATAAACTGCAGGAACTGGCGGACAAGCTCAATATATGGAAGAAGCTTTTCAAGATCTTCTGATTTGAATTCCATCTTCTTTTCGATTGAACGGCAGATAAGCATGATTGTTCCGTAGCAGCTGTCGCTCATATTTTCAAGCTCGTCTACAATCTGAATCATGTTACTTACGTGGTTCAACTGCTTTTCTGTAAGCTGCAGCCCTTCACACTTAATAAGATAATGAGTAATCTGCTCGTGCATCTGGTCTACATAACTTTCTGTTTCGGCCATGCGTTCCTGATATTTTTCTTTAAAGTCTTCATTTCGTTTTGTAACACCAATCTGAATCTTGTCGAACATATCTGTTACAACATCTGTCATATCGGCAATAGCTTTTTCTACCTGGATAATGTGAGTAGCAACGCTGTCTTTTGTAGCAAGTTCTGTAAATTCCAGTTTGAAAACCTTCTGAGTATCTTCCGGATCATCTTTGATTATAAGCTGTGAAAGTTTAACAAGTGGTGCCTGCATTGGTAAAAGCACAACAGTAGACAAAGTTTTGAAAACTGTATGAAGCATAGAAATGCGGATGGCAATATTTGAATGATCATGGCCTGGTGTAAGCAAAATTACAAGACGCAGGAATGGATGGAAGAAAATCAAGGCAAGCACGGTACCAAATACGTTGAACATTACGTGAATCAATGCAGAACGACGGGCATCGGCACTTGTTCCCATTGCAGCAAGAATTGCATCTATTGTAGAACCAATGTTACTACCAAGTGTCATGGCTGCAGCAAGTTCCCAGGAAATGAGATTGTTGTAAGCCATTGTAATTACAATAGCAGAAAAAGCTGATGATGAGTGCAGGAGAGCTGTAATTAAAATACCAATAATAAAGCCAATTCCAAGTGCTATAAAACCGTTTCCCTGAATCTTAAAAAGCCAGCCAAGCTGTTCCGGTGTAAATACATCGCTCAAGCCCGAAAGACCAAGGAAAAGCATACCAAATCCCATGATAGCTTCGCCAAGGTTTTTACCTGCATTCTTTTTAATTAATCTGTAAAGGAAGTAACCAAGACCAAAAAGAGGGATTGCAAAAGCAGAAATCTTAAAATTAAATCCAAAGATGGAAACAATCCAGGCTGTGATTGTAGTACCGATGTTAGCACCAAAAACAACACCAACAGACTGGGTAAGACTCATAAGACCGGCATTTACAAATGTAACAACCATTACAGTTGTTGCACCCGATGACTGAATAATCATCGTTACAATAAGACCGGTAAGCAGGGCTACAAAACGGTTGCCTGTAATTACACTAAGAGCACGCTGGAGCTTTTCGCCTGCACTTTTCTGAACTCCATCTGACATGAGCTTCATTCCATAAAGGAGGAAGCCCAGGCTACCAAGGAGCTGGATAATTGGTGCTATGACACTCATAAGATGAATAATAATAAAAATACAGACTTTTTTCAAT
>CAMKDH010000033.1 GCA_946411215.1 uncultured Treponema sp. | reverse complement strand
AGAATTCTGCAGAAAATATCAGCCGCGTTTTGTATCCTAACGACAATGGTCCAAGTGGAAAGGCACTCCGTCTTAAGCAGCAATACTTCTTCAGTTCTGCATCTCTTCAGGATTTGGTTCGTCACTATGTTGCAAACCACGGAACAGACTTCAGCCATTTTGCAGACTACCATGTAATTCAGCTCAACGATACACATCCTGTAGTTGCAATTCCAGAACTTATGCGCATCCTTCTTGATGACTACAACGTAGGCTGGGATGATGCATGGAACGTTGTAACACATACATTTGCATATACTAACCATACAATCCTTGCAGAAGCTTTGGAAAAATGGCCAATCTCTATTTTCCAGGGACTTCTTCCACGTATCTATCAGATTGTAGAAGAAATCAACCGTCGTCTTGTAATTGAGCTTCGCCAGAAGTTCCCTAACGATTATTACAAGCACGAGCACATGGCAATCATTCATAACAACATGGTTTACATGGCTTGGATGGCAATTCATGCCTGCTTCAGTGTAAACGGTGTTGCTGCTCTTCATACTGAACTTTTGAAAACTGCAGAACTCAAAGACTGGTATGCAATTTATCCTCAGAAGTTCAATAATAAAACAAACGGTATTACACAGCGCCGCTGGCTCTTGAATGCTAACCCCCGCCTTAGTGATTTTATTACAACACGTATTGGTCACGGTTGGGAAAAGGATTTGAAGAAGCTTAAGGAACTTGAAAAGTTTGCAGATGATGAAGCATCTTTGAACGAGCTTATCAAAATCAAAATGGAAAACAAGCAGGACCTTGCAGATTACCTCAAGCATGCACAGAATGAATTCCTTGATCCAGAATCAATCTTTGATGTTCAGGTTAAGCGTCTTCATGAATACAAGCGCCAGCTCCTCAATGTTCTCCACATCATGTACTTGTACAACCGCCTTGTAGAAGAGCCTGATTATGATCCACCAGCACGCACATTCATTTTTGGTGCAAAGGCTGCAAGTGGTTACCGCCGTGCAAAGTCTATCATCAAATTGATTAATACAGTTGCCGACAGAATCAACAACGACCGCCGTGTTCGTGGAAAGATTCGTGTTGTATTCGTAGAAAACTACCGCGTTTCTGTTGCAGAAAAAATCTTCCCAGCTGCTGATGTTTCTGAGCAGATTTCTACAGCAGGTTACGAAGCCTCTGGTACATCAAACATGAAGTTCATGGTAAACGGTGCTTTGACCCTTGGAACTATGGATGGTGCTAACATCGAGATTTTTGAAGAAGCAGGAAAAGAAAACGGATTTGTTTTTGGTCTCCTCACAGAAGAAATCAAGAAGATGGAAGCAGAGCATTCTTACAACCCACAGGAATACATCGACTGCAATCCTGCTCTTGCAAAGGTTATCAACCAGCTTGTAGACGGAACTTACGACCCAACACACCAGCTTTTCAAAGAGCTTCACGACTCTCTTGTTTACGGTGTAGAAGGTCAGCGTCCTGATGTTTACTACGTTCTTGCCGATTTTGATTCTTACTGCAAGGCACAGGAAAAGATTTCTGCTGCATATGCAGACAAGAAAACCTGGGCCCGCAAAGCACTTATCAACATTGCTAATTCCGGTAAGTTCTCAAGCGACCGTACAATCGAAGATTACGTAAGAGATATCTGGAAGCTCGATAAACTTCAGATTAACTAAGCATCGTAGATTGCTTCGTCGTTGCACTCCTCGCAATGACAGATTTATTCCAATAAAAAGGCCGTCCATTACTGGACGGCCTTAGTTATTTGGAGGATTTAATTACAAGAGATTATAATCCAAGCATGCTTTCAACTTTCTTTTCAAGAGGAAGCTTTTTAGGAGTACCTGTTGCAAGGTCGATGCTAACTGTGATGTAACCACCGTTTGTCTTTACTGCATTGTAAATCAATTCCTTTTCCTCAAGTTTGAATGAGTAGATTCCAAAGAATAAAGCCTTGTTTGCATCAGTTGCAAGTAAATCTTTTGTTGTACCATTTGAATGATAGTAAATAGTCTTTTTGTCCTTTGAAAGTGCTGCAATTCCAGTTGAGTTTGCTACTACAGGGTTCTGATACCAAGGATCTGTTTCATCGCGCTGCTGGAAATCATAATCCCATCTTGGTCTGAACTGAAGTGTTGCAAGGTCACCTGGCTGGTCGCATTTGAAGTTTCCTTTGTTGTCTGTGAGCTGGAATGCAGTAGAATGAGAGTTATTGCCTTTTGTTCCATCGGCATTAACTTTATTTTCATCCCAAATATCGCTCAAAACCCAAGTTCCTTCGTTGTTAGCAAGAATGATACCGTTCATCTTTGAACCAAATGCACTCTTGAAGAATTTTTCATCGCCTTCTGGAAGATATGCAGACTTTGTTGTTCCTTTCTGGTACATGAAATAATGAAGAGGGAAGGTGTAACCATTTGCTTCAGAAGTTTTTACAAAACCTTCCTCTGCTGCAAGTCCTCTGTTCCAGCAATCATTAACAAATCTTTCAACCAGGTTAGAGAAGAGGTTCTGCTTTTCCCAGTCACTTGGATTCTCAATCTCAAGAGCATCTGCATAACTTGTTTCAAACAAATACTTCAAAGCAGCTTCGTCTTTAAGATCACCTTCTGCAAGCTTCTTGAAGTCAGAAGTTGTGTATGTGTGTGTACCAGTCTCATCATCATAAGCACATTCTGTATCTTCCATACCGGCAAATGCAGAGAAGTTCAATTCAATATCACCCTTGAATGCACAAAGTCCTTTGAGGTAGCTAAGCAATTCTGAGTAATCTGTGTTTGCAGTTGCTGGAATTACATTATGGTAAGTTTGATCTTCTCTAAATTTAGTAATGTCTTTTGTATCAACATTGTAAATGTGAGTCTTTACAAAATCAAGAATCTGCCACCATTCAGCAGCATGATAGTGTTTTACATCTTTTGCAGCAAAGTTTCCGTTAATATCAGCTTCTGCAACATAAAGTCCTGCATTTGGTCTTCCCCAATCATTGTAATCATCAACGTACCAGTAAACAAAACCTGATTTAGGGTTAATTCCAATACTTGAAACAGCCCATGAAGTTTCTGCATTAGTTTCTGTTGTTTTATATTCGTACATAGAAATTGGAGCATTTGTTGTATTAACCTGAACGGCATAAACGTTATTCTGTTTGTCATCAACCATAACGTTTAAGAAAATCCATTTTCCATCTGGTGTAATCTTAAAGTTTCTGATGTATGTTTCACCTTTGATGTTTGAAAGTTTGTATACATCTACTTTATCTGTATCTGGGTGATATCGGAAAATTCCATAATCTTTTGTTTCATCATCATGAGCAAGTGCGAAGAGGTTTCCGTTCTGGTCAAACTGAATATAGTCTTCACCTTCGTTTTCTTTCTGCCATGTTGTAAGGAAATAGTTTACTCGACCATCTTTATTCAAAACATCAACAGTACTTCCATCTGGTTTCTGATACATAAGCATACTGATTCCAGGAGCAGGAGTATCATCAGTATATTTCCACCAGTCAATATAGCAGGCAAATACGGTATAAATACCTTTTGCATCATCTTCTGCTGTTGTATATGGACACTGATAAATCTCTCTTACTGGCTGTGGTACACACCATTCAGCAAGCTTAAGTTCTTCTGCAGGAACTTCTAGAACTGTTTCATCTACGAGTTCTCCGTTTGCGTCTTCTACAACTGCAACTAATGAATCAAGTGGAGAAGCTGCTTCTTCTTCTGTGTCAGTTGCTTCACCTTCTCTTGCAATTTTTCTTGCATAAGCGGCTCTTGCAGATCTTTCATCCTGTTGATCAGCCCACTGTGTTGCAAGATATTTTGCATCTGTAACATTTAATTTGAATTTAATCAAATCAGAGCTTTTTGCAGTGTGTGTCTCTTTTTGTACTTCTGGATCACCACCTGAAGAAGGCGTACATCCACTTGCAATCAAACCCAAAAGTCCAATTGCAAAAACCATTGAAAAGATTCTTGTTTTCTTCATAAAAACAACTCCCTTTTTTTTGTTAGAATATAAAAACTCCATTACGAAGTTTCTGATAAAATCATAAGGCCAGACAGGTGATTTGTGAACGGAGAAAAACTCATAATTTTGAGTGTCGATTTTGGGAGATATTCTCCTTTTTTTCAAAAAAAGCACTTTGGGGTATTGTTTTTAATCAAACTTAGTATATGATTTTGAGTATGGGTAAAATGTATAAACGAATTTGTTTAATTGCGGGAATCCTCTTTTTATTTAGTGCTGCTTCAAGTCTCTGGGCTTATGTAGAGCAGGTTCCGCACGATTTACAAAAGTATCTTGATGATAAATATGGACGATATCAGCTTTTTGATTATCAAAAGGACGGAAACGGCTTTTATTTTGCCAATATATATAATGAAACTACCGGTAAAAATACAATCGTAGCGGTAAATCCTGCTAAAAAAGATAAATCAAGCGTTATTTTTGAATATCCTAAAAAATTCAGAAATGATATTTCGGGTCTTGTTTATAATCCAAGAAATAAAACCTTATATTTTTCTCTATATAATGGTGATAACAATAAATACAATCGTATGATTTTTGAAAACGTTGGTATTTATACAGTCACCAGAGATTCACAAGGGCTTTATCTTAATGAAAATCTTCACAGATATTATATTATTGACGAGTGGTGTATTAATAATGTATGTGATACATTTCTTAGATTGCCTGTTCAGCCGGATATTGATGGATTTTTAAATTATTTCTTTGATTTTGCAGATCCTGGCGTTACTCCTGTTTTTTGCGTAACAGACAGAAAAGGAAATGTTCTTACAAATAGAGAAGCTGTTCAGTATCTTCTTACCGACAATGAACTAACGCGTTTCTGCGCTATGCATAATGAATATTATTATTTCCCTGTAAATAAATATCTTTTTGTTGCAGACGAGCAGGGTAATCCTACTGAAAAATCTGCTGTAAGTTATTATGATACCGATTATTGTTTCTGGGGCCGTTTAAAATTCCAGTTTGAACAGATTCAGATGGTACTCTATGATGGGGAAGTTTACTTTAGCGCACTATATGGTTCAGAAAAAAGGGTGAAAAATTCGACAATCTGGACATGGGACTGGAGCGAAATTTTTAAGATTAATCATGTAGGTCAGGATTTTTATATTACACAGCCTGATGGTTTCCCAAGAATACATGCCTGCTTATATGATCATTACAAGGCAAATGTTGAACCTGTAAAAAGAGTTCCTCTTGAAGTTACCGAATACGGCCTTGTAATTAATGATTCAGACGGTGAATCTGTATGGCTGTTTGATGGGGAAAGTTCTAAGCATTATGATAATAAAGCTTCAATGCTCACTCATGCTGTTATCCAGAAAAAGAAACCAAGGAATCTTAGTGGAGTTCTTCTTGTATTTAATATCTTCATTTGTATTCTTTTGATTCAGGCAATAGTTTATATGATTATTGCAACGTCACATAGACGTAAGAAAGAAGAAAAAATGAAGCTGCAGGTTCAGCAGGATGAACGACGGAAAATTTCGTACGACATTCACGATTCTGTTGTTCAGGATATTCGTGCCATTCGAATTGGTACCGAAATGCTTGAAGTTAAAAAGAATGACGAGATAAAAAAAGATAACCTTATTGCAAATATCACAAACTGTATTATGAAAATGCGCGATATTTGTTATGGTCTTTCTCCTGCAGAATTTTTTGATGTTAAACAGGGCGAGCTTGTTGATGTCTATTCAATTCTTCAAACACTTAGCGAGCAGTTCTTCAGGCGTACAAATATCCGCTGTACAGTTTCTGCCGATGACGAAGAAGACGGATTTTATTTTTACAAGGATGACTGCTATAACATAATTAACATTATTCAGGAAGCATTAAAAAATATAGAGAAACATTCTTTTGCAACTTCGGTTCAGCTTTTCTGCCGCCATGAAATGATAAACAAAAATGAATATATGACATTGTTTATTATTGATGATGGCAGGGGCTGTGATATTGATCAGGTGCTTCAAAAGAAGAATCTAAAAAATCATTTTGGGCTTAAGATGATAAAAGATCATGTAAGCATGATTAAAGGTAGCTTTGTAGAATTCTTTTCTGCGCCAGGTGATGGAATGCAGATAAAGATTTCTTTATGTGGAGTATCAAAAAAGCAAAATGAGAAATGAATTATATATTGTGGATGACCACAAAATGTTATTAAGGGGACTCAAGGATTATCTGGAAGAACATACCAGCTGGAAGTGTCCGTTCATTTTTACAAATAAAGCAGAATGCCTTGAGAAACTAAAAGAAATTGGTCCTAAAAGTCTGGCTTTGCCGGAAATTATAATTGTAGATATTCAGCTTGCAGATGAAACAGGCTATTCTCTAGTTCAGGAAATTACTAAGCACTATAAGACTATAAAATGCGTAATGTATTCTATGTACGATAGTGCAGGTTATATTCTTCAGGCAAAAAACAGCGGTGCAAAAGGATACGTTTCAAAAGTAGCAAGTGAAGAAGAACTTGTTCATTGTCTTGAAGTAGTGCAGAGTGGCGGAATCTATCTTGAAAAAGAAAAAATCGAAGCACAGCAAAAACTTGAAGATTTGACATTGCTGTTTACAAAGCAGGAAACTTGTATTCTAGAAAAGCTTCTTCAGGGAAAATCAAACGAAGATATAAGCAATGAACTTTTTATTTCTATGCATACTGTAGAAAATTACGTAAGCTTTATTTACGATAAAACAAACGTTAAAAACCGCGCCGAGCTACTAGAAAAGTTTAAATAATTTTGATACATATTACTTTATGAATCAAAAATCTACATCCTTTCTGGCTTCGCTTGGTCTTGTGCTTACTGCTGCTATCTGGGGTTTTGCCTTTGTAGTTGTAAAAGACAGTCTTGACTACATTGGTGCCGTATACATGATTGCAATCCGTTATTCTCTGGCTGCTGTTGTCATGGGAATAATCTTTATAAAAAAGTGGCAGATGATGGATGCCCGTTACCTTCGCCATGGTCTGATTACTGGTATTTTCCTGTTTACTGCATACACAACTCAAACTATCGGCTGCGATTATACTACTGCCGGTAAAAATGCTTTTCTTACAACTGTTTATGTTATTTTAATTCCGCTCATTTCGTGGCTGCTTTATAAAAAACGTCCCGGTTGGTATGTGTTTGTAGCTGCTATTATGTCGCTTACGGGAATTGGACTTTTAGCATTGGGTACAGGAGACACTGCGGGCCTGAATCTTGGAGACGGGCTTACTCTTGTGTGCGGACTTTTTTATGCCCTTCATATTATCTGGACTGCACGCTATAACGAGCAGGGGGATGACCCTTTGTTTTTGACGCTGCTCCAGTTTGTTGTATGCGCTTTGCTTGGGTGGGTGTTTGCCCCAATTTATGACGGTGCATTCCCTGTGGCAGGCATGCAGAATCCTCGGGTAATTCTTTCTATGCTTTACCTGGGCCTGTTCAGTACAATGCTTTGTTTCAGCCTTCAGAATATCGGATTAAAATATGTGCAGTCTTCGCTTGCTTCACTTTTTTTAAGCTTTGAATCTGTGTTTGGTGTTTTGTTCAGTACAATTTTTTTACACGAAAAAATAACCCCGCGGATGACCGCAGGGTGTATATTAATTTTTGTTGCTGTAGTTCTTGCAGAAACTAAGTTTCAGTTTAGAACAAAGTCGCAATCAGACTAGCGTATTTTTCTACAATCTTAAAACGCATCATTTCCTGTTTTGCACTAAGCTCTTCTCCAACCTTGAAACTGTTTGGAAGAAGTGCAATCTTTGCAATGCGTTCGCAAGGTCTGAATCCGTTAGCAGGACAGTCTTTAGTATTAACTTCTTTGTAAATCAAATCTTTAATCTGTTCTGTCTGCAAAAGCTTTTCATAGTCTGTAAAGTCAAGACCATTTTCCTGAGCGTACTGAATAACCGCTTCTTTTGCAGGAACAATGAGTGAAGCAAGAATCTTCTGATCCTGTCCAAGAACAATTGCGCTTTCAATAAATGGACTTGTGCAAAGCTCGTTTTCAATAACTGCAGGTTCAATATTTTCTCCGTCAAGAAGAACAATTGTATCCTTTGCACGACCAGTAATCTTAATTTCCTTGTCGTATGTCATAAGACCAATATCACCTGTGTTGAAGAATCCGTCTTTATCTATAACTTTTTCTGTAAGATCTGGGCGTTTGTAATAACCCTTCATAACCTGAGATCCTTTTGCAAGAATAATACCTTTCTGTCCAGGACCAACTTCTACAGGCTTTCCGTTTGCGTCTGTTACAATTACACCGTTTTCTTCTTTTACAATCTTAACTTCAAAAGTAGGGAAGATAAGTCCTACACAACCTGGACGTGGAGTCTTGTAATGACGGAAGCTGATTACAGGAGCAGTTTCTGTAAGACCATATCCTTCCAAAAGGTTCAAACCAACTGAATGATAGAAGTTTTCTGTTGTACGCTGTAATGAACCACCACCAGAAATTGCAATCTTAAGACGTCCGCCAAATTTTGCCTGAATCTTTTTGAATACAAGAATATTTCCAAGTTTGTTGATTGGCCATAAAAGAATCATAGGAATAATTCCAATAAGGAAATCAAAGAAGCGGCTGCGTCTCTTAATCTGTGTAACGTATCCGCAAACAAGATTTTTGCAGTTGTTATATTTATCTCCAACATTTACAAAGAAACTGAACAGCTTGTATTTAATACCGCCTGTCTTTTTCATTGCTTTATGAACACCTGCGGCTAAGGCTTCCCAAAGACGTGGAACACCACACATCCAGTGAGGTCTGATTTCTGCCATATCAGAAAGGAGCATAGAAGGAATAGGTTTAGAGTAGGCAAGGCCGTTTCCAAAGTAAATTGCAACATACTGAATAAGACGTTCAAAAACGTGCCATACAGGAAGAACGCTGAGCCACCATTCACCGGCATGAGCAGGAAGATAAGGTTTGATAACTGCAAGCTGACTGATGTAGTTGTTGTGAGTAAGCATTACACCCTTTGGAGTTCCTGTTGTTCCTGAAGTAAAGATGATTGTTGCTGTATCATTTGGTTCAATGCTGAGCATACCGTTTTCAATATCACTCTGAACCTTGAATGAGTTTTCTCTGTAAATATTCTTTCCCTCCTGCAGAACTTCATCAAAATAAAGAATCTGGTAAGGACAGTTTGCAGGCTCTGTTTCTGGTTTGTCAAAAAGGATTGCTGTCTTGAGTTTTGGTGTTTCTTCAGATTTTTCAAGAACCTTTTCAAGCTGACGAACGTTTTCAAAACAAGCAAATTCACAGTCTGCAAAATCAATAATAAAGCGGATTTCATTTCCCATTGAGTCACAGCCACGAGGAACATCTGCTCCACCAAGTGACTGAACTGCAAGGTCTGTAATAAGCCATTCACGTCTGTTGTCCGAAATCAAGGCAACATTTGAACCTTTCTTTACTCCAAGCTTAGAAAGTGCTGCAGCATAGCAGATCACTTCATTGTAAACTCTGGAATAGCTTGAATATTCAAACTTACCCTGAGCATTTTTGTATGCCTGAAGCTTGAAATCTGGATACTCTTCTGCACGCTTCTTAAAAAGCAACGGAAGGTTTTTTGGCAAAGTTTTGTCAAAAGTGTAATGAATCATAAAAGGTTCTCCTATAAAATGTATTGCGAGCCCAATGGGCGTATCAATCCAAATAGTAATTTATATATTTTATTTTGACAAATTTACAAAAAATGTCAAGATGTTTTTAGCAAAATTATATTGCAACAACCCTAATAAAATGTTATTTTCTATATAATACTTAATTAATAGGAGTTAATATGAAAAAAATCGTATTCCTTTTAACAGCTATGACAGTTTTAGTATTAACAGGCTGTTCAAAATCAAAGGTAGATATTAAGGGTGTTGCTGATCTTGCCGGTAAAAAAATCGGTGTTCAGACAGGAACTACAGGTGAACTTTATGTTCAGGAAGAAGTAGAAAATGCTAACCTTGTTTCTTTCAAGAGCGGAATTGATGCTGCACTTGATCTTAAGAATGGTGCAATTGACTGTGTTATTCTTGATGAACTTCCTGCTCAGGAAATTGTAAAACGCAATTCTTCACTCAAGATTATCCGTGATCCATATTTTACAGAAAACAAAGAAGAGTATGCTATTGCCGTTAAGAAGGGTAATACAGCACTTCTTTCAAAAATTGACGAAACAATCAACGCAATGAAAGGCAACGGCGACTACGAAAAACTCGTAAATGCATTTATGCCTGCCGATGGAAATATTCAGATTCCTGCAAGCGAACCAACAAGTGGTGAAACAGTTGTTCTTGGAACAAACGCTGCTTTCCCTCCATTTGAATATGTTGAAGGAAAGAAGATTGTAGGTTTTGATATTACAATGGGCGAAAAAATTGCTAAAACTGCTGGTATGAAGCTCGAAGTTCTTGATATGGCATTCGACAGCCTTATTCCTGCTCTTCAGGCTGGAACAATCGATTTCATTGCTGCTGGTATGTCTGTAACAGAAGAACGCAAAAAGAACGTAGACTTCTCAGTTCCATATTTTGCATCAGAACAGGTTATTATTGTTCGTAAGTAATACATGACTTCATTTTTTTCAAATCTGGGGCAATCTATCTACGACACGATGATTGCCGGTGATAGTTATCTGCTTATACTTGGCGGTCTTGGTATTACTATCCTGATTGCCATTTGTGCGATACTCATTGGTACAATAATCGGTTGTATCCTTGCCCTTATGAAAATCTCTGACAGCAAGATTCTGCGCGGAATTGCAAACTTATATACAACAGTTCTGCGCGGTATTCCTCTTGCAACTCAGCTGATGATTTTTTATTTTGTTGTATTTGCTCCTCTTCATTTACCACGACTTCTGGTAGCCATTATTTCTTATGGTCTTAATTCCGGTGCGTACTGTACAGAAATTTTCCGTGCAGGCATCCAGGGAGTAGATAAGGGACAGACAGAAGCGGGCCGTTCTCTTGGTTTGAGCAAGTGGCAGACTCTTTTTAAGATTGTCCTTCCTCAGGCTGTAAAGGCGTGTCTTCCAACTTATACAAGTGAATTCATTGTTCTTATTAAGGAAACTTCCGTAGCAAGCTTTATTGCCGTTCGCGATATGACAAAGGCAGGAGATATGATCCGTAACGCAACCTACAATGCGTGGATTCCTCTTTTAACCTGTGCCATAATTTATCTTATTCTTACTGTAGGTCTCACAAAGATTTTTGGTAAGCTTGAAAAAAGGATGGCAAAAAGTGACAGATAATACATTAATCGAAGTAAAAAATCTCAAAATCAGCTTTGGAGATCTTCACGTAATTAAAGATTTATCTACCAGCATTAAGAAGGGCGAAAAAATTGTAGTAATTGGTCCTTCTGGTTCTGGTAAAAGTACATTCCTGCGCTGTCTGAACAGACTTGAAACTCCAGATGCAGGAACAATTATTTTTGAAGACAACGATATGACCGACCCAAAAACAAATCTGGACGCATGCCGTCAGAAAATGGGTATGGTTTTTCAACATTTTAATCTTTTTCCACATCTTACTGTAATGGAAAATATCACACTTGCTCCTGTGCAGCTTGGGCTTAAAACTCCTGAAGAAGCACGTGCCGAAGCAATGCAGCTCCTTGAACGAATAGGTCTCCCGGAAAAAGCAGACGTATATCCTTCAACCTTGAGCGGCGGTCAGAAGCAGCGTATTGCAATAGTACGTTCTCTTGCAATGCATCCTGATGTAATGCTTTTTGATGAGCCTACAAGTGCTCTTGACCCAGAAATGGTTGGTGAAGTTCTTGAAGTTATGAAGGATCTTGCTCATGAAGGCATGACAATGGTTGTTGTAACTCATGAAATGGGCTTTGCGCGCGAGGTTGCAGACCGTGTTATGTTTATGGATGCAGGCTACATAGCAGAAGAGGGCACCCCTGAACAGATTTTCCAGCATCCAAAATGCGAACGCCTCCAGCAGTTCCTGAAATCAGTATTGTAGGCCTGCGGTCCAAAAATTTCCTTTCCTTTTAGTAACTTTCTTATTATCTTATTAATTATACAGTTAACTTGACAATCAAAAAAGATAGCTGTATTATCGTATTAATACAATAATACTCAAAGGAGACACAGATGCCCGTTATTACTTTGGACAATGTTCACAAAACGTACCCGCTTGGAAAACAAAGGGTAGAGGCTGTAAAAGGAGTTTCATTTAGCATTGAAAAAGGCGAGTTTGCCGCAATTTCGGGGCCTTCGGGTTCCGGTAAGTCTACAATCCTTAATATGGTTGGACTTATTGACCTTCCTACGTCCGGCAAAATTATTATAGATGGAATAGATGTTTACGACGGTTTTAATCTTGAAAACACAGAGCTTGATGCGGGCCGTCTTAATAACTACAACGAAAAGAAAAACAAAAAAATCAAGACTACAATTCCAAAGAAGCTTGACCGCAGAGTAACAGGCCTCCGCCGTTCTCACCTGGGATTTATTTTCCAGACCTTCAATCTTATTCCTGTTTTGAATGTTTATGAAAATATCGAGTTTCCGCTGCTTCTTGAATCAAAAGACAAGAATCTTGCATGTCCTGTAGATTCTTTCAGCAAAAAAGAAAAGGAAGAATGGATTCATTATCTTATGGAAAAAACAGGCCTTGCCGACTGGGAAAAGCATAAGCCTAGTGAGCTTAGTGGTGGTCAGCGTCAGCGTGTAGCAATTGCACGTGCTCTTGTTACAAAGGCTCCTGTAATTCTTGCCGATGAACCAACTGCAAACCTTGACTCTGTAAACTCTGCCCAGATTCTTTCTCTTATGAAAGATTTGAACCGCGATCCAGAGCTACAGACTACATTCATTTTCTCAACTCACGATTCACGTATTGTTCAGATGTGTGATCACGTAGTTCATATTTTTGATGGTCAGATTAAGGAAGATGAACACAAACAGGGTTCTGATATTTACAATGTGGAGTCTAACTAATGAAGGAAATAATAAAACTTGCGTTGCGAAACCTTAAGGAACACAAGTCAAAGACAATCATTATTGCCTGTTTCCTGATTTTTGGTGTAGCAATCGTTATATTGGGTAATTCTTTTCTGGAGTCTGTTAACCGCGGACTTGAAAAAGATTTTCGTGCAAATTACACCGGCGATATTGCCATTGGAAAAAATCCTGACAAGGGTGTAATAAACGATATTTTTGGTGTTAATTCTACAAACATAACAACAGAGGTTCCTCAGCTGCCTGCAATTCCAGAACTCGACAAGGTAATGGAAATTGTTGATTCAACAGAGGGCCTTAAAAATGTAACAAAGCTTATCTCTGCACAGATTCTTGTTGCGTATGGTGTAGAAATGGATTTGTCAAATCTTGTTGACCGTGATGATCTTGGCTTTGATGATCTTCCTATTTCAATGCTTTTTGCGGGCGAAGATGATACGTATTGGGATACTTTCCCGGGCGTGAACTTTGTTGAAGGAACTTATCCTGCTCCCGGCACAAACGAGATTATAATTGATACACGCGTTAAAAAAGCGTATGAATCTTTGTACCAGCGAGACCTTCATATTGGCGACACAGTTTTGTGTGCAGGTGCAAGTTCTTCCAATATAATCCGCGAAGCAAAGGTTGTTGGTATTTTTAATCCGCCTAATGAAAACTCTGCAATGTTCCAGATTGTTTATTGTAATCCAGGCTTTGCCCGAAGCTTTGCAGATTTAACTTATGCATCTTCATTTAATCAGGATATTCCGGAGTCAATTGACCTTTCTTTGAACTCACTCGACGAAGATGATTTGTTTGCTTCATTTGATGATTTTGAAGTTGGAGATTCTGATGTCTTCCTTGGCTCAGGCATTTCAGATTTTGATTCAATTCTTGGAGATACAACACTCCGTGATGAACTTAATAAAACAGATGACGGTGCCTGGCATTATGTACTTGCCAAAGCAAAGAATCCTATGCAGACAAACGCAATCATAGCCGAACTTAATCAAAAGTTTACGGAAGAAGGCCTTGATGTTTTTGCAATGGACTGGAGAAAAGCTGCTTATTCATATTCTCAATCTGTAGAAGGAATAGGGCTTGTATTTAATATCCTCATAGGTATTCTTGCAATTGTTGTCTTTATTATCATCATGAATACAATGGTTGTTTCGGTAATTGAACGTACCGGTGAAATTGGAACTATGCGTGCAATTGGTGCCGAAAAGAAATTCGTAAGACGTCTGTTCTTCAGCGAAACAATTATTCTTACTTCAATTTCTTCTGTTTTGGGAATAATCCTTGCCTCAATTATAATGGCTATTTTCAATTCTCTTAATATTACAATTACAAACAGTATTGCCAAAATGATTCTTGGAGGAGGGCTGCTGCGGTTCTCTCCAACAGCGGGCATTATAATTACAACAATCGTAATTGCTGTACTCGGAAGTGTTATCAGTAATCTGTATCCGGTTTCTTCGGCTCTCAGAATCACTCCGCTTAAGGCATTAAATCATGGAGGCGACTAATGAAAGGTTCAATTAATTTTTCGCTTAAAAATCTTACACGACAAAAAAGACGAAATGCAGTTTTAGTTGCTGCTATTGCGTTTGGATTTTTTGTAGTAACAGCAATAGACGGTCTTACAACAGGAATGGTTTCTAATCTTGAAAATCAGATTACACAGCTTGTTGGCGGAAACGTTCTTACTCAGGGACTTGAATGGCTTCCTCCAGAAACAGAAGGCAGCAAACCAAAAATTGTAAATATCGTACGAGATAGAAATTACATTAAAAACATCATAGACGAATGTAATATCAAATATGATTATTATTCCTGCTTTACAATGTCGAGCGGCCAGATTATTTTTAATGGCAAAAAAGCTATGACCCAGGTTTATGGACGTGATCTTGAAGAAAAGCAGCTTGTTGACTCAATGCAATTCGTAAGCGGAGGAATAGATTTATCAATTCCAAACGGACTTATAATCAGCGAGAAGACTGCTAATACAATGAATCTTCAGGTAGGTGATGAAGTAATTTATACTTCATATACAGTTTACGGCCAGAATACTGTAGCAGATATGAAGATTATGGGAATCATTAAAGCTAACAGTTTTATTAATACAATGCAGGCCTACTGCGATATTGAAGATTTGAATAAAATTGTAGAAATGCCAGAAGGTGGATATTCAATATTCTCTATTTATCTTCGCGATAAAAACAAGCAGACAAAAGCTGCAATGGCAATAGAAGAGCGTATTCGTAAGGATGCAGAAAATAATCCGGAAATCAATGTTACAAACCGTGCCCTTGCAATGCAGACAAACCCTACAAACATTGGTAAAGGTATTGAAAAACAGATTGATGTTAACAAGCCCGAAAATGAATGGAGGGGTGTAAAGTATGGTGTTGAAACTTTATATGATGAAATTCCGCAGATTAAAACTGTAATGAATATTGTTCATATTGTAGCAACAACAATTCTTCTTGTAATTCTGTTCATTGTTATGATAGGTGTGGCTAACACATACCGTATGGTTTTGTATGAACGCATCCGCGAAATTGGAACTATGCGCGCACTTGGAATGACTGGACGAGATACAAAAAGAGTATTCACTACAGAAGCAGTTGTTCTTTGTGTAATAGGAGCAATCCTTGGGCTTATTCTTGCTTTAATTGCAATGGCAATAATTCACTTTATTCCAATTGGCAATGAAGCACTTTCGCTGTTTTTGAATAAAGGACATTTTTCATTTACAGTTTCGGTTGGTACAGTAATATTGCAATATATTTTGCTTATTGTTCTTACTTCTCTTGCAGTACGTGGCAGTGCAAAAAAAGCCGCTTCGCTAAGTCCTGCAGAAGCCTTGAGAACAATAAAATAGGAGTTTATATGAAAAAGATGATTACTACTTTGTGTCTGTCTCTGTTTTTAGTGGCAGGGCTTTTTGCACAGGTTGCCGCTGCAGACGTAGAAAAGGCATATACAATTCTTGAAGCATCTGATGATGTTCTTGCATATCATGGAGATTATTCTGCAACAATTTCTTTGCTTATTGAAAAACCTGGCAAACCAAAAGAAAGTGTTCAGTATAAGATTTTTGAACGTACAGATAAAAAGCTTATGACTCTTGTTCAGTTATTTCCTGAAGCAGATAAAGGAAACGGCTTTTTGCGAGATGATGACAATATCTGGGCTTATGATCCAATCAGCCGAAAGTTCAGTCATACTTCGTTAAAAGAGTCTCTTGGTAATTCAGATATCAAGCTTGATGATGTTGAGCAGGATGAAAATTCCTGGCGAATTAATTACGATATAAAAGGTTTTGAAAACGGAACGCTCGGTAAGCAGGAAGTTTATATAATCACTGCTGTTGCAAAAACAAGTGAGCCTTCTTATGCCAAAACAAAATTTTATGTTCGTAAGGATATGAACCTCATCTTAAAGTACGAAGATTTTTCCGGTTCAGACCGACTTATGCGTACAACGCTTCTTCCAAAATATGCAAAAGTTCCATCCGGCTATGTTCCAACTCAAGTCATTGTCCGCGATGAATTAAACCCTGGCGAAAATACAACTCAGATTATTTCCGATTTGACTTTTGATACTTTGCCTGACCGTATTTTTACAAAAGCATATCTTGAGGGATTGAACTAATGAAAAAAATATTTTCTATTTCTGTTGTGTTTCTGTTAACAATGGGATTTCTGTTTGCCCAATCCGATGACGACCTTTTTGGCGGTGACGATGATCTTTTTGGTGATGATGATTTTCTTATCGAAGAGGTTACTGATGTTTCTGCCAAAAGCGATTTGAGCAAAGGCGTACTTTTTGATAACGGTAGTGTAAAGGTTGGTGGAAATTTTACATCAGAAATCAGCACTTCCTTTCTTGTTTATGCAGATGACGACAAGTCTTTTCTGGAACATTTTTCCGATACAAAAATCAGTCCGAATGTAGGTGCTTATCTTACAGTAGACGCGCGTCCAACTCAGGATTTGCGCATGTATTCAAAGTTTGGGTTGAGGTATCCGTTTAGTTCGAAGGCAACCTCGACTGCAACAACAAGTAAAACTTCATTTGGGACTCAGGAGTTTTATAATACAAAAGTCGACACTTCTATTACCGACTGGATTTACCTCAAGGAATTGTTCACCGATTTTAATGTAAAAGATACTGCGTTTTTCCGATTTGGACTTCATACAGTTACCTGGGGTGCGGGATATTTCTTTAGTCCTGTAAGCGACATAATTAATACATCGATGATTGATCCTGAAAATACAGATGCCCAGGTAGACGGATGCTTTAATCTTCGTACACAGATTACTTTTCCAGATACTCAAAATTGTCTTTGGGTTTATGTAATGCCTGCTTTTGATTATGCAAAGAACTGTGCGTTTGCCGGAAAGTATGATTTAGTACTGGGCGGCTGGGAGCTTGGTCTTGGCGGATACTGGAAATATGAAGCAGCTCCTAAAGTTACCTTTACCGCTTCTGGAAGTTTGAAGAAGTTCAACCTGTTTGGTGAAGCTGTATTCCAGTATGGAAGCGATCTTGAATGGGATAATGAAAAAGACAAAACTGCTATCTTTAAGGCTACAGCAGGCTTCAGTTACACCTGGAAAGATCCTTCAATTACTCTTGTAGGTCAGTATTATTATGACGGAAACAATTTTGAATTTGATAATGAAACAATGATGTATCTTGCTTCGAATCCAATGTATGTAAAAGACAGTTTTACAAAAGGTCATAATGCTGCACTTGCAGTGAGCTTTGGAAGAATCTTTGGAACTACAAAAGTAACTGCTGCTGTATTTGGAATTGTTAATTTTGGTAAAGAAGATTTGCCTCCACTTGTTACAAGCTTGCTGAAAGAATATGGTGCCGAAAGTCTTATGGGTTCAGGAACTTTCTCTGCAACTTTAAATTATGCTCCAACCGATGCAATAAAACTTGGAATTGGACCATACATGACTTTTGCAGACTGGGATTCAAAACCAGATGTAGCACTTAAATTGACTTTCACCCTCGGTGGCGGCAAGTTCTAA
>CAMKDH010000032.1 GCA_946411215.1 uncultured Treponema sp. | reverse complement strand
TTGGCAGCAATTTTAAGGTTATCGCGGTATTTCTGAACTTCGGCTTGTGGAACATTGTGATTAAATGCCCAGCGATCGTAAATTTCCATTGCGAATGAAGAAACGCGTTCAACGTGTGGATATGTTTCTTTTGGATCACGGAACTCTGCCATCTTAAGCATGCGTTTTACCATGTTACTTGTAAGGTAAGCATGCTGTAAAGCCTGAACAGCACTTACTGCAAAGTGACCAATGAAAAGCTCGTCCTCTGCATCAAAATCTACTACAGTGCCGTTATCATCAAGTTTGTTGATAATCTGAAGTACACCAAGAATCTGTCCGTTAGCATTCTTGAGTGGGAAAGTATACATAGACTTTGTACGATAATTCGTCATGATGTCTGTGTTCTTATTAAACTTATAAGGTTCAGACTCTGGAATTTCGTAGCAGTCTTTAATATTTACTGATTTACCGGTTGATGCAACATAACCGCAAATCTGTTTTTCGTTAATTGGGAAGGAGAAACAGCTGTAAGGAAGTTTTTCACCAGGAGCAAGTTCTTTAAGGTGAGTATCGTTCTGACCATATTTAATCTTAATGCGGTCTTCTTCAACAACATAAATAGAACCTGCATCAGCATTTACAATGTGTCTTGTTTCTGTAAGAATTCTTTCGAGAAGGACGTCAACGTCTTGGATTTCATTGAGCTGACGTTCGATTTCCATGATTTTCTGAAGTTTATCTTCGCTTTCCTGTGCTTTTTTGCCCATCAAAGAACTCCTTATACTTTTTTATATTATCGTCATAAAATGGTTAAAAATCAAGTGCGAAAGCATAAAATATTATTTTACAATTTTTTAATCAATGAAAAATAAATTGGGCCGGCACCGTTTGAAATGTCTGGGAGAATCTGGTAGCCGTACTTTGTTTTTTCATATTCAGACAGCACGAAATCAGCACATTTTGAGATTTGTGAAGGTTTGGGATTGGGTTCAACGAATTCAAACGAGTCAATTCCCTCTTTCTGGAACTTTTTAATAAGCCGTTCCATCATTTCGTCATTTTCCTGAGGAGCAAGAGCACATGTTGAATATAAAAGATATCCGCCTTTACGAAGCAGACGATATGCACTCGAAAGCAAGGCCCACTGTTCCATAGTAACAGTCTTAATTCTGCTTGGAGACCACTGATCAAGATATTTAGGATCTGCAATTACATGACGTTCTGAAGAACACGGAGCATCGAGTAAAATTGAATCAAAGCATTCACTCTGTCTTGTGCACCAGGTAGAACCGTCGCTGCAGCTTACCTTTACGCGTTCACTTATCTGAAGCGGCAGACATTCTTCTACAACAACAGAAAGCCTGTGTTTGCGCTGAGGCGAACGTTCATTAGAAGAAAGCACTGAATCTTTGTTCATGCGGCTTGCAAGAACTAAAGTTTTTCCACCAGGAGCCGCACATAAATCAAGAATATCAGTTGCGTTTTGGAGCGGCAGGCACAATGCGGCAAAAATGCTTGCACTGTCAAGATAATACGGCTTTTGGGCACCAGGAACCATAAACTCTACAGAATCATTTGGATTTGCAAAGGCTTGTTTAAGTTTTTCCCAGCGCTCACCGTAAAGAGAAGAATAAAACTGTTCAAAGCCTGCAGCACTTTTAAGAGGCGCACTGCCCTGCCCGTTCTTTTGTTTTTTTCCCATTAAAAGTTGTCCATATAAAGTTGAATGTTTTGTTCGCGAGCATGATCAAAACCCTGCCCCGAAATCTCAGGATAATTTATTACAAGCGTATACTTTCCGTCAGCACCAAGCTGCACTTCCAAAAATCCGCACTTAATTTTATATTCAATAATCCGTCTTACAGCATTATCAATTCGTTTTGCAAATAAAACATCAGCCTTTGCTTTTTTACAGAGAACTTCTACACTGCTTCCAATTCTTTTTTCAGAAATCATTATGCAGTCAATGCCGGCTTCAATTGCTTTTACAACAGCAACATCAGGCGGATATCCGTTGTCTGCTAGCGCGCCCATAAAAATATCATCAGAAAAAATTATGCCTGCAAAATCAAGCTCCTTTCTAAGTACCTGTGTAACCCAATATTCCGAAAGACACGCAGGATTTTTTTCATCATATCCTTTTACGCGGGCATGAGACATGAGCACTGCACTAGGATTTTTTGCAACAAGCGTACGGAAAGCATCCATCTGCATTTTTAGTTCTGCATCAGACCAATTGATTTGTGGAAGTCCAGTATGAGGATCTGTATTTGTATTGCCCGGAAAATGCTTTAGGACAGTCCCTACTCCATTTTCTTCGTATGCCTGTACACATTCGGTGCCATACTGCTTAACCTGATCAAGATTTCCAAAGCTTCGTTCATTTAAGAAAACTTCATTATCGGTTGTACAAACTTCGGCAACAGGCGCAAGATTCATAGTAAATCCAAGTGCTTTCATCTGCTTTGCCTGAAGTGAATAAAGCTCTGCAGCCTTAGAAACATCAAGCTTTTGAGTGATGCGCTGTGCAGAAGGTAAAGGCCCGCTTAAAGAACGTAATCTGTTTACAAATCCGCCTTCCTGATCAACTGTAAGAAAAGGAGGGATATTATTGTTTTGCTTACAGTAATCAATAATAGACTGATTGAATTGAGCCATGGCAACAGGCGTTTGCGCAATGTTATAACCAAAATATAAAAATCCGCCTGCGATGTTTTTTTCTACAGGAGTAAATGTGTCACAGCCAACAAGATTCACAACAAACAGCTGAGCAATCTTCTGTTCCAAATCAAGCTGTTCAATAAAATCATCAACAGCTTGATTTTTTTGCGCTTCTACGTCTTTTATATATTCAAGAATATCAAGGCCGTTCTGGTGAGTACGCAGTTCGCGCTGGCTTATGAGCTTTTCTTTTTTACTGTTAAGCTTATGATTACTGCACGAAAAAAGGCAAAAAAATGCGGATAAAATAAAAAATTGAAAGATGATTTTTGCCCCGAAACGTTTCATTCTGCAGATTATACCACAATAAAAATATAAAGACAAATCAATACTTGTGTGCTATAATAGAAGAATATTCAAAAAGTTTTTACTTATATATATGCAGGAGTTTATTTAATGAAAACATCAACTTTTTTGAACAGAATCCTTTCAAAAATTAATATCATAAAAGGAGGTGTGCTCATTAGTCTTGCACTGTTCGCATTTACCTCCTGTGAAAACTTCCTCAAAAGCGAAGAAACCAAACAAACAATCATAGATGCAATTGATTATAATAATGCGCCGTCGTATACCATAAAGGTTATTGCAATAAAAGGCAGTGGCGATATTAAAACTCCTGCAGGTGAATCAATTATAAAAAAGGTAACAGATACTTTTACCGTAAAGTTTGATCCTGATGACAATCATCAGTTTATAAAATGGGAAGCAGTTCTTTCTGATCCTAAGCAGACCCCTTCTGACTATATTCAATTTGAAGATGAAACCAGTCTTGAAACAAAGGTAACTTTTAAAAAAGCAGACGAAAATATTGTAATCCGACCACAGTGTCCTGAACGTCTTACAGCAAGCTTCAACCTCAATGATGAAGGTGAACTATATGCCCGCGACAGTTCTATTGTGCTTACCTTTAATCATACAATTCCAGAGGCTTGCAAAGACTTAATAAAAATCAACATACCTGGTCTTGAAGAAGGCAAAACTGCTTCTGATTATTTTCTCCCTGCAGAAATCAATGACAAAACAATTACAATCAGAACAAAATATTCACAGACACGTTCCGAAGCAGACCTTATTCCTATTATTCAGAACGGTTCAAAAATCATTACAGTAACAATTCCTTCAAAGTCTGTTTACTACGAAAATACTGATTATTCTGAAAACCTTAAAGTTTATCTTGATAAAGAAACAAGCTTCCGTTATAGCGCAGGTTCACAGACTTCTAAGAAAACAGAAATACAGGTTACTTCAGAAGCAGATCAGTGCACTATGCATGTAAACGATGTTCTTTGGACAGGTGAACCTAAAAAGTTCAGTATAGGTGAAACAATTGCATTGCGTTGTAAACCTGCAAAAGGATTCAGCTTCTGCGGCTGGCAGTTTACACACACATATATTAAAGATGAACAGAATGTAACAGATATTATTCCTATTGCATCTTTAGCAAGTTTGAATATGAGTATTTCATACGATGCTGGAACAGAAACAAAATACGGTCTGGATTCAGAAACAAACATTGCACAGGCAAAACTTACAATTGACAATTACATAGACGGAACAGTTTCTGTAAGCCCTGTTATTTTTGAATCTCTTGATGTTTCGTTCAACATGGCCGATGCCGACAAACTTTATCCACGCGACAGTTCTATTGTACTTACCTTCAACCATCCTGTAAACGAAGACTGTCTTGATAAAATTACAGTAAGAATTCCTGGCTTACCGGAAGGTTCATCTGCTGCAGACTATTTTGAAACAGCAACAATCAGTGGAAATGCAGTAACCCTCCAGGCTAAAACAGGCAATGGAACAATTTCAGACATGATTCCAGTAGCAACAAACGGCTCCTCTGCTATCACTGTAATAATTCCAAAAGAAGATTTCTATTATCAGACTACTACATCAAGCGGTACCTACAATGTAGGCTTGTACGCAGAAAAAACATTTACATACACAATTAATTCTGAGACTACTAAAAAGACAAACATAAAGCTTCACGTTGAATCAGAGTACAGAGACAAAGGAACTCTTCGCATTGGTGAGGAAGATTATTCAGAAAAAGTAACAGGCTACAGCGCTGGAAAAGGATTCTCACTTTCATACAGTGTTTCAGAGGATTTTAGTTTCTTTGGATGGAAAATCACCCACACTAATGCACAGGGTACAGTAAATGAATTTATAATTCCTGATGAAGCCGAAAAACTTGAAACTGTAAACCTTAGTGTAACTTACAAAGACGATATAATTGCAGAACCAACATTTACAATTGAAAAATATATAGACGGTGATATTCAGATTCAGCCGTTTGTAAGTAAGATTCCTGATATTGATGTAACACTTGATGGACAGCATGGTACATTTACTCCTGCTAAAGGAACACAAAAATATAAGTATGGCGTAAAAAATCATATTGAATTTGATGCAGCCAGCGATTATGAGTTCTTAAGATGGCAGGTAGTTAATGGAAAAACTAATAAAGAAATTCAACTTAGTACTCCAGACGAAAACAATCCTTCTGTAAATAAGATATTTATAAGATTTGATTCTTCTTCAAGCGAAAAAACTAATTTCCAGTTAGTACAAATACCAAATGAGAGTGACAATATTACTCTTGTAATCAGACCAGTACTTGTAGAACGTCCTCGTGTAATTTCAAGTTCACCTTCATATCAGTCTTCCGGTGTTTTACGCGACACCACAATTCAGGTAATGTTTGACTTTGATATGAATGAAAAATCAATATATTATACAAATGACGAAATTGATATTCTTCACAACTCAGGAATACCATACGAAGATTTCCTTCCTGCTATTGATGAAAATGATCTTGAAAACAGCCTTGAACAAAAACATTACGGCTACAAACAAGATGGACAAACATTCTTTAAAAATATTTTGATAACAAATTCACGTGATGATGAAAATATTAATAACTGTTTTAAAGCACCTGTATTTGAAAACACAAGAACCCTTGCAATTCCTGTAGACAGAAGCTCTCCTATTGCTCCAGGTGTACGTGTTGCAGTTTCCTTGAGCGAAGGATTTTTCTACACAATCAATGGCAAAGATATTAATATGAGCCGTGCTGAAAAGTGGCAGTATCTTGTAAATGGCGAAACGGATATTCAACCTCCAGAAATTGCAGTTGGAGACCTTATTGTACAAGATTCAAAAGGAACCGTTTTAACCGCACTTCCAACTCAACCATCTATAAATCTTTCTGAACTTAAGTATTTTGCTGGCGGTAAATTCAAATTATACTTAAAAGCAACTGACAATACAGCAACTGATTCTACATTTAATATTGTTTGTCAAAAACTATATAAAGCAGACTTTGTGACACCAGTTTCTCAAGAAGCAGAAACTCTTATGGTAGAATATACTAATCCATCTGGACAAACTTCTGAATACAAAGAAAGAGATTATTATGAAACTGGACGAAGAGTTGAAGAATGTGAGCTTAAAGGACTGGATGAGGGATTCTATTCCCTGTATTTCGAAGTAAAAGATAACAGTTCAAATAAGAGAGCATATCCTGAAACTTCGTCAGGAGAAGCGCCAAATATTACATACAATATTTCCAAATACTATTTCTTCCTGGATAAGACAAATCCTGCAATTCAAAAACCTGAAATTACAGATGGAGACAGCAATTCTTCAATTAAAATTACCTGGAATTGGGATGAAACTCTTGTACCAGATTACGAAAAAGCAGTAATAAAATACAGAAAATGGGGAGCAACTTCAGATTATCAAATTAAAGAAGTTGATCGAGATGACCCAACAAATCCAAGACAGGCAATTCTCAATCTTGCTCAGGGAACCCATTACGAAATCATTACACAATTTTTTGATTATGCTGGAAACGTAACCGAATATGTTGAAACAAACGGAGTTTACACACGTCCTGGAACTCCAGCTGTAATACAACTTGATTGCTCGGGAACTTCTGCTTCTATAACAATCAAAAAACCTTCAGAAGGTAACTTCACAGACTTCAGGATGATTCTTAAGAAGGGTACTTCCAGTCAGGAACAAATACAGTTCTCTAAAACTGGTGATACTGCAACTGCAAACATCAATGGTCTGGAAAGAGGAACAAAATATGAATTCGAAATCTGCTCTTATGACGCCGAAAGCCAAAAATACAGTCTTCCTTATTATACTTCTGGAACAACTATTCCTTATTATATAACCAAACCTAATGCACCATCTGAAGTAACTGCAAACTTCACAGCAAATACAAACCAAGGAACTGTTTCATGGACTATACCAAACAATGGTATTACAGGTTATAAAGTATACTGTTCAACAGATCCTAATATTCCAGAAAATGGCTCTAATACAAAGATGCAGAATGTAACTACAACATCAACAACGTTTACTTCACTTCTACCAGGAACTACATATTATGTAAAGGTTGTTTCTTATTACATTGACCAAACCAATACTGCAGAAACTACAATAGTTACAACAAATACAAAATGTGCACCGGTATCTAATCTTGCATGTACTGCAGCATCTAACACTGCTCTTAATGTGAGCTGGACTGCCCCTGCTGGAAACTTTGACTCATACACTGTTAGTTATAAACTTCATTCTGATACAACATGGACTACACAAAATGTTAACAAATTAAACAATAATACTATAATACAAGGCCTTTCTGGTGCTACAGATTATGATATTAAGGTTCTTGTAAATGGTCTTTCAAACAGTACAGAAGAAAGTTTACCTTCTTGTAAAACATGCCCTAACCCTGCAACAAACTTGTACGCAAGGAAATCTAGTGATACAAGCTTTAAAGCAACATGGACCAAACCAATAGGAAACTTTGATGGTTATAAACTTTATTACAGTCTAAATGATGATTTCTCTTCTGCGCAATCAGTCACAATTACAGATACAACCACTCATATTAAAACAATTTCAGGTCTTTCTTCAAAAAAGTTATATTATATTAAACTTGAAACATACATTGGTACAACACTTAAGACAGAAACTTCTCCAATAGCCTGCTCTCTTGCATTTGATAATGTAAGAAATCTTACCGCAACACCAGTTTCTACTACATCAATAAAGCTTTCATGGCTTAATCCGGAAGAATCATTTGACGGTATTAATGTTTATCTGGGTTCAGCAACAACTCCTCGTCAAACCCTTTCTAATACAGTAACAGAGTGTACAATTACAGGTCTTAGTATAAATACACTATACACCTTTAATGTCGAAGTTTATAAAAATGATGATAATGGTAATCTATATGCAAAAGCACCTGTTACAGGCTGTACTTATTCTGCGCCGATGAAGAGTTGTACAGCAACAGCAACCGGTCCTACAGGTATAAATATTTCTTACGAAAGACCTGATGGTGACACTAATAATTCTTACTGGTCTCAACTATATATTTATAAAAACGATACAAAACTTGACTATTGGTATCCAAGCCATTCAGATTCACATAACTATACTGGATATGAAGGCGGTACTTCTTATACATTTAAGATTACAACACTTAATAGAAATGGTGATGAAAATACAACATCAACCGTAACCTCTACAGTTACAACACCTCCAAAACCTGTTACAAATCTTAAGTGTAATAGCAAAGGTCCTTCATATGTAACACTTGCATGGGATAAGCCTGCTGGTAATTATACAGGTATAAACATTTATGCTAAGTTATCTAATTCTAATTCATGGCCAGAAGAGCCAACAAAAACAGTTTCTGATAACTATACTACAGCAGCAACTGTAAATCTTACAAACGCGGGTGCAAGCTATGACTTTAAGGTTGAAACTTATTTAACGGGCGTTAACAATATTGGCGTATCAAGTGTCACATATTTGAACGGCATAATTCTAAAACCAAACGCACCTTCAAATTTCAGTTTACAATCACGAACTTCAACAAGTATGGAATTTACATGGACTGCTCCAACCGGAACCTTTACTGGCTACCAATTAAGATATAGGGAGAATTCTAACTCTGATTATTCTTACAAAAATATTACATCCGGAACTTCATACATTCTTAACGGACTCTCTCCAAATACAATTTATAATATTGACCTCTTAGCTTATAGTTCTGATACTTCTAACTTCTCTTATACTTCGCTTAAAAAGGTAACAACTCCTGATGTTCCAAAAAGTCTTACCATAACTGGCAATGGAGGTGGAACAAAGTTAAGCTGGACTGCTCCTACAAATAGTGCAACGGGATATAAGATTTATTACAGTAAAGATAATTCAAATTGGGATAATATATCTGTAACATCAACTTCTTATACATTCAATAACACAAGCCTTGACAATTACACAAAGTATTACTTCAAACTACAAGCTTATAGTAATAAAAATTCAGAAACCACTTTTTCATCAGAAACCAGCACAAAGTCATTCTGGACTCCTCCTGCATCAATTACTATATCTCCAACTATTTATTGTGATGATGCAAAAGGTACAATTGTATTACAATGGTGGGCTCCGGCAAATAGAACTGATATAAATGGATTTAATGTTTATAAGGACGGAAATTCCACACGTTTAGGAACAACAGAAACCTATACTGCAGGCTCTTATGTAACAGCTGCGGTAACAATTCCAGGTTATACACCTGGTTCATCTTATTACTTTAATTTTGAACCATACCACACTAAGAATTCTGGAAAAACAGTAGGACCTAAAACAAAGACAACAAGTTCATTAACACCAAGCACTAGTATTCTTAAGATTAATGGTACAACAGTTTCTAATTCACAGATGAAGAATGTTATCACAAGCAGTACTACAGTATACACTCATCCTACTGACGGCGGATCATTTATTGCGGGAAGGAATGTTACTCTTTCAAATTATTCAATTGGAATGTGTGAAGTTACAAATGCTCTATGGTATGTTGTAACAGGCTCTGGAACCAACAATTTGTATCCAAAAACAGATATCACCTGGCCACAGGCAATTGCATTCTGTAATAAGCTTAGTGCAATACAGGGACTTCAACCATGCTATGAAGTAAATGGTATTACAGATTGGAAGAATTTTGATATGTCAACTGTTTCTAATTACTCAGCAACTACATGGTATACTTGTAAACAAAATCTCAAGAATAATGGTTATCACTTACCAACCTGTGCACAATGGGAATTAGCAGCACGTGGTGGCGATCCTAATGACAGTTCTTTCTTACAGGGAGTTTCTGGTGTATATGACTGGAATGTTATGCCTAATTATGTAGTATATGGAAAAACTTCATCATCACTGGTTGCTTCAAAATATTCTAATAGACTAGGATTATATGATATGATTGGTAATGTTTGGGAAATGCTTACAGACTGGAATAATGCATGGCCTACAAACACAAGCTCTCCATATTCTTTGACAGATCCATATTGTGAACGTCAATCTCATTCGTCTCCATATGAAACTACTACTGCTGGTACTGCAATTCCTTATACAGCCAATCCATATGGTTATTTTGGAAATGATTATTATGTAATCAGAGCAGGTGGTTGTTATGCAGATGAAGAAAATACTGGTGCGCCATATAACAATAACTTAAGAGTTTATGCAACTTACGGCAATTATTGGCTTGGTTCAACACACGATGTTTACACCGGCTTCCGTCTCTGTAGAAACGTGACAGCGTCATCAAACTAATTTGTGTTGCCCCTTAGTTTTAAAAAAGGTATAATTGGGAATATGAAAAATGTGGCAATCATAACTGGGGCAAGTTCGGGGATGGGAAAGGAATTTGCTGTCCAGGTTGCACAGAAGTATGATTTTGATGAAATTTGGATTGTTGCTCGCAGGCTGGAGAATCTTGAAGAGATTGCTCGTTCTATAAATGAGACAAAAAACTTTTCTATTGTAAGGCCGGTGCAAATTGACCTTGGCAGCACGGAAGGCGTTTATGAGATTGAAAAGCTGCTGGCACAGGAAAATGAAAAGCTTTCAAAAGTCGAAAGCGGCATCCAGATTGGGCTTCTTATAAACAATGCAGGCTTTGGTACTTACGGTCCTTTTGAAGAAACTTCTGTAAAAGCCGAAATGCAGATGGTCGAATTAAACTGTACTTCGCTTACGGGCATTTGTGGAATTGCACTTCCCTACATGACTAAAGGTTCTGTTATTATAAATACATCAAGTCTTGCAGCATTTATGCCTCTTGGAAACTTTGCGGTTTATGCAGCAACTAAAGCATATGTTTTGAGTTTTTCAACTGCACTTGCAGCAGAGCTTAAAGATAAAGGAATAAAGGTACATGCGCTTTGTCCAGGTTCTGTTAGTACAGAGTTTGCAAATGTTGCATCTAACGGGGCACGCAAGGAAGTAAAGGGAGGCATTCCTCCGCAGAAGGTTATTGCACAATGCCTTGCACGCGCCTACAAAGGAAAAACAACATCGCTTTATAGATTTAAGTGGAAGTTCCTTTCTTTTATGAGCAGATTTGTTTCGGGAAAAACTGTTGCCCGATTTACATATAAATATAACAAACGTCCGCGTAAGCCGGATACAAAAACGATGGAGTAATTATGGATCCAATTATTGAAAACAGCACAATCAACAGTGCGCTTTTTACTGATTTTTATGAACTTACAATGGCACAGGGCTACTGGAAAGAGAACATGAACGAAAAGGTTGTGTTTGATATGTTCTTCCGCCGTAATCCTTTTAACGGAGGCTTTAGTGTACTTGCAGGTAACGAAACTCTTCTTGATGCACTCACCTCTTTCCGCTTTAGTGAAGATGATATTAAATATCTTGCAGATCAGAAAATCTTTGAACCAGGATTCCTTGATTACCTTAAGGACTGGCACTTTACAGGTGATCTTTACACAATGGACGAAGGAACAGTAATTTTCCCACAGGAGCCTCTTGTTCGTATTCACGCAAACTTAATTGAAGCCCAGATTCTTGAAGGCCTCATTTTGAATCACGTAAACTTCCAGAGCCTTATTGCAACTAAAACTGCACGCATCTGGCTTGCAAGCAAAAAGGCACCTATCATGGAATTTGGTCTTCGCCGTGCACAGGGACCTGATGGAGCTATGAGTGCTACACGTGCTGCTTACATTGGAGGAGCCGCTGGAACTTCTAATACTCTTGCAGGAAAGCTTTACGGCATTCCTGTTATGGGAACAATGGCACACTCCTGGATTATGTCTCATAGTTCTGAACTGGAGGCTTTCCGCGAGTACGCAAAAATCTATCCTCAGAATTCTGTTTTCTTAATTGATACATACGACACACTTAAATCTGGTGTAAAGAACGCAATCATCGCTGGTGGCGAGCTTGTAGAAAAAGGCTACAACTTTGGTGTTCGCCTTGACTCAGGTGATATTTCGTACCTTACACGCGAAGTTCGTAAAGCGCTTGATGAAGCCGGATATCCACAGGCAAAAATCAGTGTTTCAAATGAGCTTACAGAAGAAATCATTTCTACTTTGGTTGCAGGAAATGCCCCAATCAACAGCTGGGGTGTTGGAACTCACATGGTAACTGGCGGAAACGAATCTTCTTTCACTGGTGTTTACAAGCTTTGTGCACGCCACGATAAAACTACAGGCGGCATGACTCCAGCAATGAAATTCAGCGATAACCCTGCAAAAACAACAAACCCTGGAATCAAAAACGTATATCGTCTTTATGATGAAAAAGGAATGGCTTGTGCAGATATCCTTGCTCTTGAAAATGAAGTTTTGGAAACTGGCAAAGAATACCGCTACTATCACCCGATGGTAGATTACAGACAGTTCTCTTTCACAGCTGCCAGAATTGAGCCTCTTTTGAAAAAACGAATTAGCAACGGTGAACGCACACAGCCTCGCCTTTCCGATGCCGAACAGCTTAAGATCAGCCATGACAATATGCAGAAGCAGCTCGAAACTTTTGATGAATCATACAAGAGAATTCTTAATCCTCATATTTATAAGGTTTCTATAAGCCAGGAGCTTAAGGATCTTAAGATGAAGTTTATTCAGGAGAACATAAAATAATGAAAAAGCTTCTTTCTGTTTTATTATTGCCTCTAATACTTTTTGCAGCCTCATGTAAAAGCACAGACATTAATGATAAAACAGAAACTGAAGAGCAGAATCCTGAAGAGATTTTTGAAGAGCCAGAGTTTTCTTTTGAAGAAGAATACTACAAGGACGTTACCTGGACCGACATTTATTCCTTAAAAGATCTGGAAGGCCGCTGGGAAACTCCAGAAGGCGTACTTCAGTTTCCATACGAGCTTGATAACAATGAATATCTTTGCATAACCGCAAATCAGACTGACGACACTCAAAAATGGCTTGATTTTGCAGAAAGAAAAATGAAGACTGTAGATGAAATCTGGAAGGACCGTTTTATTTATATCCCGGAAATCTACGGAATAAACTACCCGCTCGCCGATGAAAACGGAACACAAACAGGCTTAAAGGTTGAATATAACAAATACGAAACCATAGGCAAGATTTTAATAACAAGCCGCAGAATTATGTTAGTTCCAACTAACATAATAAATCAAAATCTTCCCTTTTTCAAAGTTTCAGAAGACAAACAGAAAATCAAAGCCGATGGTGTTTTCAGATTTTTCTCAAATACATTTTCGTATCTTTACAATTCGTTTATCCTGCCACAGGAAGTTCTGGAAGAAACAAGTCCTAAATATGGACTCGTACTTTCTGGCGGTGGCGGCAAAGGCGCATACGAAGTTGGAGTTTGGAAAGCTTTTATAGAATACGGCATTGCCCCAAAAATCAGAGCGGTTTCAGGTACAAGTGTTGGTGGCTTGAACTCTGCACTTTTTGCAATCCGTCAATATGATGAAATTGAAAGAATCTGGCTCAATATTGTTCCTTCTAAGCTTACACAAAATGACGCGCTCATTTCTCAAGACGGTTTGAACGATATTGTTTCTTCAATTCCACTTGTAAAATTAAAGGAACTCACCTTCCCTCAGGTTTATGTTACAACTGTACGAAACCGCTTTATACTTGCAAAACTCGTCAAAAGTAAACCAGGCCAGTATGCTACAAGATTCAATCTTAATTCAGAAGAATCGGTTTTGCAAATTAAGAAGAAGCTTCTTGCAACTTCAGCCTTCCCGGTTCTTTGCCCTTCGGTAAAGCTTGCAGACGGCTTTGAATATTCAGACGGTGGTAACGAAGCAGTAGGCGGCGACAACACACCAATAGATCCAATTGTAGACAATCATTCAGACATAGACAAAATCTTTATTGTTTACCTTTCCCACGAACCTTCCCGTAAAGTTAAAGAAATTGATTACGACACAAAAACTCTTATTCAGATTGTGCCTTCAATTGAGCTTGGCGGCATCTTAGATGGAACAGCTAATTTTACTTCGAGCAGAATCAAACTTTTGATTAAATATGGTTATGAGGATGCAGTTGCTATGCTTAAGAAAAACGGCTACAACCCGGTAAGCAGCAGCTGGTTCGCAGAAGATAAAGAGCTGACTACGGAAGATATTCTAGCTTTATATTCTGAAGAGCAGTAAACAGTTTTTCTTTAAGTTCAGATTTTCCACCTGTAAGCTGCTTTAATTTTTTCTTAGATTCCTTACGAGTTGAATTATCCTGGAAATCGCAGGTGCAGGTAAACTGTTTAAAATTCTGTTCCTCTGAATATTTTATAATGCGTTCCTCTGTAACATAACAAAGCGGACGGATAATTTTAATTGGATAATTTTCATATTGCAAAGACGGAATCATTGTTGAAAATTCGCCTTTTTGAAGCGCATTCATAAGCAGGGTTTCCAAAATATCATCCATGTGATGGCCAAGTGCAATCTTGTTGTAACCGTGCTCCATTGCATAACGAATAAGTTCTGTACGTCGCTGGGTTGAACACCAGTAACAGCTCATCTTCTGCCCTTCTTTTACACGTGCACTTATGTTTACATTCAACGACTCAAAAGGAACCTTCCACTTTTTAAAAAGCTTTTTAATTTCGGCAGGAAAAGGTGGCGCAAAATCACTCTGGATATTCAGGGCTTTGTAGGTAAAACCACAGAAAGGTCTTTTTGCTCTGTGAGAAAAATATTCAGCAAGTACAGTAGAATCCTTTCCACCGCTAACACCAATGAGTATTTTATCACCTTCTTCTATAAGATTATAATCAAAACAAGCCTTGTCGATTAAGCTTGAAATCTTTGGTTCCTTCTTCATATTTTTATTATAGTTTACGTTGTTCATTCTGTCCATTATAATATATAAAAGATAAAGGTTCGGAGGATTTTTATGGCTAAAGAGAATACACAGATTATTGATGATTTTGACGATGCAAAAAAGCAGGAAGCTGCAAAAGAAATAGAAAATAAAGTTGGACTTGTAAATGAGAAAACCTTTTCAATCATAGAAGAATTTATTGCCGGCGGTTATGAAAAAAATCTTGCGAATCTGATTTGTTATTTACCAAAGGAACGACAGGAACAGGCTCTAAATAAGCTACCTGAAAATGTACGCACAAACGTTATGAATATCCTTAAAGAATGGGGAGAAAAAAAGAATTCTAATCCCGAAGTTTTAAGTGCGGCTGGTAATGTCTTAAAAAATGCAGATTTTTATGGATCAATAACAGCAAATGAAATTCTGGACACTTTAGATCATATATCAAAATTCTATTTAGAAACCCAAGTCCAGAATCTTTATAAAACAAATCCGCTTCTTGCTTTGAATCTTTATTATTCAATTGGCCGAATGGATATTATCTGTGAATTAGATAACCGTGCAATTCAAAAATGGCTCAGAGATGTTAACAGTCAGGATCTTGCTGTAGCACTCAAATTATGCTCGGAAAAAACACAGAATAAAATCTTTTCGAATATGTCAAAGCGTGCCGAAAGCATGGTCAAAGAAGATATGGAGTTTATGGGGCCATGCCGCAAATCTTATATTCTTGAAAAGCAGGATGAACTCCTTGCCATTGCAAAACGACTTGCAGACAATGGTGATATAATCATGCCTGTGAGCTTATCGAATGTTTTAAGTTTTTTGGATGAACTTGTTTAAGGAACTCTGATAATGAAAGAAACAGTGTATTATTACAGACAGCTTGGAACTTCCCAGTTCATTCCTTCTAAAACTGAAAAACAAATTATTCCCGTTCGAATAAAGAATGATTTTTTTCGCGAGAATATGATTTTTGATGCAAGCCAAAAACTCTGGCAAAAAACAGATACGTTCCCCAAGGAAACATCAGAACTTGTGCCTGTTGAATATTGTGAATTTCCAATTATACCATACAGACCTCATTATTCTAACAATGGAGTTATGCCAAAGAATCAGGTTACTTCTATTGAGGATCTTTCTGCTAAAAATATGGCCGATTTTTTAATCTGGCATGAAGAAGAACACCGCTATTCTTATAACCTCAAAAATTATGTTGATGAAAATTCAATTATAAAAGATTATTTTTGCTTTATAGTAAATATTGATTATGAACAGCTCATTCTTACAATCAGTATAAAGAAATTTGCACGGAAGGAAACTGAAAACCGGTACTGGAATTTTGTAGACTCAGAAATTCAATCCCGACAATTCCCTTCTTATTCTGATTCAATTTGTGAACCAATTTTTGATACACAGCTTTTAACGTTTGATATTAAAAACGGAAAAATCAATTTTGATTTTGATGAAAAATATCTGTTGAACATTACAGTAGTTGATTCTGAACTTGAGCTTGATCTGGATAATATAAATCCTAAAGTTCACAAGAAATTTAATACCTTTTCAAAAATAAAACATTTCTTGCTTCAATTGGAAAAAAGGATTATTCCCGAAGAAATCATAAAAGATATTTATCCTAAATTTCTGGAGCTTGTAAAAATATTTACAGGTTTAAAAACAATTAATGAACCTGCCAAAAGTATTTCAGAAAACACCTTTGTAAAAATGCTTTATTTGACATTAATTCCATACGAACCAAACCTCTGTTCAATTTTACCCGAAAAAGAGATGCAGGAATTGAAAATCAGGTTTAATTACAAAAGAACAGATCCAAATGTTTTAAATCGTTTTCTAAAAAAAGCAAAAATAAATGGCTATAGAATTTTTAGAAGAGTTTATAATGAATGTCCAAATGTAATTTTTGTCTATAGAAAACTCTGGGATTGCGGCTTTAGAGATTTTAATCTTTATAATTCTGTATTTGAAAATACAGAAAAGAGAAACTGTATTTCTCTTTCAAATTGGAAAAATCTTGTTTTCTTTTCAAAATACAGCATTAAAAAACGTGGCGAAAAAGCAACTCTTAATACAATTTTTAAATCATATTCATATCTCGATACGCTATTTGTATACAATGATACAATAAATATGTTCCATAAATATTTCCGTTACATTCCACAGAGTTTACGCAAAGATATTCTCAAAAATGGATTTTCGGAATTTAATCATGATGCACTTTCTAATATTTCATTCAGAGTAAAAAACAGAAATTATACTTTTAAATATACAGAAGAACAGAAAAAACTCGAAGATAAAATTGACGGTTATTCCTTCTGTTTACCAAAAGACAGCTGGCAGCTTTGCGAAATAGGAACCGCTCTTCACAATTGTGTTGCAAGTTATGTTGATGATGTTCGAGAAAAAAGATCAACGATTGTTTATGCAACAAAAGATGATGAATACAAGCTTTGTATTGAAGTTTCAAAAAATGAAATTAGACAGGAACGAGCAGACAGAAACGCAAGTCCGTCAAAAGCAGAAAAAGAGATTCTTGCAAAATGGCATGAGCGTCACAAGCTTACAGTTAATAATTAATAGGCGGGAGCTGCGTGAATTCCAAAAGCTTTAGTCCGCTGAATATTGTTTTCATCACACCATTCAAAATAGGCATCAAGTGCTTCGCCTTCCAATGGCTTGTTAGCAGGACCTAACGACTGTCTGATATGAAAGTCGGGAGTTACTTCTATACAGATTTTATATTTTTCGTGATATTTTGCATAAACGATTGTGGCACGACGTTCAGCAACTGCATGTGTATAACCCCAACCTACGCAGTTATGCATCTGACTTCCAATTGTTTTTAAGGTAAAAGAATCTCTTGCAACATAAAAACACCATCGGTCTTCGTCAGGAACGGGTTCAGATTCTTTTGTTACCGGATTCACACGACGAGCGTCTCCAGCCTTATATTCAAGCTCCAGGAATTTTGGTTCTATTTCAAAGATAATATTTTTTTCTCCAGACGAACTATATACAAGGCCTTCTTCGGCAAGCATGTTCTGACGGCGTACTAAAAAGTCGTGTGTATATGTATTAAAGCCTTCGTGCATGATGTCCTTTATTTCCTGCTGATCAAGATGGCGCGAACACAACCTGTAAGTATTCAGGGCGTCCACAACTTCATAA
>CAMKDH010000031.1 GCA_946411215.1 uncultured Treponema sp. | reverse complement strand
AGCTGCATACAAACCTTTGCAAGTTCAATGTAAGCATCCCAGTTTTCTTTATCTGTTTTCAAAAGTTCGGTATAAGTTGATTTTGCATAATCGTATTCGCCGGCCTGTGCATATGCTTTTGCAAGATTTGCGCGGATTGCATTATTCTTTGGATCAAGCTTCAAGGCATTCTGGTAGAACTTAATTGCATTAGGATAATCTTCTTTCAAAAGATAAGTCTTTCCAAGATTGTTGTTTGCCTCAATATTGTTGTTATCTTTGTTGTAAACCTGAGTAAAGAGGCTCAAGGCTGTATCAACATCAGGAGGATCAAGAGTCATATACATAACGCCAAGATTGATTTTTGTTTTAGCATGGTCAGCATTAACTTTTAAAACTTCAAGATAAAGAGGAATTGCATTATCAACTTTCCCCTGCTTATCAAGAATAAGTGCGTAATTGTAAATAACATTTACTTTGGCATTATCATTCTTTATAAAATCTTTTCCTTCATATGCTTCGCGCGCATACTTTTCGGCATCGGCAACCTTTCCCGCATCAAACATAACTGCAGAAAGGTTATATTTTGTCAAAGTCATATTTTCGCTTGGAGAAAGCATTGTAAGTGCACGCTTATAGCTTTCTTCGGCATCGGCATAGCTCTTTTTCTGATAATATACGTTTCCAAGCTCCATAGCAGCCTGAACATTTATATTGTTTATTTTAAGAACAGATTTATATGCATCGATTGCCCCGGAATAATCGCTTCTATCTGTAAGAATTCGTGCCTGTTCAAGCCAGGCTTTTTCATGGCGTGGATCAATATCAATTGTTTTACGGAATGCAGCAAGTGCCGCGGTATCATTCTTAAGAACCTTTTGTGTAACACCAAGATTGTATCGGCTTGGAGCAAATTTTGTATTTAATTCACATGCTTTTGTAAATGAAGAAGCTGCTTCGCTGAATTTTTTGAGAGTATACTGAATCTTACCAAGGTTATACCAGTAAAGATAATTGTTTGGATCATATTCTACAGCGGCTTTCATTTCTTTAAGGGCTGTGTTGTAATCTTTTTTATCAAGAGCATCCTGTGCAAGAATATAATGAGCACCCGCATCCTTAGGATTTGTCTGAACAGCTTTATTAGCCATTGCTACAGCATTATTCATAAGCTGCTGTTTTTTCTCAGGACTATCTGTTTTTTGAGCAGCTTCATAAAGCGATTGAGCAATTTCTGATTCTTTAGATGCTTTGAAGTTTGCACCAGCTTCTCCAGGAGAAAGACTATCTGCCATATTAAAGTGCTTCATTGCTTCTTCAACATTTCCCATTGAAAGAGCGGTCTGTCCAAGCTGTAATTCATTATTTACTTCATCAATTTTCTTTTTAAGTTCAGCATTTTTCTTAGCAAGTGCTTCTTCTTCGGCTTTACGCTTTTCTTCTGCTTTACGCTTCTGTTCTGCAGCAGCTGCTTCCTCTGCCCTTCTTTGTGCGGCTTCGGCCTGCTGGTCTGCAAGACGCTTTTCTTCTGCTTCCTGCTGCTGTTTTAAAAGTGTTTCCATTGCACGACGATTTTCTTCTGCCTGCTTGTTTGATTCTTCAAGGGCACTCTTCATTGAAGAAAGAGAATCCTGTACAGCACTGGAGATTCCCGAAGTATCAACATCAATCTTTAAACTGTCAGGATATCCGCCGTTTTGATTGTTTGTATCTCCGGAATTGTAATTATATGTATTTCCGCCTGCAAAGCTGCCTCCGGCATAACTACCGCCAGCACCATTACCTCCGGCTTCTTTTTTCATATCAAGAATTGAATTCCATAAGTCCCAGACTTCCTGATCATCACCATTTTTTTCAAGATAATCATCAAGCTTATTAAGGGCACGGTCATATTCACCACGTTCTGCGTATGTTTTGGCAAGATTGCAAACATTTGCTTTTGCTTTTGCCCCGGAATTCTTTTTGTTTACACAACCTGTTACACAAAGCACAATAATAAGTATTATTACTGCCACAATTGAAGAAATAATAATTATGATCTTGCGCTTTTTTTCTTTTTCAAGTTCTTCAGGAGTTTTTTGAGGCTCTGATTCAGGTTTTGGTGGAGTTGTTGTATATACTGGTGGAGTTGTTGTTGGCGCCGGTGTTGTTACAGTGGGTCTTGGTGTAGTTGTAGTTGTTGTCGCAGCAGGTCTTGTAGTTGTAGTCGCAGCAGGCCTTGTAGTTGTTGTCGCTGCAGGCCTTGTAGTTGTTGTTGTCGCTGCAGGCCTTGTAGTTGTTGTTCTGGTAGCTGTGGTTTTAGTAACAGCAGAGGTTGTTTTTGTTGCAGCAGTAGGTGTTCTAGTTGTCACTCCTGCAGTAGTCGATCTAGCCGCAGTCGTTCTGGTAGTAGTTGTTTTTGCCACACCCGCTGTAGTTGTTTTTGCCATACCCGCTGCAGTCGTTTTTGTCGCTCCCGCTGCAGTTGCTTTAGTTGCACTTGCAGTAGTTCTAGGCTTACTCGTTGCAGTTCCAGCTGCAGTACCTGTTGATTTAGTTGCACTATTTGTTCCGGCTCTGGTACCAGTTGTTTTAGCCGCACCAGCAGTCGCAGGCTTCTTTGTTGTTTCTGACATAACACTTCCTCCCATACCTTAATCCAATTCTGATTCAAAATCATAATCAATCAGATCTTCGGTACCACTTGTCATATTAGTTGAATCTGTATTTTGCAACGAATTTGCAACATCTTCAAGCAGTTTACGTCTTCTTTCTGCTTCTTCCTGTCGTTTTTGTTCAGCAAGGCGTTCTTCTTCAGCCTTACGCTCAGCTTCAAGTCGTTCTTCTTCCTCTTTTTGACGCGCAAGTTCTTCTGCCATACGCTTTTCTTCTTCTGCAAGTCGTGCTGCTTCTTCTGCCATCACTCTAGCTTCTTCTTCCTGACGTACAAGCTCCTGTTTTAATAGAGAAATGAGCTGTTCAAGTTTAGGTCTCTGAACATCCTCAGGCTCCATAATAATATAACGCTCGTAATCGCTTATAGTTTCACTATATTTCTGAGCCATAAGATAGGAATTTCCACGATTTAACAAGGCCTGAGAAAACTTTGGATCAGCAGAAACTGCAAGAGTAAAGCTTTTAGCAGCATTTTCATAGTCACCCATTGCGTAATAGGAGTTTCCTTGATTAAAAGAAAGGATTTTTTTGTTCGTAGCAGGCACTTTTAAGCCCTTTGCAAAAGCATCTACGCTGTTTTGATAATCAGCAATCTGATAATATGCCAGACCAAGATAATTATAGGCTGCAGATGAAGCAGTTCCATTTTTGATTTCGTCTTCAAGAAATAGTATAGCTTCAGCAGGTTTATTACTCTTAAAAAGCTTTTCACCTTCCGATTCTGCAAAAACAAATGTGCCATTAAAGAAAATCAAAAATGAAATAAAAACCTGTGCGATAAGCTTAGTTTTTGAATGTTTATTCTTCATAGCAAACCCCTTGAAATAAGAAAATAAATTAATTATTCTTATAGTAAGTTTATTATCGGTTTTAATTAATTTTACTAAATTTTTTTTATTGAGGTAAGCCATGAGTCCCGTTGCAATAGTAGCAGTCTGTGTACTTGGCATTTTTATTATAGGTCTCCTTATTTTTATAATTAAGGGAACTGTTGCACCTAAAAAAGTCGATTCAATCCCAAAACTAATTAAACAAGGTAAAACACAAGCCGCCATTAAACAGGCAAAGCAGATTATTGCCAAAGATTCCAAAAACTACATAGCACACTATTACCTTGGAAAAGCATACCTTAAAGAAAATAAAACAGAACTTGCCGTAATCGAATATAAACTTGTAAATGAAAACGCACTTTTTGGGCCTCAATTAAATGAACTGGATTTCCGACAGGAATATGCACAACTTTTGATGAAATATAACCAGCAGCAGGAAGCTCTTAAGAATTATCTGCTTCTTACAAAACTTGATCCTAATAATCCTGAAAACTTTTATAATGTTGGACATCTTTACGAAGAATGTAACCGCTATGACCTTGCCATGGGCTTTATGCAGAAAACAGTTATGCTCAACTCACGTCACGCAAAAGCTCATGCAGAAATTGGTCTTATGCATTACAGAACAAAGAACTTTGGCGAAGCCAAAAAAGAAATTGACATTGCTTTAAAACTTAGTCCTGAAACATATTCATCATATTATTACCTTGGAAAAATCCAGAAAGATGCAAAAGACCTTGCCGCTGCTATAAAATCCTTTGAAAAAGCACAGCGTGACCCTGAAATCAAACAGAAAGCTATTATTGAACATGGTTCCTGCTTTATGCTTGCAAACCGCTTTGATAATGCTGCTATGGATTTTCAGCGTGCAATTGATCTTGATAAAGAAAATCTTAATGGCGAAACACTCTATGCCCGCTATTTTCTTGCTACCTGCTATGAAAAAAGCCGTAAAATCGATAAAGCTATAGAACAGTGGGAACAGATTTACAAACGCAACAAAACCTTCCGCGATGTTTCTGCAAAGCTTTCGGAATATAAAGACCTTCAGGCTAATGACTACTTAAAAGATTATCTTACCTGCAGCAATGAAGAATTCCTAATGATTTGTAAATCTACAGTAGAAAAAGCACTTAAACATAACATTGTTTCCTGTGATGCAAAAAAATGGGGATGTCAGGTTACCGGAGTAGACTCTTCTACAGAAGGCTGGAGAAATATGCGTAAACAGACTACTTTGTTCCGTTTCTTCCGTGAACCAGATCCTATTGAAGATGATATTATCCGTGAAACACTTGATACAATGAAGCAGATTAACTGCCAGAAAGGATACCTTTTCTCTTCTTCGGGCTATTCAAACAGTGCAAAGCATTTTGCAGAGGGACGCCCGGTTGAGCTTATAGACAAAATTAAGCTTGAATCAATTCTATCACAAGCCGGCTCTGCGCAATAAATGAAAATCCTGTGTCTTTCCGATTATGTTGATCCTCTCATCTATAACCAGAACCTGCGCGAAGTTTTTGGTGATGTTGATTTAGTATTGTGTGCGGGAGATCTTCCCTTAGATTACATTGATTTTGTTGTTACAATGCTCAACAAACCTACATATTTTATATTTGGCAATCATAATCTTAAGGATTTTTCTTTTTATCATAAATCTGCAAGAAATACGCCGGAAGCACTTCAATCAAATTATAAACATGCAAATTTTGGTCATGGCGGAATATATGCAGGTTTTAAAGTCCTTACAGATAACAGCCTGCAGTATACAGACCCGGTAACAGGAAAAAAGACACCTCTTTTAATAGCAGGAGTTTCTGGTTCCCTGGAATACAATAAAGGATTGAATCAATACACAGAGTATCAGATGAAACGCAAGCTTCGTCATATGATACCTGCTCTTATAAAAAACAAGATTAAATATGGCAGATACCTTGATATTCTTTTAACACATGCCTCTCCACGCCATATTCACGATAAAGAAGATCCATGTCACAAGGGTTTTGAATGCTTTAACTGGTTTATAAAGAAATTCAAGCCCACCTACCTTATTCATGGTCATATTCATCTTTATGATATGCGTGAAAAACGGGTTACTGTGAGCGAAAATACAACTGTTGTAAATGCCTACGCCCACTGGATAATTGAATTTCCAGGCACAGGAGACAATTAATGAATTTAGTAGATAAAACCGCAGAAGAAGACTTTAACAAAGCAAGAAATAAAGCCTTATTCAATGAAATACAACATTTTCTTTCGCCGGAAGAAGCGTCTCTCATCTCTCTTAATGATGTAAAGCAGCTTTTGAGACCTACAAACGAAACTTATGTAGGAATGAAGGTTGTTCCAATTGAAAAAATTGTCGGCAGCGAAGGAAGATATAACGACTTTGACAATCATTTCTTTCCGAAAAGCTCTCATTTACGAAACCGCTGGCAGCATGTAGATGAAGCTGCTCTTAAAGATATTATCCTTCCTCCTATAAAAGTATACGAAATTTCGGGTCTTTACTTTGTACGCGACGGAAATCATCGTGTTTCTGTAGCAAAATCACGAGGAACAGAGTTTATTGATGCAGAAGTTGTTTCACTCCAGAGCGAAATCAAGCTTAATAACCCAAAGAATATGCCGGATATAATCAAGCAGATTATTAATTATGAAAAGCGCGTATTCTACAGCGAAACTAATTTTGGAGATATTACAGACTACTGGTGTCTTGATTTTACAAGAACAGGACGCTACGACGTTATTTATAACCATATTTTAACCCATAAATACTACCTTAATCAGGGAAAAGATGAAGAAGTTTCCATGGCTGATGCAATTCTTTCATGGTTTAACACAGTTTATCTTCCTATTGTAACTTCTGTACGACAGTGCCATATCCTTCATAAATTCCCGCACAGAACTCTTGGCGACATGTATGTATGGATTGTACGCTATTGGGACTCACTCAAACAGACTTTTGGTGAAAATGTACCTATTGATAAGGCTGTACAGTTTTTTGGAAAGTATTATCAGCTTCCTTTATATAAAAGAATTAAAAATTTTTTCACAAGAATTGTTTTACGACGAGCGATTTCTGTAAATTCTGCCGATAATTATATAAAACTTGACGATTGAAAATTTCAATGTTAAAATTAAATAATACCTAAGGAGTAAGGTTAGTATGGGTTCAATAGACACTTACATTAAAGTTCCTCTGCTTGTAGCAGCTGGTCTTGGTGTACTGGTATTTCTTTTCCTTCTTACGGCAAAGCTAAGAAATACTGCAAAAATAAGTTTTACATTTTTTATAGTTACGGGCATTGTAACAGCATGTTCCGTATTTTCATTCTTTGACCAGCATTTTATTTACTATGTATTTGCTGTTATTCTTGCAGAATTCATTACGCTTCCTTACCTTGTAATTAAGGCTTTTGATAACCCGGAAAAACGCGAAAAGAAAAAGGCAGAGAAAAAACTTGCAGAACAGAATGCTGCAATTGAAAACTCGGACTTTGTAAAAAACGTTATCAAAGAGCTTGAAACTAAAAATCAAAAGCTTCTTGAAGTTAATAAAACCCTTATTTCCCAGGTTTCTACATTCTTCTCACGCGATAAGTCAATGGAAAACTTCCTTGATTATTGTAACAAGATGATTACAGAAAAAATCAGCGCTGACGGTTGTGTAATCCTTATGGGTGATGACTATGACAACGCTCTTGCAGTTAAATCACTTATGGGTTCATTCCCACCTCCATATAAACTTCCTGATGATTTACCGCACAAGCCACTCCGTGTTGAAACAAACCTTCGTTTTGCTTCATTCCCTTTGGCTGACTCAAACATCTTTGGTGCAATCTTCTTGAGCGGAGAAGCTGCTCTCATTGCTGATTCTGTAAAAGATCCACGAGTATATCAGAACGGACCAGAAGACTTCCTTAAATGTGGAAGCTACATCTTTGTTCCTATTAAACAGCACGACAAAACAATGGGACTTATTGGTCTTTCAAGACTTCCTGCTAACGAAAAATTCTCAAAAGATGATTTTGATTCTGCTGTTATTCTTGCAGATGCTGTTTCTACTGCCCTTACTCCACTTTACAGCTTCCTTGCATACGCAGAACACACAGAACTTAGCAAAGACGGTACCATTGCTTCTAAATATCAGAAAGACCTTCTCCCTGCAAAGCTTCCGGTTATTCCAAATGTTACAATCGGATGTTTCTCAAATGCAGTTGAAGGTGTCTGCGGTGATTACTATGATGTAATTGCTTCTCGTAAAGATAGAATTTCATTCATTATGACAGACGTTGCCGGTAAAGGTATGAACTCTCTTGTTGTAATGATTATGATTCGTGCAATTCTTCGTCTTACTGTAAACACAGAACAGACAGCAGCAACAATTCTTTCTTGGGCTAACAGAGGTATCTGTATCGATAGTTCTAAGATTGACCATTTTGCTAGTGTTGCTCTTATCAACTTTGACAGTACAAAAAATACTGCTCAGATTTCAACTTGTGGTAATAATCCGGTATTCCACTTCTCTGCTTCAACTGGGGACTTCAAACAGCTTACTTCTCCTAGCGAACCAATGGGCGTTGAAAAGAATTCGGTTTATACAGATATTGATATTTCACTTTCTACAGGAGATATTCTTGTAACATGTACTGATGGTTTACTTGAATCTCTTAATGAAAATGGTGTACAATATGCTTCTGAAAACTTAAAGAAAGTTATTTTGAAGAATAAGGGTGCAAATGCAAAAGATATTTCAGGTCGTGTTAAAGATGATTTGAAAAAATACTGCGGTTCTGCACAGCAATACGACGACCAGAGTATTCTGGTTATTAAAATCCAATAAACTAGGAAAGGAGCTTCTTTATGGAACTTAAAATACGTAAGAATGGTGATGTCTATATTATCGACGTAACCGGCGAAATGGATCTTTACAACTCTTACAAGCTTAAGGAACTTGTAATGAAGATGCTTGAAAAGAACGTTAAGAATTTCGTCATCAATCTTGAACAGGTTGATTACATCGACTCGTCTGGAATCGGTGCATTAATTTACATCTGTTCTACAATTAAGAAGATGAATCTTAAACTTGCCATTTCAAACATTCATGGTTCGGTTAAGAAAGTTATCGAGCTTACAAAACTTATGGGCTATTTCCCTATTGCAAACAGCGTAGAGGAAGGCCTTCTTATGGTGAAAGAGTAATCGGCTTCTAGGAGGAATCACGTGGCACAAGAATTAAAAGAGCTGCGCTCGGACGAAAACGATCCGTTATTTGACAAAACAAATATGCTTAAGAAGGAGTTTCCTTCAGATTTTAGGCAGATCAGATATTTTACATTACTTATTGTTCAGTCTGCACCAACAGAAATTAAGGAGTTAAACCTTCTTGAACAGCAGATTAGTGAAGTTATTAAGAATGCAGTAAAGCATGGAAATCACTGTGATATTAACAAGAAAGTAACAGTTTGGTATTCATTCAGTCCTACTCATGCACATATCATTGTTCAGGATGAAGGTGAAGGATTCCAGGATCTTGAAAAATGGAATGAATTTAACAAGAAGCGTCTTGAATGTCTTCACAACAATGACTTCTTACAGCTCGCAGACTATGTATCTTTCCGTACAAAAGAATCAGATAGTCAGGACGGTGGTAATGCACTTTTTGCTGCTCTTGAATATTGGAATGGTGGTTTTGTTTACAATGGAAAACGAAACGCTGTAGCAATGCTTAAGAAATATCAGCAGAAATACAGAAACGTTAATCACGACGGAGAATAGTTGTTCAAAAAAGAAAACCTTCTTTATGCTGGTTTTCTTTTTTTAATTTTCAAATTATAAAAGTTCAAAAAGTTTTATATCTTATGAGAGATTAAATTCTTTTTGGGCTTTTTTTTGTATCTTCTTATTTACAAGCTTAGGGTTTAGTTTGAAGAAATTTCTTTTCTTTACTACAATAATTTTTATTCTTCTCTTAAACGTTTCATGCGGATATTTTGATGACCCGGAAATTAAACTACACCGATGGTCATATTCCGTTGATCAGTTGAATAGAATTTATAATCCTATAGATAATTCAGAATTTCCAAAGCTTGCAAAAATCTGTACAAACCGTAAAGGTGATATTTACTTAAAAACAACCTTCATGGTCCCAAAAGAGCTTAAAGGTCAGAAGCTTAAACTTTATCTGGGAAATATTAAAATTGCAAATGAGTGTTATCTCAACGGCAATTATATTGGACATGATGGTGTAATGGGAGAACATCTTTTCTCTAATGGAGGCAAAGCAAGTGCTTATGTTCTTCCCCCTTCTCTTGTTAGTGATGAAAGAAAAAATGAAATTGTAGTTCACATTCAAGTCGATTGCGAAGGACGAATGGGTGAACTTCCTTTTATATCTACTGAACGAAAAGTTGAAGCTTGGGAAAAACGATTCAATTTTATAAATTCAAAAATGCATCTGGTTATTGGCTGCGTTATGTTCTTAATAAGTCTTCTGTATTTTGTAATTTACTTTTTAAGACGACAGGAAAAACATGCTTTTTCATTTGCATTACTTAATCTATTTTCAAGCCTGTTTCTTTTATACTCGTATCTAGGTGAATGTCCTATATTCTACGAGATGAATATATCTTATCTTTTTATTCAAAAATTATGTCGAGGAATTGCAGCTACGCTATCGAGTTTCTTTGCCGTTTCCTTTATGCGAGATTACATTGGATTTAATGAACCGCTTGCAAGAAAGCTTTATCGTTCTGCGCTAACAATTGGACCATGTTTCTTCCTTGGCTTTACGCAGAACATGCATGACTTTTTTTTGTATCTGGGCTTTACATATGTAGCAACGTTTCTCCAAATGCTTTACGCTGTTCATTTTTTAATTTCATCACTTAAAACTAAGAAGAAAAAAGTTCTTGAGCTTATTTATGGTTTTTGTCCTGTACTTTTTTCTATTTTAATAGCTAGTTTATTGCAGATCTTTAACAGAAGAACATATTCTCTCATAATTATTTTTGGCTGGCAGATTGTTATCTTTACATTCCTTACTTTGCTCATTATAAACTTTGCTTCTATGAGTAACAGAGTTGAATTCTTAAATGCAAATCTTGAAAGACTTGTTCAAAACAGAACGGAAGAACTTACAAGATCTAATACTGCACTGGAAGAAACAAATGCACATCTTAAATATGAGATTGAACGAGCAGATAAAGAAATTGAACTTGCTTCGTTTGTACAGCAGAGCTTCTATAATATAAAGCTTCCTGATTTTAAAAATTATCAGGTTGCATATTATAACAAACCGATGGCTGGAGTTTCCGGTGATTTGTATGACTTCTATTTTAACAAGGATAATCTTGAAGGCTTTGGATTGTTTGATGTTTCAGGACATGGTATTTCTTCGGGTCTTGTAACAATGCTTGTTAAAAACATTATTAATGATGAATTCAACAAAGGTAGAAAACTTCCTTTACAGGAGGTTATGACAATCACAAATGAACGTATCATTAATCAAAAAGGAAATGTAGAAAACTATCTTACAGGTGTTCTTGGCCGAATTAAAGGAGATAACATTGAATTTGTAAATGCAGGTCATCCGAATGTAATTTTGTATAGAGCAAAAACACATACACTCGAATTAATAAAACGCGGAGACTTAAAAGAATCTGGTATTATTGGTATATCTGGTTTCCCAGTTACTTTTGAATGCGTAACTGTTCCTATTGAAAAAGGAGATATGTTACTCTTGTATACTGATGGTCTTACAGAAACGATGAACCGCAACCGCGAAGAGTTTGGTATTGAACGTCTTAAACGAACCTTCTTAAAAGGCGTTGAGTTTAATAATATCGAAGATCAGATTCAATTTATTGTTGATGAAGCAAAGACTTTTGCCAACCGCGCCAAAATTGCAGATGATATTACACTTCTAATTCTTAAGAAAAAATAAATTAATTTCCTTGACGTGTAATATCATTTGCACTATATTTACTAGTGCTTGGGGGTGTCCCGGTTTCGACGGGATCGCGAAATCTTGTACTGCAAGTAGGACTGAAGGTTCCTTAAACTGACAAACAAATAACTGCAATTTTCGCAAGAAAAGAAGAAGAAGCTGAAGAAGCTTCTTTTGCAGAAGCACTCGCTGCATAGCAGTGCAGGAACTCCTGGGGCTCTGTTCCGCGTCTTAGGATGTTCCTTCACCTATCGGGACTTGCCTGTTACAGTTTCTGTAATGTAACGGGGACTTTTTATCAGAATACGGAGGCGACGCTTGTTATGCTGCTACCGGCTCCCGACAACCACCTCGCATAACTAAACCTGTAGATGTACCTGGTTTACCTTCCCGGACAGGAGTTCAATTCTCCTCACCTCCATAAAATAAAAAAGGAGTTCGTAAACGAACTCCTTTTTTATTTTAGCGAGATTTTTCCTCACTCGCAAAAGGCTCGTGTTTTTTGCTTTGCAAAAAACCGGAAAAACTCGTGTTCCAAAAGAAGAGGAGAATTGAACTGGGTTCAATTCTTTAATTATTTTTATGGTTCTCCGGAATACTGTTCTATTTGAGGGGGTATGCCGGTGGGGCTTTCGTAGGGCATCAGGCAGGTGGATAAACTGCTGTTTTGCCAGGAGAGGGAAAGTACGGCGCCTTTTATTGGTTGTTTTTTTGGTGAATATAGTATTCCTAAATTGAAACACGTATATTCTTTTGAGTCTCTTGAATTACAAACATACGCCATTGCATCTTTTGAAGAATCTGTTGAGCGTAATAATACAAAATCAAAGAAATAAAGCAAATCTTCAATCTTTGAAATCAAAGGATACTCTTCCCCACTTTGAACATTTACAACAAGCCCGTTAATTTGAGCTGACTGCTTTTCTTCAAACTCAACATCCCCATGACTGGAATCTGTAGATTGGATTTTTAAGGTAGTTCCATGAAGCGTTTTCGAATATACAGCATTAACAGGTGGATCAAAAACAATTGCATCAAAACCTGTTAAAAATCTGGCTTCGCTTCCCGCCATATCATGAAGCAGAATTTCTGTTGGATCTTTTGAAGTTTTGTATCTGTCCCAATACCAGAAATCCCGAATACCTTCATTCATGTTACCGCTGCCAAGCAAAAGGATTGTCTGATTTAATTGATTTTTATAATCAGTCTGGTTTATACGCTGGCCATTACCAAGTGCATTTTTTTTATAATCATCAATTTGTTTTTGAGATAGCTCCTGTGGATTATAAAACGTCCAGTATTGATGAGAGGTACAGACAACTTTTTCCTTTGGGATAAAATCATATGTTGAAGTTCTGTTTATAAGAAGTGGAATTGTATAGCCTCTTTCAAAATTATATTCAAAAAGACAAGTCATGCTTTCGGGACTGTCAATTTCAAGATGCCGAGGACTTTCCATATTCTGAATTGTATTTTCTGTAACTACATCGTGTATATTTGTCCATACAGGAATCTGATAGTGCGACAAATCAATTGAGGCAATTACTAATGCATCTTTGGGGAGAACTTTTGCAAGAACTTTTCCAAGTGTTTTATATTCTTCAAAATCCTGGTCGCTGGAAAAACCTTTTAATAAAATTGGAACGATTTTCAAACCGTTAAAATAATGATTTATAAAGGGAACGTGAACAAAGATTCCATGTTCCTGCTGCCATAATCCATTTTGTAAAGAAATCTTATCTTTCATCAACGGGTCATTTATAATCGAGGTTAGCAACTTTTCATCTACAAACAAATCACCGTCTGAAGTATGCCAGATTGTATTAACCGGTGCCGTAATATTTTTTTTGCCCTGTTCAAAATGATCTGTACAAAGCATTACAATTACAGAAGGCTTTTGTTCAAGTAAAGACAGTGCACTGTAAAAACTGTTTAATTGCTGTTCGGTAATATCATGATGAGGAAGGATAACTGAAGAAGGGAGAACTTGTGGAAGCACATAAGGCTTAGCCATTCCAAAAATGTGCTTCCACATATTTATATCATCTGGATAATAACAGTTAACTTCTGTTCATTTAAACCTTCTACCACCCCACTCTACTACTGCAAATCCACTTCTTGCTGCAGGAGTAAGAGTCTGTTCTTTTGTTTCAATTGGTTCATCAAGACCAATATGATCAAAGTATACACGGATAATAGAATCAGGTTTTGGAGAAATTGTAAGAGGAGCTTCTTCATTTATTTTCTGATTTGAATAGAAAGTAATGAATGTGTAAGGCTTGTTTTCCTTATTGATTTCTGCAATCCAGAATTCATTAAAGTCTGCAATTTCCTTTTTATTTAAACCTAGAATTTCAAGCTTTTCATTGAAGAATGCTTCAAGGTTGGCGGTTTCTACAACAAAGCCTTCTGTTGTATCAATTGCACCTGTATAGTCATTACTTTCCCAGAAAAGATATGGATATTGTTTTTTTGTCTTTTTATCTGTAATCGTTCCATCTGGAAGTGCAGTTACATTCCAGCCTTTTTTATAATCAGGAATTGAAACTGTTACACCGCCCTTTGGTTCAACCTTTACAGATACATTTGTTTTCTTTGTAGGATAAAGATAAATTACAGGTTTTCCTTTTTCTGCATATCCACCCTGGTGAGCATAAAAAGTAAGGCGACAGGTTTTAAAAGTTCCATCTTTAAATTTTGCAATAAACATATAGTAGTTTGAACCCCATTGAAGGTTATCAAGTGCGCCACCTACATTATATTCAAAAGTTGTAGAACCTTTTACATATTTTGAAAGAATATAATCGTCTATACCGACAGTTCTTTTTGAACCATTTAAAAGATAATCTGTAATTGCATCCTGACTGTCTCCACTCCAGATACATCTGATTGCTTCACAGTTTGAAGAGACAGAGCCTTTCAAGGTAACTTTAATATCTTTTAATTCCTGATCATAGAAATATTTACTTTCTTCATTCTGGAGAGATGTAATTTTAATAGAGTTAGCAGCAAAAAGCGAAACTCCTGCAAACATCAAGGCAACCATTGCTATTATTATTTTTTTCATAAAATCTCCTGACTTTTATAAAAGTTCTTTTGATATATTATATACACTGCCACAGTTACGGCATTCAATTTGTATGCTTTGATTTGATTCTTCGAGCATTTCTTTGAGCTGTTGTGGAGGTAGTGTTTTCAAGTAGTTAATAAATTTTTCTTCACTGCAAGGACAATCAAAAATGATATCTCGGGTTACAGTTATTAGAGGTGAAAACTCACGGAATAATCCAATAACAATATCTTCTGAATCAACTTCTTTTTCACTGTATAAAAGTCCAAGACTTGGGCATGCTTTAAAAGCATTTTCTACAGCAGTAAGAAGCTTTTCTTCATCTTCTGATTCTTCGGCATGACTGTCTGTACCACCGCCATCGCCGGCTGTTCCACCTGTTTTTGGCATTACCTGAATGTACATGGCACCAGCACCAATAACTCGGCCCAATTTATCAAACTGAATGCTTGAATTAAATGCGGTATTAATCTGTTCAGACTGTGCAAAGTATGTTGCAAAATCTTTTGCTATATTATCGCCGTCTACATCTACTGTTGAACTTTGCGGATATTTATCATCTTTGTGAACTCTTGAAAAAGTAAAGGAACCTGGTCCCATAAAAGGAGTAAGGTTCCAGTTTTCTAATTCTGATTTTACAGGGATGTGATCATTGTAAAGATATCCGCGGACATAACCGGTTGAATCTGCTTCTACAGAGTAGCCCTGAGCAGGACCAACACCTTCATATTTTATTACAACGTGTTCCTGATCTTTCATCATTGGAATTGTCATAGCCGCACACAAGCTTGCCTGACCAAGAATATATGTTTCCAGAATTCCAAGATTATGCTGTGCACGTAACTGATTTACAAATCGTGTTCCATGAAATATTGCTCCACGAATACGACCATTTGCAGCAGTAAAAACTTTTAAGCCGTCTGCTTCAAGTGTGTCGAGAGATTTTTGTAAATCAGCGTCTATTTTTGCTTTAATCATTAGTATGTTGCAATTGACTTAGTATTAAGAACTGTACCGTCGTACTTGTAAACTGTAAGTTCGAGATTGTTCTTGTAAACCTTCATGTCTACCCAACCAAAGTTGTCGTTATCAATCCAGGTTGAATATGGAGAAGGATAAACAAGATCCTTATCAAGCTTACCGCCCATTGCACCAAGAATCATATAATCGACATCATCTTTTTCAAGGAATTCAAAGAAGTGATTGTGACCAGTTAATGCTAAATCAACTCCATATTTTTCAAGGATTGGGCATACACGTTTAATAACACCAGGAATATCTCCCCAGTTCTTGTTTGCAGCGCTGTCATAATATCCAGAACCTGTGATGTAACAGTGTGAAAGTACAATTACAGTATCTTCCTGTGGAATTTCTTCAAGCTGTTTAATAAGCCATTTTTCTTCTTTCTTTGACAATTCAGCATCATCCCAAACCATATAAAGGAAAATCATATGGATTGAACCGTTATCCATGCGGAAGTATTTTTTATCACCCTTCTGCATAAATGCTTTTTTGAAGCAAGGATATCCGTTTACAATAAAATCATGATTTCCTGGAATTACAAGTGATTTTGTATTTTTAAGATTATCGCGGAAATCATTTACAGCACTCTGCATGATTGGAGGAACCATACCAACTTCTGAAATATCACCAAGACAGAAGAAAGCATCGTAATTTCTTGAATCAATCTGCTGCATAATTTTTGTACGAGCTTCTGCATTTGAATTACCAGAACCCCAGTGAGGATCAGAAGCAAATGCATAATGTGCAAGTAAGTCTTTATCAGCAGCGCTTGTTGAAACTGGAAGCTCATCATTCTGATACAAAAGATTTAATCCAGAATTATCAAGTGGCAGGCGTGGAAGAATCATAAGAGCTATATAAGTGATAATCCAAAAGCTCATTGAAAAAATTGAGAATACGCGCGAAAGGATTGTAGTTGCTTTATTTGTTTTTAAAAGATTTATTACAAAGAAAATTGCTGGAAAAAGAGCAATAAGCAAAAGCATAATGTAGGCAAAACAGATTCCCTGATGCCAGTGTAAAGTTCCCATCAAACCAGGACGGAAGCTGAACCAAAGAAAAATAATTACGCAAAGTACAATTGCAATAATACCAAGATTAAATGTTTTTTTGTCTGTGTTGTTTTTCATTTTTTGTTGTTCCCCCTAAGACCACACAGGTCGTTGTTCAATATTATATTTTATTACTTTTTCAATTCAAATACAATCACATTCCATGACAGTGGTTTGAGTTTTGTCTGGGCAAGGCCCTGGTTTATGCATGCATCTTTATTCAATGCTGGGGTCACCCACGGCTGTTCATAGCTGCTTTTTTTGTCAAAATCTTCGCTGAACATCTGATAATGTTTTATTGATGTAATTCCTTCAAAGCCACGAACATCAAGCTCAAGCGGATATTCCTCTGTCTGATTACGGTTGATGGCAAATACGGTAAGGCGTCCTGCATTTTCATCAAAAGCACTTGCAGCATCAATATACGGAACATTGTTTTTTCCAGTGTATTGCGATGTATCATCGATTGCGTAGCCAGGCATATCAAAAGTTGGACAATCTACACTCACCTGCATAGATTTACCTTTTGCATATTCAAGTAGCTGCATAAAGGCGTAGTGAGATGCACTTTTCCATACATGCTCACGGTTTGATGAACATAAAGCACCAAGGCCTCCTGTCATACAGCTAATCTTTACTCTGTCTGCATGACGTAGAAGTGCCAGCTGAACGCTTGTCATTGAAAGAAGTTTTATCATGTCTCCGCCAGGAAATTCCCTTGCAGGCATATTATCCGGGTCATGCAGGATATATTCCCGTTCAGGATCGAACTTGTAATGAGAACGTGCCATATTATACGGACCATAGCCCGGATTAAGAGGAGTAAACGGACGTTCAAAAGCGCCATACTCATCAAAACTGATATTTACTTTTCGTGGTGAACGATGCTTAGCCTGAATATAATCAAGCATAGAAGTTTCTGTATTTATAAAATCTTCATAATAATGAGCACCGCCAAGAAGTGAAAGAATGTCTCCCGGCTTTGCAATGTGATAATGATGAAGTGCAAGATAATCTACAGTATCGTAACACTTGTCCATTACCTTTGATTCCCATTCAGGATAATGATCCATGAACGAAGCGGAAGAAGCACACGCTACAGTTTCTATAGAAGCGTCTATCCATTTCATAGCTTTTGATGCTTCGTGACAAAGAACTCCATAGCCTTCAGGATTTTTTTCCCAGGAACCAAGCTGCCAGTGTCCGTCCATTTCATTTCCAAGGCACCAGGTTTTTACTTTATATGGATCTTCGTGCCCATTCTGGCGGCGTAAGTCTGACCAGTAAGTTCCGCCTTTGTGATTTGTATATTCAACACAGTCCATGGCGTCCTGCAAAGTTCCTGTTCCAAGGTTTACTGTATAAATAGATGAGCTGTTGATTTTTTGTGCCCACTGAAGATATTCATCGTGTCCAACTTCATTTGTAATATACTGATACCATGCAGGATCAAGATGAACTTTTCGTTGTGCTTTTGGTCCGATTGAGTCTTTCCATTGCCAGGCAGAAACAAAGTTTCCTCCTGGAAGACGGACAGCTGGGAGGCCTGTTTCTTTAAGAAGGTCTATTACGTCCTTGC
>CAMKDH010000030.1 GCA_946411215.1 uncultured Treponema sp. | reverse complement strand
GTAGAGCAACGGACTGTTAATCCGTGTGTCGCTGGTTCAAGCCCAGCAAGAGCCGGTCATAAAAATGGCTGTCCAATTGGACAGCCATTTTTATTTACGGAGTATTTTCCTCACTCGCGAAGGCTCGTGTTTTTTTGCGTAGCAAAAAAAGCGGAAAAACTCCAACACACTGGATCAGATAGCTCACACCGTTCGCATTTTTTGCTGCGCAAAAAACCGTTAAAACTCGTGAACGCTGGATCAGATAGCTCGCACAGCTCGCATTTTTTTTGTGCGTTTTTCCTCTTTTCATGCCGATAATAAAAGTGTATTATTTTAAACTGGATGGAAAAGGAGTAAAATGTCTTCTTTACAGAAGGCAGCATTGAGTTTTTTATCAGCTCTTGTTCTTTTTGCAGGGTTTGTTTTCTTTGCGCATATTGGTTTGATGGCGCAAATTGAAACAAAATTTTATGCACAGACAAAAATCAACGAAAAGGACGACCAGCTCGAAAAGCTTTCACAACGCTGCAATTCCTACATTTCCGATATTCTCACAAAGATTCAGACTGGCGATAACGCATATTTAAAATCGTCAGCAGTAAAGACATTTGTACATCAGAATCCTTCAGAAAAAGACTCTGCAGAACGTAAAAATCTTACAGCACAGTTATTCGACGAGCTTGAAGCCTACGGACTTGATGGAATCCGTATCATAGAAAAAAATGGCCGTACCCTTCATTACAGCTCTTATGAAACCGATGTCCTTAAGCGCGTAAGCCTTAATACAACTTATAAACTTTATACTGATGTTGTAAAAGATACAGACGAGCTTGACAGCGAACTCTTATTAGTAAATGCCGATAAACCCGAAACAAAAATGATGTTAGATAAATCTAACAATCGTCTTGTAATTTCTTTCCCATTCTATATAACCGATAATACATATTTTGCAACTCTTGTCTGTTATTTTGACATTCATGCTTTTGAAAAGCAGATGATTAATGAAAAAATCATCAACCTTGGCGACAGCTTTACAACAGTTACCGCAAAGGATTCTTATAACGGTGGATTCGTGTTAGGCTTGCCTAAAACTTCTCAAAGCGAATTCTTTACACCAATTCTTAACGTATGGGATAAGCTTTCAAAAACACAAAATAAAGATTTAGGTCTTGAACGAATCCTCGAAAAATCAGACGGCTCTTACTGGCTTTTGATGACCAGTCCCGAAGGTAAATATTTTAATGTTTCGGCTGTTTATTCAAGCACTCTTTTTGAGCTTCCACGTGAGCTCGAATATTTAATTTATGCCTGTGTATTCATGACCTTGCTTTTGGTTGCTGCATTGTTGTTCAACTTAAAGCGTGATTATGTTGCAGTAATAAAATCTCGCATTAAGAAAGTTCAGTTTGGTATTATTAATGAATACCTTGAAAATAAAGAAAAGGTTGAATGGTCACAGGTTGCACGCCAGCTCGAAAATCGTAAGGCAGAATTGTCTGAAGAAATTAAAAAGAGCATTGGTGGAAAATCAAAGAAATATTCAAAAGAAGTTGATGCTTACCTCGATTCAAGTTGGGAAGAAATAATCGGACTTTTAAAAGCCCAGACTGGTGCACAGGAATCTTCGGGCGTTGTGTCTGGTGGAGCCTCTATTGAAGAAATCAGACGCGTAATTGAAGATGTCCTTAAGACTTCAAAAATAAATGTAAGCGTAGCCGGTGGTGTTGCTCCTGCTGCAAAAGGTCCTGCTACAACTGTGGTCCCTGAGCCTGTCGAAGGGGTTGAAGAAATTGAAGAAGTTGAGGAAGTTGAAGCACTTGATGACGCAGAGCCTGTTGAAGAAATAGAAGAAGTCGAAGCCCTTGATGATGCTGAACCAATTGATGAAATTGAAGAAGTAGAAGAAGCAGAACCTGTTGAAGAGATAGAGGAAGTAGAAGAGGTCGAAGAGGTTGAAGAAGTTGAGGCACTTGATGATGCTGAGCCTGTTGAAGAGATAGAAGAAGTCGAAGAGGTTGAGGAAGTCCCTGAAGCAGAAGAACCAACTGCGGTCTCTGAGCCTGTCGAAGAGCCTGAAGAAATAGAGGAAGTCGAAGAAGCTGAACCTGTTGAAGAGATAGAGGAAGTCGAAGAAGCAGAACCTGTTGAAGAGATAGAGGAAGTAGAAGAAGCTGAACCTGTTGAAGAGATAGAAGAAGTCGCTGAAGCTGAACCAGTAGAAGAGATAGAAGAAGTCGAAGAACTTGAAGAGCTCGAAGAATTCGAAATCAAACCTGTAATGCCTGTGGCTGCGCCTCCTGGAAGTTCACACTTCTTTGTAAGCAATGATGATCCTCGTTTCCATGAAGAGCTTTGTCTTGGAAGAATTGATACAAAGGGTCAGCCTGCAGAACAGGAAGTTGGAGAAATACCGGAAGGTTATACATTTGTTGTTGAAACACCATCCTTTTCCATTCCAAAAGAAGAGCCATTAGTACTTGAAGACGAAATAGAAGATGCCGAAATGCTTGAAGAAGCTTCTGAAGAAGATCAGAAACCTAAAAAATCTTCACAGCCATATTTTGTAATGACAAGCTTTGGTCAGAACTCTGATCCTGTAATTGAACTCAAAGGTGATGGTGATGAAAATGGCCAGGATACAATCGTAGAGCATAACGGTGTATACTCAATCTCTGATAATCTTTCTTACACAAATGTTTTCTTGAATCAGGAGTTCAAAACTCTCGTTGATTCTGTTTTACAAAAATAAATCTTATTTAGCGTAAAATCTCAATAATGGTTGCTGAGGGATTCCCTTTGCAATTTCAAGAATCTCTTGGCGTGTAGCGTTCATTATAAAGTTGTATTCTTTTAAATAATAATCAGGTTGAATTTCGTAAGGAAAATATTCGAACCCTTTTTGCAAAAGATAAGCAGTACCTGTATTTGTTTGAGACTGTGCAAGATATGCTTTTGTCCAGGAATCCTTTATCTGTTGTAAAACTTCAGCGTGTGCAGGCCCATTCAAAAGATTGTTCAGCTCTGTTACAGCTGCAGCCCAGCAGACATCAGCTTCTTTCTGGGCTTCAACATTTTGAATTGCAAAAACTATTGTGTCTGTATTTGGATAAGGTTCGTTCAACTGTGCAGTTGCAGCTTTGATTTTTGAATTTGAAGAAATCTGATTTTGAACGAGTGTTTCCATATATTTTAAAACTGCAATTGTAAGTGCATTATCTTTTGTTCCCGCCTGTGGCAGTTTGAATACATACATAACAGGATCCAGAAACTTTGTTGTAGGAATTAATTTAGCGGGCATTGGGCCTGCTTTTTCTGCAGGAATATCAGTTAAGAATGTATGTGTGAGTTTTACTGATTTCTTTACACTTGAGTTTTTAAGCTTGCTCTGAACTGTCAAAAGATTTTGTTTTGAATTTCGCTGAGTTAAAAATCCCATGGAAGCTTCTAAAAGATCTTTTGCATTTTGTGGAACAAGACCTGTTACAATTATACTGTAGCGGCTTGCATCAAGAAGAGAAGGGTATCCTTCCATAATCTTCTGATATTTTGTGTCTACAAGAATTTCTTCCTTTGCATCGGAAATCTTCTGGAATGCCGATTTAGGATAAAGCTCTTTCATAATTGCTGCAAACATCTGTCTTGAAACACTTCCATTTTCAAGGCGTTTTTTGTATTGTGCATTTGCAACAGCTCTGTCTGCTTGGGCGGGAAGAATGTCGCCGTAAATTATTGCATCAGAAATTGCTTTACAGCATGCAGGAAAATCATAAGGTGAACATTCAATTGTAACAGTGCCGCTTGTAATAGCACAGTTATAATCTACAATTGCATTTCCAAGGATTACAGCTTCCTGTTGTTTTTTTGCAATTTCTTTCTGAATGTTCCAGGCAAGCAGGGTAATCAAAACTTCTTCGTAACCGTTGTTGTCGCAGGAATTAAGTTTGCCACCTCTTACCGAAATTAAAATTGTGATGTTTGAAGAATTGTCATTTGTTTTTGTAACTACAGGAATACCGTTCGAAAGAGAAGAAATAGAAATTTTGCTGAGGTTTTCTGTGAAGAAATCTTTTGTGTAGAGTGGGGTTGCGTTGTTAGGAGTTGCTAACTGTGTTGCAGATGCAATTTCGGGATCATTGTAATTTTTGAAGATTGACTGATTGTACCACGCTGCATTTGATGTGTTTATTTCTTCAAAGCCCGCACCTGTGTATTTTGATTTGTTTTTCTTAAAATCCTCTGTGTTGATAATTACAAAGACGTACGGATCTTCAGCCTCAAGCTTAGAAATAATTGTCGCAAAATCCATTGCTGTAATTTTTTCTTCCTGAGAAAAAAGATTTCTTGCTGTTACAGATTTTTGAGTTTCTTCAAGAACATCTTCAATAAAAGAATCCTGTGGTTGGAGTGCCCAGTAAGAAGCAAGGTTTGTCATAAAATCAGTTGAAGAAGAATTTGTTATACCAAGGTTACTTGAGGTCATCATCTGGGCTGCATAGAACTCAAGATAATTTGTTTCTTTAATTCCGCTAAGAACTGTTTCTATAAAAAGCTTTGCCTGATCAAGTGAAGTTATTGACGAAGCATTTTTACCCTGAGGCTTCTGAAGCAGACTTTGAATAATCAGTCGGGAGCTGTCTTTTTTGTGAGCGCCTGCCGCATTTATATATTCATTTCCCGGAATATTGAGCGTTGGCTGATTCACAAGATTATATTTAAAAAATGAATTGTCGTTATTCAAAAGTTGTGCAACTAATTCTGTTTCTTCAATGTTTAAGCCAGTGTATTGCATTACAACTTGAGTCATGTCTTTTGAAATCTCACTGCTGTGAATTACAAACTTTTTTGTTTTATAGGTTGGGGCATTTTTTATAGCAAAAGTGTTCATTTTGTAAGGAACAGAATATGAAGAATAATAATATCCAAACGAATCATTTATAAGAGAAAGAATTGCATCTGCATTTACGTTACCGCTTATAAAAAGTGCGCTGTTTTGTGGTGTATAATATCGCTCCGAAATTGTGCGTAAAATGTTTCGTGCCTGCTCAACTGTAGTCTTATTAAATAGTGAAGGATAAACTCCAGAATCATGCTTCCAGGGCGCTGTTGAAAAAATGCGGGAATCAATTGCTGCATTTATAAATCCACCAGCGGACGCTGCTTCTTCAACAACTTCCTTTTTTAATGAAGAAAGTTCGTTTTTCAAAACATCATCAGAAAACGAAATGGAAAAAGCATTCTTCGAAAGTGTATTAAATGTATTTTCAAGCTCAGAAGGAACAACGGTCAAAACATATCGTGAAGAATCGGCATTACATTCCGCAAAATCAAAATCAAGCTGTGAGGTGCTTTCAAAAATCCTTGTGTACAGCTTAAAAAATCCACAAGTTTCCTTAGTCTGATTAGAAAACCCCGCCCGTGCAGTATATTCCACCCTTATAAGCGGTGTAGAAGTATCCTCCAGCACAAACACCGTCAACCCATTTTCCAACGTATACTCGCGCACATTATCATATGGAATAGCATGAAGCGCAGCAAAAAATACCAGGCCAACCAGCACCATCGAAAAAAACTTTTTCATATCACCATTATATTCTATTAGGCTGGAAAAATCCACGACAGAAGGCCGAAGACGAAAATATCTATATTTTTTTCGAAAAATACTTTATAATAGCACTATTATGGTGAAAGTCGAAGAATTTGTAGAAAAACACGAAGACGTGGCTATTCCTCAGGAACTCCTGAAGGGAAAACGCCACCTGAACAAAAATGAGATTGAAATTCTTGAAAAGAATCTCAATCATAACGATGACCCAACTTGGGATAACTTTTATGTTGATGAAGCTGAAGGCTGCTTTGATCCTACTTTAATTCATCTTTCTTTCTTTTCCGGTTTCATCATATTAGGTAAACTCCGCAAAGTAAATCTTGTATATAATGATCTTAAACTCACATGTGGTATCCGACGTTCACGTTTGAACAATGTTGTAACTGGTGATGATGATGTTATCCGCAATGTTTATTACTTTGATAATTATCGCATTGGAAACCGCGTAATCCTTTTCAATATCAACGAATTGTGCTGTACAAATCATGCTAAGTTCGGAAACGGTATTCTTAAAGAAGGCGAACCAGAAGAACACAGAATCTGGGTAGGTGTTGCAAACGAAAACGACGGACGAAGCGTGCTTCCTTTTGAGAGCATGATTCCTGCCGATGCTTACATCTGGTCTCACTATCGTGACGACCCTGAACTTTTGAACAGATTTGTTGAACTTACAGAAAAGGGTAACGACGGCAAACTCAATACATTCGGTTTTATTGATGATGATTGTGTAATCAAAAATTCAAGCATCATTAAAGACGCCAAGATTGGTAAGTGCGCATACATTAAGGGTGCCTTCAAGCTCAAGAACGTTTCAATCCTTTCTTCACCAGAAGAACCAACTCAGATTGGTGAAGGTGTAGAAATGGTAAACGGAATCCTTGGTTATGGATGCCGCGCCTTCTATCAGGCAATTGCAGTTCGCTTTGTAATTGGTCGCAACTGTCAGGTAAAATATGGTGCACGTGTTTTGAACTCTGTACTTGGTGATAACTCTACAATTTCATGTTGTGAAGTTTTGAACAACCTTGTATTCCCATTCCACGAGCAGCATCATAACTCTTCATTCCTTATTGCAACTACAATTCAGGGACAGTCAAATATTGCTTCTGGTGCAACAATCGGAAGTAACCATAACAGCCGAAGTCCTGATGGTGAAATTTTTGCAAAACGTGGATTCTGGCCAGGCTTGTGTTCAGACTTTAAGCACAACAGCCGCTTTGCTTCATTTGTGCTTGTTGCAAAGGGAAGTTATCAGAACGAGCTTGATATTCCTTATCCGTTTGCACTTGTTTCTCCTGGTGAAAATGGAAAACAGTCAGTTCGTATTATTCCAGCATTCTGGTTTATGTATGATATGTTTGCTATTACACGCAACAACAATAAATTCAAAAAGCGTGATAAGCGTGCAATCAAAGTTCAGAACATTGAAACAGATCCATTTGCTCCAGATACAATGCAGGAAATAATGTCGGCTTTGGATAGAATTATCGGACTTTCTTCAAAGTATCTTCTTAATACAAAGAACGAAGCAATGGAAGGTGCTAATGATCAGGCATCTATTTATCAGAAGGCAAAAGATTATCTTCATCAGAATCCGGAAGCTGATTTTGTTCTTGAAGATCCAGTTTGTCAGAAAAAATATGGTGCTACAATTCACAAGCCGGTTCAGGCCTACAAGATGTACCGCAAGATTGTAAAATATTTTGCAACCCGTTCACTTATGGAATACTGTAAGTCTGTTGGTGCTGATTGTCTTACACTTGATCTTATTAAGCAGATTCGCGAACTTCCTCTTTTCACAGAATGGGAAAATGTTGGTGGACAGATTGTTCCTTCTCAGAAAGTTCAGGAGCTCTTTGCAAAGATCAAAGACAAATCAATTGATGACTGGGCTGATGTTCATAATTATTATGATGAATGCCAGAAGGAATACGACAAGTACAAGGTTCGCTATTCTCTTTATCTTTTGGAAAAACTTTATTCACGTCCAATCGAAGACTTTACATTTGATTTGTACAGAAATATTTCTGATGATGTTACAGTCTGCGCATATGATATTTACAATGCTGCATTTGGTTCTCGCGAAAAGGACTACACTGATTACTACAGAAATATGGTTTACAGAAATCAAAAAGAAATGGATGCAGTTATTGGACCTTTGCAGGACAACTCATTCCTCGTTGGACTTCGCGAAGATACTGCACAGTTCACAAAAGAAATCAAAGGTATTTTCAGCGGGCTTTGCGAGAATAAATAAACTTTATGAAAACAATTGACGGAAAGTACAGACAGTTTCAAGGTGTATCACTTGATGACAGGACCTGGCCTTCAAAAAGGTTAGAGACTGCGCCTGTCTGGTGTTCCGTTGATTTGCGTGATGGAAATCAGGCTCTTATAAATCCAATGGGCATTGAAGCAAAAATTGAATACTTCAAGATGCTCGTAAAAATCGGATTCAAACAAATTGAAGTTGGATTTCCTTCTTCGAGCAAAACTGAGTATGATTTTGTTCGCCGCCTTATTGATGAAAATCTTATTCCCGATGATGTAACAATTCAGGTTTTGAGCCAGGCACGTGATCAGTTTGTACAGAAAACATTGGAAAGCGTGCGTGGCGCAAAGAATGTAATTTTCCATCTTTACAATGCGACTTCTCCGGCGCAACGAAAATATAATTTTGCAAAATCAAAAGAAGAAATAATTGAGCTTGCGGTTCAGGGCGTAAAAAGCTTAAAAAAGAATCTTGCAATTCTTACAGATTCTGGAACAAAAGTAACGTTTGAATATTCTCCTGAAAACTTCACAGAAACCGAAATGGATTTTGCGCTTGAAATCTGCAGGGCTGTGATGAAGGAATGGGGAGCAACTCCTCAGAACAAAATCATTTTGAATCTTCCTTCTACAGTTGAATGTAATTTGCCAAATCAGTTTGCAGATCAGATTGAATATTTTTGTAGAAATATTGGCGACCGCGAAAGCTGCATAATTTCTCTTCATAATCATAATGACAGAGGCGAAGGAATTGCTCATTGTGAGCTTGGACTTTTAGCAGGTGCTGAACGTGTTGAAGGCTGCCTTTTTGGAAACGGAGAGCGCACCGGTAACATGGACCTTGTTACAGCCGCACTAAATTTTTATACACAGGGAATTAATCCAGAGCTCGATTTTTCAAATCTTGATGAAGTTTCTACAGTTTACGAAAGACTTACAGGTATGAGCATTCATCCTCGCCAGCCATATTCAGGAATGCTTGTTTATACTGCATTCAGCGGAAGTCATCAGGATGCAATTCGCAAAGCAATTGAAGCACGTGAACAGATGGGTGAAAATACTCTCTGGGATGTTCCTTATATTCCAATTGATCCGCATGATATTGGTTACGATTACACAGGCATTATCCGCATAAACAGTCAGAGCGGAAAGGGTGGTGCAGTTTATATTCTGGAACACGATTTTGGAATTGTTCCTCCAAAAGAAATGCATCCTGTTATTGGTGCTGTTGTAAAAGCCCGCGCAGACGAACTTCAGCGTGAGCTTTCTTCAAGCGAGATTTATGATTTGTTTGAAGAAAAATGGCTCGCCACAAAATCACCGCTTAATGTTCTTGAAATTAACGAAAAGCATATGGAAGGTGAACGCGGAGGCCCTGGCATAGAACACGTTGCTGCAACTGCTACAATTGAATGGCTTGGCAAACGCTATGTTATCACTGCAAGTGGAAACGGACCTTTGGATGCCTTCGTAAATATTATGAGAAGAACGTCTGCTCCTGTTTTCAATATTTCTTCATTCCACGAACATTCTATTGGTACCGGTTCCGATACCCACGCTATTTCTTATGTTCAGATTACAAAAGAGGATGGCACAAAAGTATGGGGTGTTGGAAAGAGTTCGAACGTTGGACGCGCCGGTGTTGCAGCGATTGTAAGTGCACTGAATTTTAAAATATCTTCTGAACCGCAGTCATAAACTTTTCTCCGCGGTCAAATTCATTATTAAACATTCCAAACGAAGTTGCGCCTGGTGAAAAAACAACAGGTGGTTTTTCTGAAGCTGCGTCTTGCGGTGCGTTTTCCAAATCTGATTTTAGTTTTGTAAGCATGTCATTAAGGCTTGGGTATGGACCGTTGTATACAACTCCTGCTTTATCAAGTGCAGGAACGATTTTGTCAGTGGCGGTGCCTTCAAGAAGGTAAATTGCGGCTGGTGAGAGTGCGGCTCTGTTAGTACCGTCTAACATCTCTGTAAGCTTATCAAGTTCAAGACCTTTTTCTGTTCCACCAGTAAGAAGAATTACCTGGCGACCAAAGGCTTGTGTCGCAGCAGCGGCAGCTTCTGGAACAGTAGCCGCAGAATCATTGTAAAACTTAAAGCCTTTCCATTCGTGGAAAAACTGAAGTCTGTGTGCAATGCCGGGCCATGTCTGTAAGATTTCTTTTGCGCGTTGTTTTTCTACTCCCATAAGCTGAAGAACTGTTGCGGCATTCTGTGCATTAAGCTTCATGTGTTCGCCAGGTACAAGCAGGCTGTCAAAATCAACTGAATACTGTGTTTTTGTGTTGTAGCGGATTACCTGAGCTTTTGTTTCTCTTGCAAAAAGGTCACCCCAGGTTCCACCGCAATCTGGTCCTGTGCCTGGTTCATCTTGTCCTGCATCAAAAATAGAAAAATCCTCTGCAGTCTGATCTGCGTAAATAAGGCGTTTGTCTGCAACATAGTCCTGCATGTTGCCGTACCAGTTTTGATGATCTGGAACAATTTTTGTAATAACTGCAATGTGAGGTTTAAGAACTCCACGGCCACGTAAATCGGCAAGCTGCCATGAAGAAAATTCAATTACAACAGGAGTGTCCGAACTGACCTTATCAAAAAAAGTGAGTGGGCTTACAGTAATGTTTCCGCCAAGGAATGCATTAAAACCTGCCTGCTGCAAACCGTAATAAATTGCGCTTACTGTAGAAGACTTTCCTTTGCTGCCTGTTACTGCAATAATCGGGCAGTCTGTAAAACGTAAGAAAATACTAAGATCAGTTTCAATTGCTTTTGCCGCAGCAAGATATTTGTTTCCTTCAAACTTTACACCCGGATTTTTAATAACACAGTCGGCTGTTTCAAAATCGGCAAGGTCGTGACCGCCAAGATGATATGTAAGACGAGTGTGATCCAATGTGTCGTCATTGTTCAGGCGTTCAAGAGTAGGGGCAAGCTGTTCTGTTGTTTTCATGTCTGTAACAGTAACATAAGCGCCCTTATTCAGGAAAAATCGCGCCGCAGCTTCTCCACCACCGTTTAGTCCAAGACCCATAATAGTAATTTTTTTGTCTTTAATATCTTCAATAGATTTGAACGGACATTCCGAAGAGTAAGTATGAAAAGTCATGACGGCACTCCTAAAAAAAAGGTCTTCCTTGCGGAAGACCAGCATGCCGGGAACCAGAATCGAACTGGCACGTCGGTTGCCCGACACAGGATTTTAAGTCCTGGGCGTCTACCAATTCCGCCATCCCGGCAGGTAAATTCATAATATCGTAAATACAGTGTTTTTTCAATACTCCTTGGGAAATGAAAAAATGCTCCCGCACGATTTTGCGTTTTGCTCCACTAAGGGAAGATGACGTTCCGCAAAACGCAAAATCGCGCTCCGCATTTTTTCCTACGCAAATATTTAAAAAACACTGTATTTACATCCTATGGTTAAAGAAATGCCTGGCATAGAAAATCCTTCTACTGACTGATACTGCCAGTTCAACAAATTATCTACCTTAAGATACGGAATAATTTTATTGTGAATAGGTGCACCCTGAGCACTCAAGTTTACCAGGACATATGGTTTCAAATAGTACAGATTCATATTGTCTGTGTAGCGGCGGCCGGTGTAGGTGGCACTTAAAGAAATGTCGCCAATGTCAAAGTGCAATGCAGTGGTGAGGTTGCATACAAAATCCGGAGTCCACATTATGCGTTTGCCATAAGTATATTTGCTCGATTTATCAAGAAGACGGTTGTAAAGGTATTCTCCGTTCAGCGCCAATGACCAGAAACCCTGGAAAAACTCTGCTTCAAAATTAAAATCAAGGCCAAAATAAAATGCGCTCGAAAGATTTTCGGCTTTGTTAGTGCCCCATTTAATTTTGTCTTTGTAATAATCTGTAAAGAGAGTGAGTCCACCGTTCATCAAAGATTGTCTGTTGCCAGTGCCGGCACTTATTCCATTAATCAAAAATCCAAGATCTGCGCCCCAGCCGCTTTCGGGAATTAAATCAGGATTTCCGTGAAAGCCTACGCCTTCCCAAAATAAATCATCCATGTTCGGGAACTGAACCATGCGGTAAACATCTGTACTAATTTGCCAGAGGCCTCGTTTCCAAACAGTGCCCGCTTTAGGTACAAAAGCAAAATTTGCATTATTATCATTCACACAAAATTTAGCTGCAAGTGGAATACTAAAGCTCCAGCCACCTCCTGCCGCAATTTTACTCGTCTCTTTTATTACGCCAGAAAACTGAATATGGTTTCCATCGTTGGTAGATTCAAGATTTGTAAAATCTGCAGAAAGTCCTGCAGTCTGCTGCAAATGTCCGCCCGCAAGCGAAGTAAAATCCGCAGTTCCTGTATATTTAATTGTATTTATAAAATGTCTGCTGTTTTCTGTTCCGCTAAACGTTTCGTAAAAACGATTATTGCAAAGCCAGACAATATTGTTTTTCAAATTAAAAAGTTCAGCTACTCCAGGATTCCACAGTGAAAAAGAAAGATTGTTGTTGTAGTCCTGCTGAAGTCCCTGGTTTTTGGAATTTACAGCATCCGGAGTATTTTTGTATCCGCCGTAAAAAATATCACCAAAACAAAAATAATTTCCGTTGCCAAAGTAGTGAGTAAGATAAGCGTTGGCGTGCCCGTCAATTACACGCGCATTTTTTTCAGTTCTGCGGGTGCCTTCTTTTCCCTGGTAAAGTTTGCCGTCTTCGCCTATTGTTACGGCTCCGCCAAAAGCACCGTCGCAAAGAGAACTGGTTTTTGTAAGCTTATAGAAATATTCGTTGCCCGCATAATTAAAAGTGGCGCTCGTATTTAAAAAAGTTTTTTCGCTAAGAGGTCCCGCAAAAGAAATTTTACCAAAGCCCGAATCAAGCGGCAGGTCGGGATTAAAAAAAGTTTTAAGCGACAGATCTGTGTTGAGAGATTTTTTAAGCTCAAGCTTTTTCATTGTAATGTAAATTACACCAGCCACAGAGCCTTCATCTTCTACGCCTTCGGTAAAGCCCCCTCGCACAATTTCAATTTTTTCTACAGCCGCAAGATTTATAGAAGAAAGATCAAACTTCCCATGCTGTGCATTATTCACGCAGATTCCATCAATCACAACGCGCACAGTTTCATCAGTAAACCCGCGGATACTTGCCTTGCTGTCAAGCCCATAAGGTCCGTACCAGAGCATCTGAATGCCGCATCGCTCCACAAGCTCCGAAATATTTTCATAATGCGCTTCTTCAATATCTTCTTTTGTAATTACAATTTTTTGTTCCGCCGACGAATAAATGTACGTTGTGATGTCGGGCAGAACAATGCGTTCGTCTTGGGCAAAAATGAGAAAATTAAAACTTAGAATTGAAATAAAAAAAAGAAAATGTTTCATTGAGATTTAGGGGGAGGGAGCCCCCTCCCTAGTGCCCACTTCGTTGGTCACTACCCACCCCAGCGGGGGACACCCCCGCAACGCCCCCGAGGACTATTGTTTAGCACAAGATGAATAATAGCTAAAATATCCCTTTTCAGCAGTGAATTCTTCTTTTGCTTCATCAAGAGTTTCGCAAGAAGACTTTGCACCTACTGCACCAGAAAGCTGTACAGAAGTATCAGTTAATTCTTTATAACTGATTGCATACCATTTACCAACATCAGCAGCATCAGCATCGTAAGTGTAAACACCTTTGTCAAAATCAGAATGTGTATAACATAAAGCTTTTGTATATTTAATATAAATGATACCTGAAGTTTCAGAGGTTTCAACAATAGTTACATTGTCACCAGCATAACTATCATATGCTTTTCCAGTAAGATCTTCTCCATAATTTTCAAATGTAGAAGCTGTGATCTTGTAATAAGATTTGCCATAAGAGGCATCAAGCCATGTACCTTCAATGGCTTTTGGTTCAACTGTTTCTGGCTCAGGCTTACACCCAGTCAGACCCAAAACTGCAACGAACATTACCGCTGCAAAAAGACGAGAAAATTTTAAATTTTTCATTTTTTCCTTCCCGGGAACCGAACTTGCGCAATTCCCAAAAGTTGAGATTTCCCCTCATACGAAGGGCGTGTACCAAAGTTTCCGGACTCGCAGCATTTACAAAAAAGCCTTCCCAGAATAAAAAATCCCAGTGGCCGTAGTTATTTTGTATTTCGCGCTGCATACCGTTGCGCATTCAGTTCAGGCCTTTCACCTGATTCCATTGAAATACACAAATAGAATCTATCATATTAATAAAGATTTGTCAGTTTTTTTACAGCATCCATAACAAGTTTTTTATCAGTTGTCCATTTTGGTGCAATAAGAGTAGCCTTTGGCGGGTCGCCTGTAAGCCTGTGAATTATTACACCAGGCGGAATAATTGCGAGTGCCTTTTTCAAAAGCTCAAAGTATTCGTCCATTTGCAAAACCTCAAACTTTTTCTGCTCGTATTCAACTGCAAGGTCAGTGTCTTTAAGAACATAAAGACACATTATTTTAATTCCGTCGGTGCCTGCATCAACCGCTGCACGCACGCTGTTCATCATGTCCTGTTCTGTCTCTCCAGGGAGTCCAAAAATCACATGTGTAACAACATGAACTTTTGGTGCCTTCTGGTGTACCCGTGCCACCGCGTCAAAATAAACGTCATTTGAAAAGCCGCGCCTTATGTACGCAGCCGAGTTTTCATTAGAAGTCTGGAATCCCAACTCAAGCTGAACAAAATGTTCCTGGCTAATCCGATCCAGTTCCTTCAGCACATCATCACCAAGACAGTCAGGACGAGTACCAAGAGCAAGCCCTTTTATTCCTTTATAAGAAAGCGCCTTGTGCCATTTTGCAGAAAGCTCCTCAAGGTCGCCGTACGTGTTCGTGTAATTTTGAAAGTATGCAATAAAGGTATCTGCCCCCTTGAAGCGCTCTGGAATATTAGGCTCAGTCATATCAAAGGGCACAGTAAATTCTCCCGACCCGCTCTGACTGCAAAAAATACAGCCGCGAGTTCCTTTTGTTCCGTCACGGGTAGGGCAGGTGCAGCCCGCATCAAAGGTGAGTTTGTAAACTTTAGTTCCAAAGAGATTTTTGTAATAATCGCTTACCCAGATATGCATGAGTTTGCTTTTATTCCTGTGGTCAAAAAATTATTGCGCCCGAATTAATTCCAGAGCTTCTTCTGGAGCAAGTGGTTTTCCCCAGATAAATCCCTGAATGTAGTCACATCCGATGTTGCGCAAAGTTTCAAGCTGGTCTTCGTATTCAACACCTTCCGAAATAACTTTAAGATTCAGAATATGACCAATAGAAACAATTGCAGAAACATACTGTTTTGAAGAATCATTCTTATTCATTGCATCAATAAAGGATTTATCAATTTTGAGCATATCAGATGGAAGCTTGTTCAGATAACTTAAAGAGGAGTAACCAGTTCCAAAATCATCAATGGCAACTTTAATTCCCATCTGCTTTATTTCATTTATGCGGTTCAAAGCTTTCTCTGCAGAATCAATCATAATGCTTTCTGTAATTTCAAGCTCCAGATTTTTAGGAGGAATTTTTGTTTCCTTAATTACATTTCTGATACTGTCAATAAAAGTATTTTTCATCAGATGCTTTACAGAAATATTGAAGCTTAGTGTAACATCAACTTTTTCATTGTTAAGAACATCTACTAAAAAAGTCGAAGCTTTTGTAAATACACAAACATCTATGCGGTCAATTAATCCTGTTTTTTCGGCAACAGAAATGAACTCTGTAGGTTTCAAAATAGTTCCATCTGTATCCTTTATACGTGCCAGTGCTTCAAACCCCCTGAGCTTGCGATCCATATCAAACTGTGGCTGAAGGTGGAAGAATACTGCATCATTTGAAAGTGCTGTACGAATCTTGCGTTCAACTTCAAGAGTTTTTTCCGTTTCCAGAAGATCAGAAGTATAGCGGAGTATAGAACTTGCTCCATTCTGTTTTTTTACTTTATGCATTGCAGCATCTGCACACGAAAACAAAGTTGAAGAGGTTTGTGCATCTATAGGGTATTCTGCACAACCAAAGCAGGCACCCATAAAGTAATCACAATCATCAATAGTTATTGTTTGCTCAAGAATTCTTTTATAAGCGTTTATTGTATTCAGAATGTCGCTTTTAAGGTCGTAGTTGCGGATAATAATAGCAAACTCATCACCACTAAGACGGTAAACGAAATCTGTTGTATGAGTTTTTTTAGATTCTGCAAGCTGCTTCCATCTGTTTGAAATTTCTACAAGAACCGTATTACCAACATCGTGACCCATTGTGTCATTTATGCTTTTAAAATTATTAAGGTCAATCGAAACAAGAACAAAAGGCGTATTGTGTCTTATTAGATGTTCCATATATTTAGTACAGGCAAAACGGTTAGGAAGCTTTGTTAAAGAATCTGTAACAGCCTGTTCATTCATTTTTTTCTGATATTTTTCGATGATACTGTTATTAATGAATATAATTGAACAGGCAATAAATATAAAAAAATCATTGAAAATACCAGGGATGCTTGAAGGAAGCTTATGAACAAAAAGATTAATACAAAGAACAGGCAGTTGTATGGCAACAATTATAATTGCCATGTAATATCCAATTCGTTTATGAAAAACAACAAGAAAAACAATACTGATATTTGCAATTGAAGAAAAAACGCCTGTAAAAATAGTAAGAGGAACCTGAATTCCCATAAAATTAACCATTGTATTAGGAGACTGTCTTGCTATTAAATTAATAAGAAAGGTTGCCCCAAAAAAGGCTAAGAGGATTATTGCTATTGTCCACTTTCTTGTTTTTATATCGGAATCGTAAAAATAATCAACTGTTTTATCTAATTTTTTTGAAATACGAAGACTAAAGCCGTTCTTTTTCATGGGCACCTCTGATATTTCATATTGTAATACTAGTATATCATAAGAATTGGAATAATCAATGTAAAAAAAGACTTTACAATTGTATAAAAATATTGATTTATTGCAGTAAATAATAGTAAATAACAAAGATTATTGTCCACACTCAATTAAATCACTATAATTCACTTATGTTCAAAAATTATCTTTGGATTTTCTTTATTTCGATGGTGCCTCTTATTGAACTTCGTGGTGCCATTCCGGTATCGCAGGCGCTCCAGATGCCAATTGTGCCCTCTTACATTGTCTGCATCATTGGAAATATGCTTCCCGTTCCTATCATTTATTATTTTGCCCGTAGATTTTTGGAATGGGGTCAGGACAAAAAAGGCATTGGCGGAATCTGCCGTTTCTTCTTAACAAAAGGAACAGCCGCCGGAGAAAAAATGCAGGAAAAAGCAGGACGCGGAATTTTTATTGCTCTCATGCTTTTTGTTGCAATTCCAGTGCCGGGAACAGGCGCGTGGACAGGAACACTTGGTGCCAGCCTCTTAGACATGAAATTCAAAGATACAGTAATTGCAGTAATGCTGGGTGTTTTGATTGCAGGACTTATAATGATGGCAGTTTCGCTTGGACTTTTTACCGCACTTTTTGCGGCCATAGGAAAATAACATGTACCTTTTAGTTTTAAAACAACTCGTAATTATGATTATCATAACTCTGGCAGGTTACATTTTTGCCCGCATAGCCAAAGTTACCGACGAACAGCAAAAGTTCATGAGCCGACTCCTGCTTTATTTTATAAATCCCTTCCTGGTACTCAACAGTTTTAATATGGAATTCAGCTGGCTCAAATTTCGTCAGCTCTGGTTTGCCGCCTTCATCGCGCTCATCCTTCACGGAGTTATGATCCTTCTGGGCTTCCTTTCATCCAAAGAAAAAATCGACCGCGTAGCTGTTGCCTTTACCAACTGCGGCTTCGTAGGCATCCCATTAATCCGTGGCGTCTTTGGCGACGAAGGTGTTTTTTACCTCATGGGCTATCTCATAGTTTTCAACGTGCTCATCTGGACCTACGGCTACTATCAGTTCTGCGGTGCAACAAACGTAAAAAAAATAATCACAAACCCAAACATAGTTGCAGTTGCGATAGGACTCATCATGTTTTGCCTGCCCTTTAAACTGCCCGAACTCCTTCAAAAACCAATCGTCATGATTGCCGACATCAACACCCCAATGGCCATGCTTTTGCTAGGAATCCTTTTTGCCCGCTTTGAGTTTGACCGAACTTACATCAAGCGCCTTGTTAAGACAATGCTTTTTCGCCTTGTAATTACCTCAATCTGCAACCTCGGCGTAATCCTTTTATTCTACAAGATTTTTGCAAACGTCCAGGACATCCAGATGATGCTCTTCGCAATTTACATCTGCTCCATGTGCCCAGTCGCCACAACCATCCCAGGCCTCGCCGTAGTTTTTGACCACGACAAATCCTTCGCAAGCCTCGTAGTTACAATTTCCAGTGTCTTCTGCATTTTGACAATTCCAAGCTTCGTTGCGCTGGCGGAATTTATTATTAGTAAAATAGGATAAAAAAGAGGGGGAAGGTCTTCCCCCTGCGCTGCACTGCGTTGCATCGCACCCCCTTCGCCTAGGGGGCTCGCGCCCCCTAAAACCCCTGCGATTATAAAACTCTCTTATATTTTTTAGTTTACAAAACAATATAATAGTATTATATTTGTAAACTAGGAGAACACTATGATTCAGAATGAAATTTTTGCACAACGACTTAAGAATGCTCGTGTGATGAAAGGTTATTCTATGGATGAACTGGTTGCTGCTATGGATAACAGTCTTTCTAAGATGGCCATTTCTAAATATGAAAAATGTCAGCTCTCTCCAAGTAGTACTGTTCTTATTTCTCTTTCTAAGGCTTTGGGGCAGCCGGTGGATTATTTCTTTCGTCCTTTTACCATGCAGATTGAATCTGTTAAGTTTAGAAAACACAAAAGTAAGCTTGCGGTAAAACAGGAAGAAAGCATTAAGCAGAATATTTCTGATATGTTCGAACGCTATATCACTATCGAAGAGATTTGCAATGCCTCTGTAAAATTTGTTTCTCCTT
>CAMKDH010000029.1 GCA_946411215.1 uncultured Treponema sp. | reverse complement strand
TAGACAAAATCACCCGCGACAAAAAAGATGTGATTACTTCAAGCCGTCAGTTTTCCATAAAGGTTTACGACATGAAAACGCTGGAATGTGCGATTGTTCAATACACGGAGCTTGCAGTAGAACGCCTGCGCCAGCAAGGAAGCGAATGTGGTGCTGTTTCCATTTTTATTTCTACCTGCAACTATTATTCCGAAGATACAAACAGTCAGTACGCAAACGGCGCCATTGCATATCTAACACGCATGACAAGCTACACCCCTGATATTGTTGCAGCAGCACGTGTAATTCTTCCGCGCATTTACAGAAAGGGCTACGGCTACAAAACAATCATGGTTACGCTTATGGAAATCCGCCCCGCAGCATATCAGGGACATCTTTGGGTAGACCCAATGGAAGACGAAAAAAAACGCCGCCTCATGGACAGCGTTGATAAAATCACAAGTCAATACGGACGAGGAGCCCTGACTCTTGCAAAAGCGGGCGAAACAACAGGCTGGGAAATGAAGCGTGAATTCCTAAGTCCCTGTTGGACCACCAGATACAGCGACTTTCCTAAGATACATTAGGAGGATTTATTCTTTTCCTTTAAGCAGATCCCTCTGCGCATGCTTAATCTTTTTTTCTTCGTAAAGATTTTTGTCGGCTTCTTTGAGGAGGGCGTTCAAATCGTTGTGTTCGGAGTTATATTCAATTGGACCAATACTTATAGACAGGGTGAATGGCAGGCCTGCTTCTTCGGAAAATTCTTTGTTTAAATCTTTAAGGCGGGCACGGATGGTTTCTACAATGCGCATAGGACAGCCGGGAGCAACTACTCCAAATTCGTCACCGCTAAGACGACCAATTAAATCGGAATCGCGGAAGGCGGCACGTAAAACTTTGGCTTCGGTTTTAATTGCAAGGTCAAAAATCCCCGGCGGTTGAAAAGCTGGGTAAGTTCATCGGTTTTTGACTGAAAGTTCAGGGTCTGATTTTTTTCGGCCATCATTATGCGTTCCTGTTCAGTCTTAGAATAGATATAAGAATGAACAAAGGCATTTACTAAAATCTTAAGGAAGATTGTATAAATAGGATATTTATTTGTAGGAAAACGGCAGACAAGATAACCGTAATTATTTTTTTGCAGGAAAATTGGCAAAAGATAATAGTTCCCGGCAGCAAGTTCTTCAAAACCATCAGGCAGGATTTTAATTTTCGGATTAAATTCAATTCCACCTTCGTCAAAATAATTCTGTTCAATATGACGGGTTTCGTCTATGAACATTACCATATTTGCTTTTTCAGGAATTACAAAATCATCTTCGGGGTTAAGCTCAATAGGCTTATCGTATACGCACATAGCCAGCATTCCAATATGAACAACATTGAGATTTTTAACAACAAGATCAAAGAACATTCTCATCTTTACTACGGTATCTGACATGTTCAAAATATGATAAATCGTAGCCATATCGTTGAGGCCGTTATTAAAAAGCTGAAGCTGGGTCATATCGGCAGCCCCCTGCTCTATAAGCTGGTCCTGATTATCACGATAAGCCCGCATTTTATTTTTTATATCTATACAACCACAAGACTGGCGGTACATTGGGAAAGACTGAATTACAGACTTTTTTGGAACATCCTTTTTTCCCATAAGGATGTCGTATGCAATAGCTCCAGCCTCATAACCGGTTTGTGCAACAGACTGACTGATTGTTGAAAGTGTTGGAGAAGAGTTAGAAGCAACCTCTGCATCATCAAATCCAAAAATACAAATATCCTCCGGAACCTTTACTCCAAGTTCAAGAAAAGCACTAAGACTTCCTGCAGCCATATAATCGTTGGCACAAAGCAGGGCATCAAAAGGAATATCCTCTTTCTTTTTATAACGTGAAAGAATGGCATCATAAGCAGAACGAGGCGTAAAGTCTCCGACTAAATCCCAGTCAGAATTATATTCAAGCCCAAACTTTTTTAAGGCAGCTTTATAAGAGGCTTCCCTTTCTTCTGATTCCGGAGATTTATTAAGGGCGGCCGAAAGAAACGCAATTTTGCTTCTATTATGTTTTTTAACAAGATGCTCTACAACTTCTTCATAAGCCTGCTGGCATGAAACACAGGTATAATGATTCGTTGGAATATCAAGGGGATTTGAAATGGAAATAACAGGTTTTGGACAAAGACATTCCAAAGCCTTAGCTAATTGAGGAATTGTTAAATCATGGCAGAAAGAATTTGTTACAACAATTACAGCATCAATGTTATCTGATTTTATAAGTTCCAGCGCTGTCCAATATTGATAATCATAGTCAAAGTTCGTTGAATGAGGGGCATTGAGAGTAGATATAATTATATGAAAATCTTCCTCTTTATCCTTAAAAAAATCGAGAACACCATCAGTCACAACTATGTTATACTCAACTGTTAAATCGTAAACAAGAACGGCAATATTCTTCATCACTTAAATTATACATCTAAAAAGTTGTAAATGAAACAAAAACTTCGTAGATTTTTTGTAAGTTTTTCGTCATAATAAGCAAAATTAAACCATCATTGAGCTACGGAGAGCATGCAATGAATAAAAAGTTAGAAAAAAAGTCTAAAGAACGAATTGGAACTGTAAAAAACAATATTTTTGCCTTTAAGCTTCTTTGTAAGATTTGCCCGCAGGCAGTTTTTCATATCGGATTCCGCACCCTTATTGATTACGGTGAATGGCTCTTTTACAGTGCATTTTTTATGCGTTACGTTATAAATGCACTTCAGGAAGGACGCGCCTTTTCTACCCTGCTCACCTTTATTGGAATTTGTGTTGCGGTTTTTGCCAGCAAGACTCTTTACACCGATTATATTTTTGGAAAAGTTATTCCAATTGCAACCACAGAGGTAAACAAAAAGCTGTATCAAATCCTCTTCAAAAAATCACGCAACGTTGAGCTTGAGTGCTTTGAAAATGCAGACTTTTACGACAAGTACACGCTCGCTATGAAAAATGCAGACACAAGGCTGATTAATACAGTTGAAAAAATCTTTGGTGTAATCTTTGGTGCAATTGCAAGTGTATGTGCCTTCATCTTTATGTTCCAGGTTGATAAACTTTCGGTAACATTTATTCTGCTTCCTATAATCGGAAACTTTTATTTCCGAAGACTCAACAGTCACATTGATTATAAACGCAACAAGGATATGGCAGTTCACAACCGCCGCATTGATTACATAAACCGCGTAATGTATCTCAAAGAATATGCAAAGGAAATGCGACTTACAAAAGTTTTCCAGCTGCTTCGTCATCAGTACCGCGATGCTATTACAGGCGTTGCTGATGTTACAAAAAAATATGTGTGGAAATCTGCGGTACTTCACTGGCTTTATGTAATGTTCACATTCACGTTTATTTTTGAAGGCCTGCTCATTTACGGTGCATTCAGAACTCTTGTGAGTCAGACAATCAGTCTTGCACAGCTTGCAGTTATTACAAGTATGATGGTTTCGACCACATGGATTTTGATTGGCTTTACAGATTCTGTTACCGAATGCTTTAAGAACGGACTTTTTGTTGAATATCTTAAAACCTTCCTTGAATATAAAGAAAAAATCCCTGAGGATTATGACGGTGCAGATCCTGGCCGTACAATTGAATCAATCGAGTTCCGTAACGTTAGCTTTGCTTACAAGGATATTCGCGTTCTTGAAAATCTGAACATGAAGTTTGAAGGCAAAAAAACGTATGCGCTTGTTGGACATAACGGTGCCGGAAAATCTACAATCATAAAGCTCTTGCTTAGATTCTACGACCCTACAGAAGGCGAGATTCTTCTCAACGGACGTAATATAAAAGAATACAACCTCCAGAAATACCGTGCGCTTTTTGCAACTGCATTCCAGGACAACAGGATGTTCAGCATGAGTGTTGCCGACAACGTTGTGCTTGGAGAAAATATTCCACCGGAGAAAAAGGAAGAGGTTGTTACCCAGGCTCTCAAACTTTCCGGAGTTTATGAAAAAGTAATGAGTCTTCCAAAAGGAATTGACACTACCCTCACCCGCGAGTTTGATGACCAAGGTGCAGTTCTTTCTGGAGGAGAGTTTCAGAAAATTGTTGTATCCCGTGCATTTGCGCGAGATTGTCCTGTTAAGGTTTTTGATGAACCTTCGAGCGCGCTTGACCCTATTGCAGAATACATGCTCTTTGACAATATTCTCAAGGCTTGCCGCGACAACACACTGCTCTTTATTTCACACAGACTTTCTTCGGTACAAAATGCCGATTACGTTTTCCTGCTTGAAAAAGGAAAGGTCCGCGAAGAAGGAACACATCGCCAGCTTATGGAAAAGAAGGGTGTCTACGCAGACATGTATACAAAGCAGGCACAGAACTACCTTGCAGATTCTGCAAAACAGACAGAAGGAATTTGGGCATAATGAAAAGTAAAGATAAAAAAGCTGTTGCAAGCGCTGGCAGCAAAAAAAAGACAGCATCATCGGTTCTCAAAAATCAGATTTTTCTGTGGAAGCTCTGTTTTAAAACTTGTCCTGTATATATGATTTATCACCTGTACGATGCCTTCCGCTACCAGGGAATTATCTTTCTGGAGCACGTGCTTGGTATCCGCTATGTTTTGCGCTGTGCAGAATTTCATGAACCGTTTTCAAAAGCGCTCATTTATATTGGAGTGATTCTTGCAATCAACATAATTCAGATTATTCCCGACGGATTTTTTATTTACGGCTGGACGTTCAAATGCAAGCCAAAGCTGTACCGCGCGCTTAAGGAACAGCTTTTCCAGAAGGCCAGCGAAATTGACCTTTTCTGCTACGACGATCCGGAATATTACAACGACTTTGTTCTTGGAGTTTCTGAATCTGAACAGACAATTGACCGCTTTTTGAATATGCTCAACATGGGCATGCAGGCAATTACAGTTTTGTTTACAACAGGAATCTTCTACCTCACGCTCGACCCTATAGGAATTGTATTTGTTCTTATTTCCTTCATCATGCGCTTTGTGATTTCTAAAAAACTCAACAAAGTAAATTACGAAAACCGTACAAAAATCAATCCTCATATGCGTAAGCGTGATTACATAAGCCGCGTATTCTACCTCAAGGATTTTGCAAAGGAGCTTCGTCTTCATCCTAACGCAGGCGCACAGCTTGAACAGGAATTTGAAGAAGCAAACGACAGCATTATTGCAGAACATCAAAAGGTTTCGCGCATCCGTATCTGGCTTGGATTTTTAAAAGACTACATGCTCACAGACTTTTTTGTTGATGGTCTTTATATTACATATCTTGTTTACAAAGCAGCAGTTCTTCACACACTCAACTACAGTGATGCGGTAATTTTGTTTAACAGAACAGGAAGCCTCCGCGGATGCATGAGCCGCTTTGCAGACCTTGGTCCAGCGGCCCACGAAAACAGCATGTTCATAGACAAAATCCGCGCGTTCCTTGCTTATGAACCAAAGATTAAGAATGAAGAAGGTATTGAAGTGCCTGCCGGCAACGGAGAGCTTGTGCTTGAACATGTAAGCTTTAAGTACAATGAAAAGTCTCGTACAGTTCTTGATGATATTTCGCTTACTGTAAAACCAGGCGAGCATATTGCTATTGTAGGTTATAATGGCGCCGGAAAAACTACACTCATCAAGCTTCTTATGCGTCTTTACGACCCGAGCAGCGGAACTATTAAATATCACGACCAGGATGTTAAGGTTTACAAGCCTTCTGATTATCACAGAAAGATTGGTGTAGTATTCCAGGACTTCCAGATGTTTGGAGCAAACCTTGCTGAAAACGTTGTAATGGATGATTTGAGTAAAGACGAGCTGCCCCAGAAAGAACCAAAGATTCGTCAGGCACTTGAAGATGCCGGATTTGGTGCAAAGCTTGCAAAGCTCCCGGATGGACTTTTTACACAGGTTACAACAGAGTTTGACAAAAAGGGCGTTGATTTTTCTGGTGGTGAAAGTCAAAAGGTTGCAATTTCGCGAGCCTTCTACAAGGATGCAGACATTCTTATTATGGACGAGCCTTCAAGCGCACTTGACCCGATTGCAGAATACGAGCTCAACAAAGCCATGCAGACAGCGGCTAAAGGAAAAACTGTATTTTATATTTCACACCGACTTTCTACAACGCGCGATGCCGACCGCATAATCATGCTTGAAAAAGGCTGCATTATTGAAGAAGGCACCCACGAACAGCTGCTTGCCCGTAACGGTAAATATGCCGAAATGTGGAACGCACAGGCCGGAAAATACAAAAACTAAAAAAAAATTCAAAATTTTTTAAGAATTTTCGCAAAAAACTTCCTCTTTTTGAAAATTAAATCCAATACTATGTATCGCGATTTTTTCAAAGGGAGGTTTTTATATGCAAAAAATCAGACGAATTATTTTACTCTTTTCAAGTCTTTTTATTTTTAATCACACTGCAGGCTTACATGCCATAACTTATGAATACGTAACTTATGGACATCTTGCCTATGGTTCTGGAAATACCGGCACAGGAACTTCTTCGAGCGGAGGAAGTAATCAGGGAGGCGGATATTCAGGTCCACAAGGAGGTTATAATGGATATCCGGAAATCTATCAGCAGCAGCAATCGGAAAAAGAAAAACAGGAAAAAGCAGAAGCCGAAGAAAGAGCCAGACAGGAAGCCGAACGAATAATTGCCGAAGCAGAAGCAAAGCTTGCAGAAGAAAAACGACAGGCAGAAGAAAAGGCACGTCAGGAGGAGGCCGCAAAACAGGAAGCAGAACGCAAAGCCGAAGAAGAAAGAATTGCTGCAGAGCAAAAAGCACAGGCAGAAGCAAAAAGAAAAACAGAGCTGCAGACAGAAATTACAAAACTCATTACAGAAGTTCAAAGCATTTCTGTAAACAATAACAAATCAAGTGATGAAAAAAATTTGTCAAAAAAAATAAACGAATTACAACATGAGCTTGCAGTTATTGAAGGAAGAAGTTCAGCAAGCCAAAGTCAGAACACAAGTGAAAATCTGGCTCTTGCTGAAACTGTTAATTCTGAAACAACAGGAGATCCTGTAAAAACAACGACAGGATCTTATATTCAAAGCTCAAACGACATAAAGGCAGCTTCTTTTGAGCTTACAAGATATTACGAATCGGACAGAACTGCAGTTTCCGCTTTTGGACAGGGCTGGTGTTCAAATCTTGATGAAAGAATTATTCTTGGAACCCAGCCAATGGCAGCCGAAGTTTATGAACAGCTGAATAAAAATGTGGAATCCTTGCAGAAGCAGAAAGAGGATTTGGAACTGTTAGTCTGTACTAACCTGGCTGTAACTTCAATAGACACTGCACAAGAAGAAATTGAGCAGAAACTCATGCAAAGTTATAATATCCTTTCTCAAGCCCAGAACTTTGTACCAGAATTAGATATTACCGCTGATGAAGTTCTTACCCAGACTCAAACTAAAATTGACCAGTTATTGAATGATAAAAATCTTCTGGATCAATATTTTATTCAACTGGAAGAATTAAAGAGCAGCATTGCCAAAAGCCAGAAAGAGACCGAAACTTATGCTGAGCAGACCTATTATCCCGACCAGAACCGCAGAAGTAGAAACGCTTATGTTTATTATGCAGGCGACAAGCTCAATAAATACGAAACAGGACTTTCCACAATCACCCTTGTAGATTCACAAGGCTACCCTCACCTGCTTTATGAAACTCAGGACAATTCGAGCGTTTGGAAGAACGACGAAGATAAATCAATTCTTGAATGCCACATGCAGGGAAACAGCTACGAACTTTTTGAACCTGACGGGACAAAAAAGAACTTTGATAAAAACGGTCTGCTTATAAAAATCACAGACAGAAATGATCGCAGCATTGTTATAAGCAGAGGTGCAGATGAAAAAGTTTTGAGTGTAAAAAATCCTTATGGCGAAGAATTATTGTTTACATATGTTGCAGGCTACATCAAAGCCATAACCTTCAGCCGTGATTCTGATTATAAAACTCAATACTCATATTCCGGAAACAAACTGATTTCTTATACAGACACCGATGAAAACACTGTTCAAATGAAATATGATTCTGACGGCAGAATGATTTTGCTTACAAAATGCGATGGTTCTAAAGTCCAGTTTGTTTATGGTGAAAAATCCTATGACGGCAAAACCCTTACAACTCAAACTATAAACGAAGAAGGCTTTGCCGAAACCTTTACTTATGATCTTTCAAATAAAATAACAATATACACAGATCACGACGGAAACAACACAATATATTATTACGACGAAAATCACAGAACAATCAGACAGGAAAATCCGGATGGAACTGTAATTCAAAACAAATACGATGAAAACCAGAATCTTATCGAACAAAGTCAGAATGGAGCACGCACACTTTATTCTTATGATGCCGCGGGAAATAAAACAAGGGCTTCCTACAGCGACGGCTCTTTTGAAGAATTTCAATATGACCGCTTTAATCTACTGACCTATTACAAAAATCGTGATGGCATAACATACGAATACCTACGTGATAACAAAGGAAATGTAACAAGTTATAAATGCGGTGGAAAAACTGTTTGCAATTATTATTATAATCAAAAGGGTGAAATTACAAAGCAGATACTTTATGGCCAGGAGCAAATCATTACAGATTATGAATATGATTCTTTTGGAAACATCATTTCACAAACCACAGGAAAACTCAAAATCAAAAATCAATATGACAGCCAGAACCGCATAATAAAACATGTTCAGAACAACAAAGTAATTTCTACATATGCTTATGAAAAACATAAAACAATACGCACTGATTACAACGGGCTTGAAACTACAATTATAAAAAACGGGCGGAATGATATTTGTGAAATTATTCAAAAAGATCTTGTGACCCGCAAAATAATCCGTACAAAGGTTGAATATGATAAACGCCATTTACCTGTGAAGATTTATAAGGGTGATGAAAAAAGCCTTGTGCTTAAGGTTAGTTATTCGTATACTCACGCAGGCCTTCTGCAAACTCAAGTTATTTCCGATGGCGCTGAAGATGAGAAATCTCTGATTACAAATTATGAATATAAACACGGATTAATTTATAAAACAAAAAAATATTTTGAAGGCCAGGAAAGTTCTGCAATTATTGAAACATATGATTTTGTAAACATAGGCAGCGGTGGCTTCAGACTCACTTCAACTAATGCGATTGGAATCCAAAATATCTTTGAGTTTGATTCGCATGGTAATATCATCAAGCACACAGATGGCAGCAACAAAACAATCCTTTCTGAATTTTCAGCTGATGGAAAACTTTTGCGTGAACAAAATCGGTATGGTGGCTGGTATTGCTATAATTATGACGCAGCAGGAAATCTTTTAAAATCGGGAGAAGAAACTGCTCTTTATAATCAAACCTATAACAATGACGGAACTATAAAAACGCAGACTGATCCACTTGGAAACACAACGTATTTTTCTTATGACAATTGCGGGAACCTCATCTGCAAAAAAGAAAACAATCAGACACAGTGGTTTGAATATGATGATTTTAACCGTCTCATAGCGCAAATTACCGGACACACTGCAGACATAAACACTTGCGAGTTTTATATTACTTATGATTATTCTGAGGATGGCCGCAAAAAAACTGTTACCCAAGGAGGCTTATATCCTGTTGTTTATGAATATGATGCATTCGGAAACAACATCAGCCAGACTGACGGAAACAATAACACAACAACCTTTGAATATGATTATAACAACAATATGATTTGCGAGTCGGATCCGTACGGCAATAAAACACATTACACTTATAATAATCTCAATAAAATCAAAACTATCACACTCCCCGACTCTCAAATACTTACTTACGAATATGACTGTAATGAAAATCTTGTAAAAATGCGCGATTGCCTTGGTGAGTATTTTTCTGCAGTTTATGACAAAGCGGGAAGACTTATTAAACTCAATCAACGGGGCGCAACATCACAAAGCTTTGAATATGATAATTCCAATAAAATCACAAAATATTATTTTGGAAACGAATTAGTTCAAAGCTTTAGCTTTAGTTCAAACAATAAAGAAATGACTGTAAAGGACGGAAACAATGCTGATTATCATTATACATTTGATTCTTTTGGAAGATTGATTAAGGAACAGAACAGGCTTGGAGATTATCAGACTTATGCTTACGACAAGCTTGGTGCGCTTTCTCAAACAACAGCGTTTGATGGTTCTAAAACCTCAAATACAAATCCAACAGTTAACGGCAAACAATCTATAAGTTATGCAGATAATTCCCAGAACAGTTATGAATATGATATGTGCGGGAACATTATTCTGGCACAAAATGATTTCAACAAGACACAGTACGTATACGACAAAGCTGCAAAGCTTATTGAACAAAAGGATATTAACACAGGCGAAGTTATTACATTCTCATATGATGCAACAGGAAACCTGGCACGGTTAGTCTCATCTAACAAAGACACACAATATACCTATGGCAAAAACAACGAAGTATTACGCATTTACGACAGCAAGCTTGGTGTTGATATTAAATTGGAATATGATAACAATGGCCGTGAGGTATGCAGACATTTTTCAAACGGAACACAGCTTCAAACCTGTTATGACAAGGCCGGCAGAACAATCCTTAAAATTCAAAAGGACAGACAATCTCAAATCATCTGGGCCGAAGGTTATGTTTATAAGGATGACGGACGACTTGCCGCAACAATTGATCACAACGCTTGTGCATGTTTTTATGAATATGATTCTCAGGGACGGGTTTCTTCTGTTTATTATCCGTACAATCAGGAGCATGAAGAAAAAATAAAAGAGCTTGCCCGAACGAATGGTCTTGATACAATACCTAGGATTGCAACAAACCGCTTCCTTTCTACCGCAGAAAAAGGAATGTTTGAAAATCTGTTAAATCAAATGCGCTACACGCTCGCCTATTCCTTAAAAACAAATCAGCTGCTTATAAAAGAAAGCTTTACTTATGATAAAAATGGAAATCTAAAATCCAGAACTTCTGCGCTTGGCACAATTGAATATAATTACGATAACGAAAATCATCTTGTTTCGAGCGGAAGCAACGGAAAAACTTTTGTTCAGTATTCTTATGACAAAAGAGGAAATTTAATTTTTCAACAAAGCGCGTCGCAGAAAATTGAATATGAATACAACTACCAGAACAGAATGATTTTCTGCAAAGCCACAGACGATACCAGAAGAACTATAAGTTATTCTCAATACGCTTACGATTCTTTTGGCCGCAGAGTACTGGTTCAGGATTCCGACAAAACGGCGCTTCGAACTATATACAAAGCATTCTCTTTTGATATAATAAAAGAAAGCTCAGTTTTTGCGAACGGCTTATTCACACGCTTTGGATATTCGGGACAGTTATACGAAAATTCAGGCACTCCGAATGGGGACAGATACCGCTTTATAGAAGACAGAAACGACTTGGATACAAACAGATATTCTTACATTAATGACACCCCATTCAAAATCTCAGCCAACCGCTACAAAGGCGAACGTTCAACAATATCAATAAACGGCACACTTGCAGCACAAGCAACCGACACCTACGGCACAGGCTATCTTGCAACTGATATTTTAGGAACAGTAAGAGCCTCAACAGGCCAGTATGGCTCAGAAACCGCAAACTGCACCTTTGATATTTTTGGATTCCCAATCTCAGGAAACTTTTCAAACACCGCTGCTGTAAACTTAGGCTACACAGGAAAGCAGCTTGATCCAACTTCCCGCCTCTACAATTACGGCTACCGCGACTACAACCCATTAACCACCCGATTTACAACCCAAGACCCAATCCGCGATGGCTACAACTGGTTTGCCTATTGCAACGGAGATCCAGTGAATTTCGTGGATATAAATGGTTTATACTCGTACAAAGGTAATGTGCAAACAACAGATGCACCTGCAAGTAACACAACCGTTTATATATTCCGCCCTGATGACGGCCTTGGCAATGACTTCAACGGAGCAAGAATTATTATAAAAAAGGACGCCACCGGAAATAAGAAGGTGTATGTTGATAGTGTGGGGGCGAATTGCAAAAAAGAGTATTATCATGATAAAAAACACAACGGTTTTACAACCCCAGATGGAACATACTATTTATCAACAAATGCAGGACTTACTCAACAAGAAGACGGGACATTTAATTCTCCAAGTTTTAAAAATGTTCTTGCCCTCTATACAAAAGATGAATCTATTCCTGCAGAAATCAGAGAAGAAATTAATAAAGGAGATCGTTATTTACATGCAGATGAATTCTATGATTTACTTTCAGGTATAACAGAAGCTTATAATAAATCAGGTGGCTCAGGCGGAGCAGGATGTATTATAACACATACACAGGAAGAGCATGAGGCCATGATGAAGTTTCTGCAGGAAGGAGTAGAAAGACCAGAATCAATAACAATAAAAATAACTTCTAACAGTAATCAAGGAGGATGTTCAAATTGAAAAAAGTATTTAGTCTTTTATCATTATTATTCTGTTCATTAATTACACTATTCGGACAAAATAAAACATTGGATGGTTATTATCCTTTTCAAGAAGATTCATTGTTAAGTTCGATGACTATAAAAGATAATCAGATTATCCTCAAATATGAAAATCCTTCAATAGATAAAGTCGATGAAATACTCACCTTTGAAGTTAAACATATTTATGGAATGCCTTTCTTATCATTATCTAGAAACATGCCTCCAGAAGTTGCAAAATGGTCTGATTATGATAAATCCGATTCTATTCAGACAAGTAATATGATTTTATTTCTAAGTTTCAAAGGTAAAGAAAACCATATATTTGCATTTACTAAAGGGTATCCATTTAATCGAGCTCCGTTAACTTTTACGAGATATACAGAATGGATTTCAAAATACCGTGATTGCTCTTCATATTTGATTGAAAAAAACAAAAAATATTCTGTAGAAAACTTAGGAAGCTTAGTAGTAGATACACCTTGGGTCGAAGGTGTTAAGGGCGATGGAATAGGAGAAGGTTTCACTTTTACCAGAGATTCTAGACCATTTAAATATTTATTAATAATGAACGGATACATATCATATGATAAACCCTATTTATATAAATACAACAATCGAATAAAAAAACTTAAATTAACCGGACTTAAAAATGGAAAAAGTCAATTAGTCGATATACTAGATACCCCACATCCACAAACAATTGATATTTCCTTTCTAGAGAATGGTGAAGATGTTAGAATAGAAATCGCAGATGTATACAAAGGGACGAAATATGATGACACATGCCTTCATTGTTGTATAAATTTTGATGAACCGGTCCTCCCCTACGAATCCACCCTCCCCGACTAGCTTAATCCTGGGAGGCAATTTCAACCCAAACCCTTACCCCGTGCGGTTCAATATTTCTTGCACCAATAGTTGCACCGATTGAATCGGCAAGGGTACGGGCAATGGCAAGACCTAAACCGGAACCGCCTGCTGTTCTGGAATGGGACTGGTCGGCGCGGTAGAAGCGTTCAAAAATATGAGGGAGCGCTTCTGCTGAAATTCCAGGACCATTATCACATTCTTCAATAATCAATTTCTGGTCTTCATTAAAGGCATGAAGCGTAATATTACATTTTTCTCCCGCTGCATATTCACTGGCATTAAAAAATTTAATACTGTTCGAAACTAAAATCGTCAAAATCTGGTGGAGCATTTCCCAATCGGAATCAATAACAATATCAGCATTACAATCAACGTTAAAACAAATATCAGACTGTAAAGAATTAAATTCTTCAGAAAGTCTTGTAAACAGTTCGGAAACATTTACCTGCGCTATTTCAGGCTTTATTCTTCCACTTTCAATTCTTGAAATCTGCAGAAGATTTTCAATAATTGCATGCATCGAAGCAGATTCATTTTTTATTGCAAGAAGAGATTTTTCAAGCTGTACAGGATCATCCTTTCCCCAGCGCAGTAAAAGATTTGCCTGCCCCGAAATAACAGTTAATGGCGTATTTAATTCATGCGAAACATCACTCGAAAACTGACGTTCCCTGTCAAAATCGGCTTTTATTCTTAAGAACAATTCATTAAATGCATCAGAAAGCTCATCAATTTCATCACCACGACCAGTAAGCGGCAACAGATTATCAAGCTTTTGAATTGTCATTTCTCGTGCTGCTTTTGTAATTTTCACAACAGGACTGATTGTCTTTTTTGTAATAATCAGCGAAACAAAAAATGAAATTAATAAAATTGGCAGGGACATAAATAAAACTGCACTCGGAAGCCTTGAAAAAAGATCAGCCGTTCTGTTGTTATCCATATTCATTACAACTGCCACGACTATTGGTTGCCCCGCAATTTCATGAGTGCAGGCATAATAAAGAATATCAAGATCGCCGTCAAAAAAGAAATCCTTTTCAAAATATCTTTTCACCTTTCCATTAGTCACACCTAACAAAGGCAAAAACGGATCATTAGTTGCAATCACTTCTTCTGAGCCGGGCTCATAAATAACAAAAGTCAAATAATAAGGAATGTCAGGCACATGAAGATATCCGCCGGAATTTCCCCACGAATTTGAAGAAGTTCCCTGTCCGTTATTAATTCTGCTTACTGCGGTAAAAACTTTTTCTTCGGCAACTTTTAATTCCATTGTCTGATTTGCCATTACAAGTTCACGAATAAAATATACAAAAGTTAATGTTAAAAGAATAATTGCTCCTGTCAGAAGGAACATAAATCTTAGCGAAAGTCGAACAGAAAATGATTGTTTTCGTTGCCGCATCAATTGAGTCTACCCCATCATATAACCGGCACCACGGACTGTTTTAATATATTCTTCTTTTGTAAATTCCTGGATTTTCTGGCGCAAGTATCCTACATAAACATCAATTGTATTTTCATCAATAAAATGATCTTTTCCCCAGATGCCATCAATTATGCTAGACCTCGACAAAACCTTTCCCTGATTTTCTATTAAAAGCTTAAGAAGCATAAACTCAGTTTTTGAAAGAGTCACTTCTGTTTCTGCACTATCCCCAGCCCCTGTCTCTTTTTTCATATTAAAGCTCATGCGATCTACATTTAATGAAAGCTGTTTATAGCAAAGAACATTTTCTTTTGTCTTGGCAAAACTCACGCGTCTGAATAAAGCATTTATACGGGCAAGAAGCTCTTCAATTTCAAATGGTTTTGGAATATAGTCATCGGCACCAAGATTAAGTCCGTTGATTTTATCGATTGTTTCACCACGCGCTGTTTCAAGAATAATTGGAACTGTAGAATTTGCCCGAATCCGTCTTAGAACTTCAAGTCCATTTAATTCGGGAAGCATTATATCAAGAAGAATCAAATCAGGTTTTTCACTCTGGAACAAATCAAGCGCCTTCCGTCCATTTTCGGCAAGGCAGATTTCATATCCTTCGTGTTCAAGCTCTGGAATTATAAAATCACAAATACCTTTATCATCTTCTACTACAAGAATTTTCATTTCAATCTTCAACCTTTGCAGTTATTTCAACCGGTTCAATTTTTACCCCATTGAATGCTGCAATATTCTGTACTTTTATTTTAAACTCTTCATCACATTCCGGGATATCCATTTTAATTGTATCACCCTTTTTATTAAATGAAAATCTTATATCAGAAGATATTTCTTCGCCATTAATTAAAAAAGATTTGCAGCTTACAGAGCGGGGATTTACACTCTGATTAAAAAAAATCATTATATTTATACTTTCATCTTCATTTTTAGAACAGCTCACAGAATTTATTAACAAAGGAAGGTCTATGGAATACATTCTGTTGCCTCTATAATTTAATATGTTATCCTGATCTTTTGGAGGAGGCGGTGGTGGCGGAGGATCTTTTCTTGAAGGATCTTCCTTATGCATCCCCTGACCAGGAGGAGAAGGAGGACCACCCCCTTGGTCAGGTTGTGCAAAAGAAGCTGCGCAAGGCACAAGCACAAAAAGAGAAAACCATATACAATAAAAAAATCCTCTTTTACTGTAACTCATGATTTTATATTACTACAACTTTTGCAAAATACAATAAGATTAAGGCAAGTATTTCCTAAGAGTTTTCTTAGAATTCTCTTAACGGAATTTCAAGATTTTTAGACTCCGGATGATTAAATTATTGTCGTAAAGGAGCAATAGCTATGAAAAAGACAATTCTTTATTTAATTTCATTCACATTAATTCTTACTTCCTGTAAACCAGAATTTGATGCACCACCAGAAAGACGAGAGGATTTTATTCCAAACACTACAACCTCTGCTGAAATACAGGAAACAGTAGACGCCACAAATTATTCAGATTCAACAACTGCCGATGCCACAGGCTACATTGAAGCTGATTTATACGAAAACTTTACAGCCGAAGGAACTGTAGTAATTTCCTTAAACGGAACTTCTGCGCAAGCCACAAGCTTTGAAGGCGAAATCTCCAGCGAGGACGTTTCTATAACACAAGTTGAAAATTCCCTTGAAGACGAAACTGCAGCAGGTCTCGAAATCCAATACAAAGGAAAATCCAAAATTAAATATATTCTTTCGGGCGATTACGCAGGAACAGTTTTCATCAAAAATAAAAAATCTGATGCCGCTGTTGTTCTGGACAATGCAAGCATCACAAGCGACAACGATGCAGGACCCTCGCTCAGATTCAGTTCCGAAAAACGTACATTTATTGTAATTCCTTCGGGCACTACAAACACTCTTACAGACACACGCCTCCTGAATCAAACCAGCACAATGTATGATGATAAAAAAGGCTCTGTTTATTCAAAAGGTGCAATTATATTTACAGGAGAAACTTCTTCTGCAGCGGGAGGCATCCTCAACATAATCAACACTGGCTACAAGCATGCAGTCTATTCAAAAGATTATATCCGAATTGCAAATCTATCTTTGAATATTACTGTAAAAGGAACTACCGGACGCGACTGTATTCGTGCGCTGAATGCAGTAATCATTGATAACGGAACAATCAATCTTAATGCAAACGGAACTATTCAGGATGATGAAAGCAATGCAATCCGTGTAGACGGAGAAGATGCCGACGAAGATGACATGACTGTTGAATACACAGCGGGCGCCGGTTTTATAATCATCAACGGAGGAAATCTTACAATCAATACTGTTGCAAAAGGAATTACGGCCCACTGGAAATCGGCAAAATCTGTAATTGGAAATGCTGCTTATACAGAATCTGCAAACAATTCACTTTTGTGCGAAAGCCTTTTGAAAGATACTACTGCCACAGTTCCAGACCCTTATGTTCAAATTAACGGCGGAACAATAAACATTACAACAACAGGAGAACCATACGAAGGCCGCACAGATGATGATCCAAGCTGCTCACCTGAAGGAATTGAAGCAAAAGGAAATCTTACAATAAATGCGGGAACAATCTCACTCAACTGTACAGATGATGCTATCAACGCAGGGGGAAATGTTGTAATAAACGGAGGCGCCATTTACGCATACAGCACCAAAAACGATGCAATTGACGCAAACGGTTCAAACGGTATTACAATAAATGGTGGCGTTATTGTTGCAATAGGCCTCAACATTCCAGAATGTGCCTTTGACTGCGACCAGAATCCTCTTACAATAAACGGAGGAACTTTGATAGGACTTGGATCAAGCAACTACACCTCTCCAAAATCAGGAAAACAAAAAACTATAGTAGCAAATTCCCGCAGCTTAGGTTCTGCAGGCACAAGCTTTGCAATAGTTGATCAAAACAGCAACCCTGCTTTTGTATACACCCTTCCATCAAAAACAGGCGAAGTTGCAATTATTTCAAGTCCTGAATTAAAAGCAGATGTAACCTATTCCATCAAAACCGGAGTAACAGTAAGCGGCGGGACAAAATTCCATAACCTCTACACTACTCTTCCAGATGTAAGCCTATAATAAAAAAAGGCGGCCCCTGATTTTTTCAAGGACCGCCTTCTTCAGACTACAAAGTCTAATTATTTCTTCAAGAGCTTAGCAAGCTTCTCTGCAGTAAAGCCCATAAATTCTGCTACCTTGTTTGCTGGACCTGAAGTTCCGAATGTGTCGATACAGAAGCAGTTTTCTTTTGAAGTGAACTGGAGCCATTCCATAGAAATACCAGCTTCGGTACAAACGATGCGCTTTGCAGGTCCGATGATTGCTTCCTGCTTAGCCTTTGGAAGATTTTCGAACTTCTTAAGATCTGGAACAGAAACAACGCGGATCTTCTTATTTGCAACCATTTCGGCAGCTTTAAGAGCCATATTAACTTCTGAACCACTTGCAAGAATTGTGATATCAGGATTAGCATCGCCAGTCTTAACAATGTAAGCACCGTTAGAAGCCATGCTCTTCTTCCAGTTCTTGTCATCCTTTGCATAAACAGCAAGTGCCTGGCGTGTGAATGCCATACATACAGGATGATCTTTAGAAGCATAAGCAATCTTCCAAGCTTCCATAGATTCTTCTGGGTCACCTGGGCGCAAAGCCTGAACACCAGGAATTGCACGCAAAGAAGTCATTGTTTCAATTGGCTGGTGAGTTGGTCCGTCTTCACCTACGTAAATTGAATCGTGTGTGAATACGTAGATTACAGGCTGCTTCATCAAAGAAACAACGCGGAGTGAAGGTCTCAAGTAATCTGCAAATACAAGGAATGTAGCACAGAATGGGCGGAGTCCACCATGCAAAGAAATACCTGCACAAACAGCAGACATTGCAAACTCGCGGATACCGTATTCAATTGTACGGCCAGCACGGTTAGTTGGGCTGAAGGTTCCGTTATCAGTTGCCTTGAATGCAGTCTTGTTTGGTCCCATAAGGTCTGCAGAACCACCAACAAGGT
>CAMKDH010000028.1 GCA_946411215.1 uncultured Treponema sp. | reverse complement strand
CGCGGTTTGAACCTTCGCCCCAGTATTCCTTTACGTAGTTTCCATTTACAATAAGCTTGTTTGTAGGTGATTCATCAAAGCGTGCAAAGTAGCGGCCAAGCATTACAAAGTCTGCACCCATAGCAAGAGCAAGTGTAACGTGATGATCATAAACAATACCACCGTCAGAACAGATAGGAATATAAATACCTGTTTCTTCGTAGTACTTATCGCGGGCCTTGGCAACTTCAATTGTAGCAGTAGCCTGACCACGACCAATACCTTTCTGTTCACGTGTAATACAAATTGAACCACCACCAATACCAATCTTAACAAAGTCAGCACCAGCTTCTGCAAGGAATCTGAAGCCTTCTGCATCTACAACGTTTCCAGCTCCAACCTTTGCATTTGGCCATTTTCCGTGAATATCCTGTAAAGCACGACGCTGCCATTCTGTAAAGCCTTCGCTTGAATCAAGTGTCATTACGTCTACACCAGCTTCGAGCAAGGCTGGAACACGTTCCATGTAATCACGTGTATTAATACCTGCACCAACAATATAACGCTTCTGATCATCAAGAAGTTCATTAGGATGTTCTTCGTGGCTTGCAGCATCCTTACGGAAAATTAAGTAAAGAAGATTTCCATCTCCATCTACAATAGGAAGCTGATTTACTTTTTTCTGCCAGATAATGTCATTTGCTTCTTCAAGAGTAATTCCTTCGCGGCCCATAACAAGGGAACCAAGCGGTGTCATATATTCCTGAACTTTAGCATTTGGGGCAGCCTTTTTAATACGGAAGTCGCGGTCTGTAATAATACCAAGAAGCTTTCCGTTAGCAGTTCCATCAAGTGTTACAGCAACAGTAGAATGTCCTGTGCGTTCAATTGCTTCTACAAGCTCTGTAAGAGTCTGCTCAGGACGGATATTTGTATCGGAAGTAACAAAACCAGCCTTGTATGCTTTTACACGGGCAACCATGGCAGCCTGATTTTCGATTGTCTGAGAACCGTATATAAACGAAATGCCGCCTTCTTTTGCAAGAGCGACGGCAAGTTTATCGTCAGAAACAGCCTGCATTACAGCAGATGTCATTGGAATGTTCATAACAAGCGGACATTTTTCGCCCTTCTTCTTGTTATAACGTACTACAGGTGTCTGCAAGTTTACGTTGGCAGGAATACAATCTGGACCAGTGTAGCCTGGAATCAACAGATATTCATCAAAAGTGTGTGACGGTTCTTCAAAAAAATATGCCATGTTTTCCTTCCTTTAAAAGATATAAGTATTTTAATCGAGTATTATATATTACAAAGAATATATCGTCAAGAAGATGTTTTCAAGATTCTACTTTGTCATTTTATAAACGTTTGAAATTTCAGAAGTGTTGTTAGCGAAATGAACAACTATAGCATAGTAGAACTGGCCTGTTTCGTCGGAATTCAGCATGTCTTCGCGGACATCATTATCTTTGAATGGGATTCCACCGTTGCTTCCAGAGAAGTAATATGTCTTAATAAGTTTTCCGCGTCGTTCCCATTCATCAATATCTGAACCAAGGTTGTTTACACTTGATATAAGGTTGATGATAACAGGTCTGTTAGAGCTTACTGCTGCTGTATTCTTAAAGAATGAACCTTTAAACTTGCTCATATCTTCATCAGCGGCTGGAATATAATAATATACAGGGTATGAAACAGTTTCGTCTGTGTACAAATCGTAGTCTGTTTCGTTTTCCAACGAAGAAACGACAGCACCTGTTTCTACACTATCATTATACGGACGGCCTGCTTTTTTATTTACACCGCGCTTTGTCTTTGGATTATATGTATTATCATTAAAGCTCTGAACAGAGATTCTATAGAAGGTTCCTCCCTGCAAAGGCTTTGATTTAGCAATTTTTCCACCAAGAACTTTATCAATAACGCTTACATTATTCTTTGTAACGTTAGAAAGATTTTTTCCTCTTGTATCAAGCGCACAGTTCTGAAGCTCATTCTGATTTTCATAGAAATCATACCAGCCGTTATTATAAGAAGATTTTTTATCTGTACTGTAGGCTTGAATATTAATCATGTTTTTGTCAAATCGAGTTTCGTTATCTTCAAGGTTAAGGATTGTTGTAAACTGATTTGCTTTAGCATCGTATGTAACTTTTGGTTTATTCTTGAAAGTACCGATATTTGCTTTTCCAAGAGTAATGATATTTTCGTTACCAAAAACATCCCAAACTTTTGCAAAGAACATGTACTTTCCGTCTTTAAGCCCATTTACATAAACAACAGGAGAAAGGCTATACTGCAAAGAAGAATCTATTTCACTCTGCCATACATTTGCAGAAAGTCGACTCTGAAGAACAGGAAGCTCTTTAATTCTATCTTCAGCAAGAACAGAAAGATTGCTGCCCCAGTTTTCATTATATTCTGTATAATAATATTTGAAGATTTCGTTTGTATTAAGATCATCTTCTCTTACAATTCCTTCATATTTGAAAGAACGACCATCGAATGCAAGCATTGAATCGTGAGAAGTAATCTGTGCACTAGGCTCTGGCGGAAGGTTATCATCTTCGCGTGTAAATAAAATTGTCTGAATATCGGAACAAACAGTTTTATTTCCTTTTACAGCCATAATTCTAACTTGTGCAGAAACTTCAGAATAAGAAGAAAGAAGCTCATCTCTTGCAGCAAAGAAAGAATTGTTCTGCCACAAATCAAGCTCACTCCATAACTCTCCTGATTTTATTGGAGCACGAAGCGGATTATTAATCTGGAAAGAAAGTTCTTTATAAGTGTTCCAGTTCTTTCCGTCTACGCTGTAGCAAGGATAATAGCAGACATCATCCTGACCATTTTGAATTGCAACAGTTATTGTATAAGTTCCGGAATTAATTCCATCAGATTCTTTTTCCACGCTGAAGCTGTACAGCTCAGGATCTTCTCCAGAAGAAATTGTATCTACAACAACTTCGTACAAAGGTCCAAAGGTATCGCCACACCAGCGTCCGTTTGTTCTTGAATAAGCAGAATAAACAGGCTGAATATAAACTACATAATTTGAGTTTTCTTCAATTTCAAATTCTGTACTGTCAGAAAGGATTCCTTCAGAAACGTTTGTAAAATCCTGTGTATCTGTTACTTCAGAAATCTTCTCAAGGAAGTTTCTTGTAAGTTCAGCAGTTTCCTTTTCACGCGACTCTTCAATTCGTCCATAGTAAATTCTGTAAGAAACAGAATGAAGCTTATCTGGAATACCGCCTGCTTTTGAAATAGAATTTGTCAAATCAGAGAAATTCAATTTGATTCTTTTTGTGTCGTCTTCTTCTGCATCCCAAACTTCATAATTGAAAAAATCAATCTGAGGTGGAACTACAGAATTTATTACGCTGCTGTTTCCTACTTCATCAAAAACTGTTGCCTGAATAACTATGTCTTTATTGTAATAAAGCGAACGGAAATCTTTATATTCATCAGGTAATTCAAACAGGAACTTTGAATCTTCAGTAACTTCACCGTAGATTCTTACAGGAATAGAAAGCTCTTCTAATGAAAATCCCCATGAAAGTAAATATGTAAATTCTTCTTTTACCTGAGAATAAACTACAGGCTCATCAAAAGTCTCGCGAGAGAAGAAAACATCATCAGCAATATTATTAAACTGAATGTAAGCAGTATACTCTTCGATTTTTTCTTTTGTTGGAACAATTGAATCATCATCTACAATTTCAAAAGTTGGAAGCTCAACAGTAATTGCAGCATTTGGAGAATAAGAGAATGATGTATCGCGGATAATGTTGATTATTTTTGTAGAAATACTTTCGTTACCAGAAGCATCAATTATGCCTGCGGTAATTTCATACATACCGTCAAGATATTTTGAATCAGATAAATCAAGACAAAGTGTATCATAATAGTTGTCGGTAAAAGTACGATTATTAAGTTTTACAAGCTTTGACTGCGCATCTTCTTCAACAGCTTTTCCTTCAACATCAAAGATTCTGTGGAACTTTAAGCTTGCCCAAACATCTCCATCACCGTCATCATTACCTTCTAAATAAAAATCAAGTTTTGAATTGATGTGATTTGTTTCGCAGATTTCTGCTTCATTCTTATCTGTAAGTTCACCATCTACAAGAATTGTAAGGAAACCATCAGCCTGATCATAAAGATATTCGCCAGGAAGCTCTGCACGTGCAAGATAAAGATTTGGTTTGTCTTCATCTAAAGTATCATTTATTCTGTAGCGGAAATCGATTGGATTATAAAGCTCATTTCCGTCTGCGTCTTCCATTGATTTTGGAATTGTAACATAAACATCAAAAATTGCTTTATTCTTTAAGTCAATATAATTTTCTTCATTCACATAAATCTGAACAAGAGTGTTATTGTTTGACCAGACAGGTTCACAGAAATTATCCTTAAGGTTCTTACCCATTGAATCGGTGATTATGAGATTACTCCAGAAGGATTGTGTATCCATTGATTTTGAGAATGAAATAATAAGAGTTCTATTTTTTGGAACACCGCCTTCGAAAAATAAAGGAGCCTCTATTTTTGCGACTGGGCCTTGGGTAGATGTACTTACAACTTCATTATCCATTTTTTTGATAGACTCACCGGTCTCAAGTCCATTACTGCATGAAAAGACCAGCGCAAACGAAGCTGCAAACAAAATAAAGAGAAGGCTTGTTCTAAACCAACCGAGGGTTTTCTTTTTCAAAATAACACTCCATAACTCTCCTTCAGTATTTTACCATTATATAGAAAAAAAATAAACCCTTTACCATATTTTAAATCTTTTTTTCAAATTTATATCATAGATGATTTTTTTTAATTTCTATGGTATATTTTAAATACTTGTGAGACTACTCAATAAAACTCATCGCATTTATATCTGTTCTCTTTTTACTTTACTGCTGATTTTTTCTTCCTGCGGTACTACAAATACAAAAATCGAAAATGAGGTACCCGAAGTTGAGACTGCCGAAGAACTTGAAATAGCACAAGAAATTAAAGAACCTGAAGCTCCTGTTCAAATTGAAGATGACAACACAATCTCTCTCCTTTTTGCGGGAGATATAATGGCACACAGCGTAAATTATGTAATTTCTGATTATCCAAAAATCTGGCGCGATGTAAAATATATTATTGAACCTTGTGATCTTTCTTTTGCAAACATAGAAGCTCCGATTGATGACACAAGAAAGCCACACACTTATCCAAATTTCAATATGCCTCAGGCGTATGTAGAAGCTGCGGTAGATGCAGGCTTTGATGTTTTTTCGCTTTGCAATAATCACACAAATGATCAGGGGCTTGGTGGTATAAAAGAAACAATGAAAACTGTGCAGAGACTTGTAGACCGCTCAAAAGAACGAAATGAAAATATTTATTTTTCAGGCCTCAAGGATGGCAAGAAAGCAGAAATGACTTACAACCTCATAGATAAAAAAGGCTGGAAGATTCTGTTTATTCCTGTTACAGAAATCCTTAATCAGCCGGCACATTCTGAATATATAAATTATATTGAAAACTCTGAAGCTGCTCACAATTCTTTTGCATGGAAAGTAAAGGAGCTGAGGCAGAAACATCCGTGTGACCTTGTTGTAATTTCAATTCATGCTTATGAAGTTGAATACACCCGTACAATTCCAGATTCACGTGATGATTTTTATATGCAGTTGTTAGACGCAGGTGCTGATATTGTATGGTCTAATCACGCACATATAATTAAAGACAGAAAGTATATTTTTTACCACGAAACAAATTCTCAAAAAGTAATTATGTTTGCAAACGGAAACACAATCAGCGGACAGAGAACAAAGCCTGATTTTTCTTCAACAAATCCAATTGGAGAACGAGACAATACAGGCGATGGTCTTATGGTAAAGCTTACTTTTAGAAAACAGGTGAACGGAAACCCTCCTACCCTTATTAATTCAGAAAACTTTTTTATAACAACATATATCAATACTGCAAACGAATATGTAGTAAAACCGCTCAATCAGGATTTTGTAAATTATTTATGGGATGTTCCCCGTGCTAATTGGGCAAAATACATTACCCGCCGTATTGATATAAATAAAAAACACACGAAGGATATTATTTTATGGCAATAGATTATAAGTCACTGCCTGTTTATGAACAGAAACAAAAAATTCTTGACTGTATGGAGCAGAATAAAGTTATCATTGTTGAAAGCCCTACAGGTTCAGGAAAGACAACTCAGATTCCGGTAATTTTATACGAAGCGGGCTACGCAACAAATGGAATGATTGCAGTTACTCAGCCAAGACGAATTGCAGCGCTTAGCGTAAGTGAATTTATTTCTAAGCAGATGAATACTCCGTATCCGGGCCTTGTTGGTTATAAAATGCGTTTTGAAGATAACACAAATCAGGATACACGCATTAAGATTATGACTGATGGGATTCTGCTGCAGGAAATGAAGCTTGATCCTTGGCTAAGCAAGTACAGTGTTGTAATGGTAGATGAAGCACATGAACGCAGTCTGAACATTGATTTTATTCTTGGACTTTTGAAGCGAGTTCTAAAAGAACGTTCCGACTTTCATGTAATTGTTTCTTCTGCAACAATGAACACTCAGGCTTTCAGCGAATATTTTGACGGAGCGCCTATAGTTTCAATTGATACAATTACATATCCTGTAAGCGTAATTTACGACCCTATTCAAGGTGGTGCTACAACTGCAACAGAAGCGGGCTGCGATATTCTTCTTTCAAAAATCTGCACAACAGTAGATCGCGTTTTAGACAACGATACAGAAGATGATATTAACGGCGGAATGCTCATTTTCCTTCCTGGAGAAAAAATCATAAAGGATTGTGTTGAACGGCTTTTGCACTGCCCGTTCAGCAGACATTTACATATTCTGCCTTTGTATGGACGTCTTGCAAAAGAAGAACAGGAACGCGTTTTTGAAGATCCTCCAGCCGGAAAGAAAAAAGTGATAGTTACAACTAACATCGCTGAAACCTCTGTTACAATTCATGATATAACTACTGTAATTGATTCGGGTCTTGCAAAGCTCAATTTTTACAGTCCAAGAACATTTACTTCAAGCTTAAATGAAACTCCTGTTTCCAAAGCAAGCTGCAATCAGCGCAAGGGACGTGCCGGTCGTACACACGAAGGTGTTTGCTACAGACTTTACAGCAGAAAAGATTTTGAAGCCCGCCCACTCTACACTACCGAAGAAATCTACCGCACAGATTTAAGTGAAGTAGTTCTTCGCATGGCCGAGCTTGGCATTACCGATTTTTATAACTTTGATTTTATTGCTTCTCCTGGCCGTGAAGGAATTATTGGCGCAGTAGACACTCTTAATATGCTAGGTGCGTTAGACGAAGATAACACACTTTCTGCAATTGGAAAGATGATGGTTTTATTCCCGCTTGAACCACGCATAAGCAGAATCATTGTTGAGTCAGTTATGCGCTTCCCGGACGTTATTGAAAAGACTTTGATAGCCGCTGCATTCCTTTCTGCAAACTCGCCGTTCCTTCTCCCGCCAAATGAAGAAATGGAAGCCCGCAAAGCACATCACCGTTTCCGCGATTTATCAGGCGACTTTGGAACATATATAAATTTATTCCGTGCATACAAACAGACAGATAACCGCGAAAAGTTCTGCAAAAAGAATTATCTTGATGAACGCGTTATGGCTGAAATTGATAACATAAAATGGCAGCTTGGAGAAATTGTTGGCGAAAAGCTTGGTATTCCGATTATAGAAAACGGCGGTAACATGAGCGATTACCTTTGCTGCATTGCAGCCGGAATGATTCAGTTTGTCTGCATCAGAACTGGCCGCGAAAATTACCGTTCCCTTACAGCAGACCACATCTGCATTCATCCTGGGTCTGTAATGTTCCGCCAGGATCCGCTCTTTTTTGTAGCTGGAGAAATTGTAAGAACATCACGCATTTTTGCAATGAGTGTTTCTCCGCTCACGAAACCAATGCTTGATACAATAAATCCGCAGTTGTTTGCAAGGTTGAAGGCATGTAAACCAGTTAAAGAGAATCTTGATAGTGGACTTGCACTTGCAGCAGATAAACTAAAAAAAGGAAACAAAGCTTCCCGTTCAGAAAAGTCAAAAAAAGGAAAACAATCTTCTTCAACTCAAACAGAGATTACCGCAGAAAATTCTCTTTCTCTCGGCGACTTTGTTTTTGAAACTGTAAAGATTAAAGGAAAGAAAACTGCAATTTTACCGCTTGAGTATATTACGCTGGCTGTAAAAACAGAACAGAATAAAAACAAGCTTAATGCATGCGCTAACCTTAGAGGACAGATTCAGATAAAGAATTACGGACCTTTAATGGACGGCGAAAAAATGGCTACAATTATAAATGCTGTAAAAAATCTTGACCTTATGCCTCTTTCCGAAAAACGCTGGAGCCGTAATCTTAATGCAAACATTTATGATCCTGTTGGAAAAGAAAGCCTTATAGATTCTCTTGACTGGATTATGCATACAGCAATTGCAAAACAGAAAAACAAGGAATGCGGTTTTATTACTCTTTATAATGATGGCAGCGGAAATTACTGGTACAAAGTAACTAGAGGCTTCAACACAGCAGTAATGGAATCTCATCACAGTCTTGAAACTCTCATAGAAGAAACCGTAGAGTTTACACACGACGAAGAGAGAAAGATTAATAGTGTTTTAGGATTGGTCAATAAACTTTATGAGTAGTGCTATTTAGCGTCTTCTTTCTTTTCTTCTGTTTCTTCTTCTATGCCAAGCAGCTTCTGAGCGCGTTTCTTATTAGCGCTGTTTTTCTTTTCGCTGGCAATTGTATTAACATATGGTTCAAGTGAAGAAGATTTTTTCTGCTTATACATATCAAGACCAAGAGAAATTGTTGTTGAGTCTTTTGATTCAAGATACATCTGTGCAACTTCGTCGTAAGAGCTTTTATAATTTTTTACCATTTCTTTTGCAATGGCATAACGCAAGTCTTTTCGCTTATCATCTTTGGCAACAGATTTTGCAAGTTCAATAACATCTTTTTCGCCTGCATGATCTTCTTTCAAAAGCACTTCTACAATTTTCTTTTTTGTTCCGTCGGCAACTTTTTTATCTTTAAGCTGCGCAATCAAAAAATCATTTCCGTCATCTGTATTAAGAGCCGCAATAGAAGAATAGCTTTCTTCTTTAATCAATTTTTCAGAATCATTTTTTGCACGGTAAATAAGATACTGCATTGCATCTGTTGTTTTATTTTCTTTTACAGTACGAATTGCTTCCTGACGAACCTTCCAGTGCTCATCACGAATTCCCTGAATTATAGTTGCCTTTGCTTCAACCACATCAGGAAAATGACTGAGGCCCTTTATAACATACTGGCGCAGGTTTGGATCTGTTGCATCAAAATGCTGAACAAGAACAGGAACAGATTTTTCGACTTCCATAAGTCCAAGACTTTCAGCCGCATACATTCTTACAAAAGTATTTTCATCATCATTGTCCAGAATATCAACAAGCTTATCCCAGGTTTCTACAGCATGCATTTTACCGCAGTTTCTCATAAGGGTCTGACGCTGGGCATCGCTTAAATCATCACGGTCAAGATATTCTACAAGGAACATTGCTTCTTCAGGTCCGCCAATATCTCCAAGTGTAGAAATTGCATCATTAAAATAATTTTCGTTTTCGCTTTCTACAAGAGTAATTACAGCAGGAATAGCTGCCTTTGTTTTTACTGCACTAACATACTGAAACGTTGCTTTTACAACAGAATTGTTTTCATCATAAGGGTCATTCAAAAGATCTACAGCATAATCTTCAAGACAAGGGTCTTCGGCTTTTGTAAAATATTTAAGAACCTTCTCTTTAATTACAGGGCTTTTTGTAACCTGGAACAAATCGTAAATTTCTTCTGTATATCTAGGATCATCATTTTTAAGCAGAGTATCAAGAAGTGTACCAATTTCCGAAGGAAGCCCGTAGCGGATTGTATTCCGATTATTTTCTTCATCTTCAGGGGTTTCATCTTTTTCGGCAGCAGCCTGAGCTTTTTCCTGATCTATAGGCTTTGGTCTTTTTGCGGGAGGGACTTCGGCATAACCGCCTTTTGAAGCAGTAACAGTCGGGGTGTCATCAGCCTCGATTGCTTCCTGCGCAAAACAGCTTCCGAATATACTTAATATGATAAGAAAAAAAATAATTTTTTTCATGAGATTTCTCCCTTGTTAAACCTGTCTAAAAAATCCTTTTTATACTGCTCAAAACGGTCTTCGTTAATGGCAGCGCGAATCTCATTCATCATATTCCATAAGAAATACAGATTATGATAAGACGCAAGAATACAGCTTAAGATTTCCTGCTCTTTAAAAAGATGTCTTAAATAACTTCGGGAATAAGTACGGCAAACTTTACAATTACATTCACTGTCAATCGGCTTAAAGTCGTGAATAAAACGTTCCTGCTTTATAGAAAGATTTCCGTCATGTGTAAAATAAGAACCGTTTCTGGCATTACGGGTTGGAAGAACACAATCAAACATGTCTACGCCCGCTGCTACCGCATCAAGAATATATTCCGGGGTTCCAATTCCCATTACATACTTTGGTTTATCTTCCGGTAAAAAGCCACAGGTGTAATTCATAAAATGAACAAACTCGTCGTGAGGCTCCCCTACACTAAGGCCTCCAATTGCAATACCAGGCATGTCCAAAGAAGAAACAAACTCTGCACTTTGTTTACGAAGGTCTTCACTAAAATGTCCCTGAACAATCGGAAAAAGAATACCTTTGTATCCGTTCTGACAGGCTTCTTCCCATTCCTTTTTTGCACGAACAAGCCAGTCACTTGTTATGCGCAAAGCTTTTTCTGCATTTTTCCGTGGTTCGTCATAACCTGTACAAACATCAAGCTGCATCTGAATATCGGAATTAAACTTAACCTGAGTCTGAACAACATTCTCTGGAGTAAACATGTGATAGCTTCCGTCAATATTGCTCTGAAACTTTACGCCTTCATCTGTAATTTTTCGAAGCTTGCTTAATGAAAAAACCTGGAAGCCGCCAGAGTCTGTAAGGAAGTTGCGTTCCCATTTTGAAAATCCGTGAAGTCCGCCCGCTTCCTGAATTAAATCTGCCCCAGGACGCAAAAAAAGATGATATGTATTTGCAAGAATAATTTCAAAACCAATTTCATTCAAAAAATCATTAGGCATTGCCTTAACTGTTGCATTTGTTCCAACAGGCATAAAAACAGGAGTCTGTACATCGCCATGAGGTAAATGAAGCACACCTGTCCGGGCTTTTCCATCAGAGGCTTTATGTTTAATATCAAATATATTCATAACCATTTTCAAACCTTCGATCCCTTCGACAGGCTCAGGGACCACACTAAGTCCTGCTAAATTTCAGCAAAAATCCTGCTATAAATAAGAATACTACATCAGGCAACCACGCTCCCATAAAAGGAGTCATAACTCCAGTTTTTGCAAGGACCATTGTTGCCATCTGGAATACATAAAATAAAACAACTGCAGTAATCGAAAGTGACAAACTTATTAAAAGAACATTTTTGCGGGTTTTTCCGGTAACCCCAATTGCTAAAAATGCTGCAATAAATAAGATAAATGGAAACGCAAATTTTTTATAATAAACAGAAAGCGGCTCATTATACGGGAGACCTGCTTTTTTAAGATGGTTTATATAAATCTTTGCGTCAGCCGCATTTACACTTGCAACATCTACAGTAACTTTTCTAAAAATCTCGTAGCTTTCGGTTAATTGTGATTTATAGTTTTCGGACACAGGAGTTCTCATAAGAGAATTATCTTTGTTCTCAAACTGAACAGGATTTTCAAGTTCCCAAATTTGCTGGTCTTCATTCCACAACGCTTCATCTGCATGAATAATTGCTTCGAGCTTCTTTTCATCATTTCTAAAAACAAAGATTACATTTTCAAGACGCTTAGAAGCATCACGATAACGACGTGCCTTATAAATAATTTTTGCAGAATCAGAAAGTACAACAATATTTTCGTTATTTGCAGACTCCTCCTGATCAAGGAGCATTTTTTGCAGCGCCACCTTTTGTTCAAGAGTTGTTACAACAAGTTTGTCTTCCAGAAAGAACATTCCAACAGAAAGCATAGCCGCTACAACAAGCACCGGAGTTATAAAACGGAAAAGCGAAACTCCCGAAGCAAAAAGCGCTTCCATTTCATTCTTTGCATAAAGGTCACTCAAAATATAAGTAACCGAAAACAGGAATGCAATTGGAGCTGCATACCAGATTGTTTTTGGAGTATATAAAATCATTACCTTGAAAACCTGTCTTGCAGGAGCATTCATTTCAAGGTAACGGGAAATATTCATAAACAAATCTACAAGATTCAAAATGAGCGCAATAAAAACTAACGACACAAGGAAGAAGGGGATAAGCTTTCGGATTATGTATTCAACAAATTTCAAATCACTCCCCCTACTTCCTTATAAGATTAAGACACAAAACTGCAGCAACAACTGCCATCAAAATATTCGGAACCCAGATACAAAGGAAGGCATCCAGGTTTACACGAGTAACAAGCAGCTGACCAGAAATCTGCATAGCCCAATATAAAACACAGATTATAATTCCGGTAAAAAGTCCCATTGTAAGACCGTTATGTTTTCCAAATAAAAACGCAATTGAAAAAGCAAGGAATGCAAAAAAGATTGAACCAAAGGGAATTGCAAACTTTTTATAATATTCCATCATCCAGGTATTTATTCTGATAGGATCTTCGTCGGGGTCTGACTTCATTGATTTAATTTCCCTGAAAAGATCGTAGAAAGTCATTTCGCGCGGATTTTTTCCACCACGGCCAGTGATTGTAGAATCAAAAATATTAAGGACAGTTTTTTCAGCAGCCAGGACATCATAGTTAGAAAGGTCTTTCAAATCCAGAGTTGTCATCATAGATTCAGACATATCAAGCTGCAGAAGAACACCCTGATTTTTTGCACCTGTAAGAATTGATTGTCCTGCAACAATTATAGTTTCTTCGTTTGAATCTTTCTTTGAAAAAAATATGATATCCGAAACTTCAGAATCTTTTACATCACCAATTACAACTGTAGATTTTCCAATTTGTTTTACGCTGTTTGGTTCAAGAACAACAGTAGGATTAGACCTCATTATCTGACGGTAAAGCTGATTATATTTAATTGTTCCAAGCGGCAAAAGATAATCATTTACAAAAAAAGATGCAAACGAAATGGCAAGCCCCAGCACTAAAACAGGATACAAAATAGAACGGAAGCTAAAGCCCGAAGCACGGAAAATCAGTATTTCATTATCGCTCGCCATTCGGCCAAGACACATAAGAAATCCAACTAAGGTTGCGAAAGGCGCAGACTGTGCAATAATAGCGGGCATACTGTAAATCATGATTTTTGCAACATCACTAAAAGGTGCTCGTTTTGCAAGCATATCCTCACCAATTAAAAGAATCTGATTTGCAAAAAAAACTACAAACAAAAAAGCAAAACAGATGAGGAAGTAGTAAAACAATTCCTTGTAGAGATATTTGATTAAGATGCCCCTTCCCAATTTAGAAGGCTTAGACGCCTGTAGAGCCAAACCCCTTTTCTCCTCTAGTTGTATCAGATAAAGAATCGGTAATTGTAAAATCTGCAAGAGTAACAGGACTCACAATTATTTGAGCAATACGTTCACCGTTATTTACCACAAAGGCTTCTTTTCCAAGATTAATCAAAATGATTTTTAGTTCACCGCGATAATCACTGTCGATTGTTCCGGGAGTATTTAAAACTGTGATTCCATTCTTAGCGGCAAGACCAGAACGTGGACGAACCTGAATTTCATAGCCCATAGGAATTTCAAAGAATAATCCGGTTGGGATCATTGCAAAACTACCAGGCGCAATTGTTACAGGTTCATTTATAAATGCACAAACATCGGCACCGGCAGCTCCTTCTGTTTTATAACAAGGAATTACGGCACCCTCAGAGGCAACACATTTTACTTCGATTTTATTCATATTATAAATATATCATATTGTAAGAAACTTAACAAATTCTGTTTGAGGAAGCGGCTTAGAAAAATAGAATCCCTGCAGATAATCGCAACCAAGTTTCTTGTCATAGTCATAGTTTGTAAAGAGGTCTGCACGGTCTTTTGTTTCAATACCTTCAATAAGAACTTCTTTTCCAAGTGACTTAAGCATATGAATTGTATCTTTTACGACAGTTTCTGTATTTGGATTATCAATTTCGTCAACAAAAGTTTTGTTCAATTTTACAACATCAAACGGAAGCGAAATCATTTTCTTTATATTCGAGAATCCGGTTCCGTAATCATCAAGCGCAAAGCTTACACCCATCTTGTGAAGAACATGCATATTCTTTTCTACAATCTGAGGGTTAAAGGTTGCAGCGTTTTCTGTAATTTCAAGTCTGAGCTGCATTGGTTCAACATTATATTTTTCCATCCAACTGCGCATCTTTGTTACAAGGTCAGTTTCAAAACACTGAGCAACAGACATATTTACTTCAATATAGTCAATTCCCAAAGCTTTATACTCTTCGCTGCCAATAAACTTGCAGACTTTTTCAAGGACAAAATTTCCGATTATATGAATCTTATTTGTTTTTTCTGCATAAGGAATAAAGAGTCCTGGCGGAATATTTCCATAATCAGGATCATTCAAACGAACAAGAGCTTCGGCACAAGTAAAAGCCTTTCTTCTTATATTGTAAATAGGCTGATAATAAACATCAAAACTCTTTTCGGCAATTGCACGGTCAAGAATAGCTTCAAGATTTTTTCTTATGACAAAGTTTCTGTCAGAAACATAATCCTTATACCACTGAGGTTTTCCGTTGGCTTCAATAATCTTATAAAACTGTTTTGATATGTAAAGCAGATATTCATAATTATCAATATCATCAGGAACTCTTACTGCGCAGATTCTTGTTTCAAGATTTATTCGCACACCATCAAGAATGAACACCTGTGAAAAATATGTCTGAAGGTCTCTAAGGACAGCATCTACCATAAGCTCGGTCTGACCTTCTGTTGGAAGCGCATAAACATAGTCGTTGAGATAATAAACATTTGAACCAAGCTTCTGCTTTTTAGACAAATCATGAAGGAAGATTGTAATCTGCTTAAGGAGTTCAATAAATTTATCATTTCCAACATACATGTTAATGTTTTTGTAATTTGTTATTTTAATGAAAATGAATTTTCCAGGAACAGAAACACTCATTGATTTTTTAAGTTCATTTTCAAAAGCAATTGAAGACTGTGCAAGAGTTTCTGAATTTATAAGAAGCTCCGGTCGCTGAATTGTAGCAAAAGCCAGATAGCAGGTTATTGCAATTACAAACATTTCAATCTGGACCTGAGGATAGATTGTCTGCAAAATAAAAAGCAGAGAGTTTACAGGGAAAAGCGAAAGACCATAAGCAACATGAATCTTATTAAGAACCCTCTGATAAACAAGAAGCATTACAAATCCAAAAAACAGCAACGTCAAGATACAGATATTCAACACTACCATTGGCGGCAGGAATATGAGTTCCATGTCTTTTGTGATTTTAAAAATAATATGCTTTACGCAATCCATCAAAATATAAAGGATAGGAATTACAAATAAAAGAATAAGGAAAATCTTTAAAGTATCATTTCGAAGGAAAATCGGAAGAATACCAATAGATGAAAAAACAAATAAAAGACCTACGGAATAAACAAGGCTTCGCCCTATAAGTGAAAGATATACAAAAGTTTTTGCAATCATTACTGCATTAGGCGAATATGGACAATGACGCAGAATAATCTGATAAATAATTCTGAACGCAATTGTAATACAGGAAACAACAAGAACCATGAGGTACAAAGAGTTTGTACGTCCCTTCATTCTATGCTTTGATATATTTGAAATTATAAGAGTCAAGAAAATAAAAAGAGCAGAGACATCGTACATCATAAAATCATTCATCGGATGTACCTCCTGCTTTAAAGCTTGCATTTGTTATAGTTGAAGAAGCTTTACCGTTTTCTGATGCTATCATAAAATCAAAGAATTCCGACTTTGTAAGAGGCTTTGAAAAATAGTAGCCCTGAATATAATCACAACCGGCATTTCTAAAGTAATCAAAATCTTCGTATGTTTCAACGCCTTCAACAAGAATCTTTTTATTCATCTTCTTGAGCATTTCAATAGTTTCGGAAATTACAGTTTTCATTCCAGGCTTATCAAGATCATCAACAAAACTCTTATCAAGTTTGATTATATCAAGTGGAAGCCGTGAGATTCTTAAAATATTTGAATAGCCTGTTCCATAATCATCAAGTGAGAATGAAATACCTTTATCGGAAAGCTTGTTTATATTCCGCTCAATAACATCATAGTTTACATCCTGGGAAGTTTCTGTAATTTCAAGATTGATTTTATCAGGGCTTACTGTATATTTTTCGAGCAGGTCCATTACCTTGTCAGAAAGATTACTTTCAATACATTGTGCAACAGAAAGGTTGAGTTCAATATAATCAATACCGTATTCTTCAAGGTTGTTCTGCGAAATAAAACTGATTACATCTTCAAGAACAAAATCCCCTATTTCGTGGATGGCACCAGTTTTTTCTGCAGCGGGAATAAATATAGCGGGAGACACAAAACCAAAAGTTTCATCCTTAAGACGAATTAATGCTTCTGCCGAAACATATTGTCTTGTATTGATTTCGTAAATCGGCTGATAATACATTTCAAAACGATTGTCTCTAATAGCATGCTGAATAATTCTATCAATCTGATTAGAAATCTGGAAATCGGTTGATGATGCAATTTCGCGCAAATAAACAAGAGAGTTCATTTCTTTTACAGAGTGAACAAGATTTTTCTCAAAGTTGATTACAGAATCATAATCCTTAAGATCTTCAGGACAGCGCACAAAGCACATCTTAAAATCAAACATCAAATTGATATTATGGATTTCATGTCTGCCCGCAAAAAAGTTTCTTGTTTTCTGGGCTACTGTATCAATTTCGTTAGCATCATCACGCAAAGTAAGAATTGCAAAAGAACCTTCGCCAAGATAATAAACATCATATTCATCATTGCTACAGATTGCATACAAAGATTTGATTATATTAGCAAGGAAAGAAGAGACATTTTCTTTACCAATTGTATTTTTGATTTTATCAAAGTCCAGGATTTTTATAATGATAAAACGGAGCTTTCGTTTAGCACCAAGGTTTCTCCTGATTTCTTCCCTGAACGCATAATAATTCAAACTACCCGAAGTAAGGTCAATAATCTCTTCCGGTTTTTGAACAGCAAGCGAGATAAAAAGCAGCGGGAATGTTGTACACAAAATTTCAACCATGTATCGCGGAAAATACTGCTGGATAACTACACCAATAACATTAATTGGACACAAGGTTAAAAGCAGGAAGAACTTCTGCCGAGAAATCATGTTTCTATTATATACAAGACAGATTACTGAATAGGCAAGAATCCATACAGCACAGATTCTCATATATGAAAGCCAGGGACCACGGACATATTCTAGGTCTGGTGTAATTACAAAAAGCTTATGAACAAAAACGTCCATTACAATAAGTGCAATAATGGCAAAAACAGGAACGCCCCAGGTTAGTTTTAAAAGAATATCCTTATTAAACTCGTGCCACATTCCGCATACAGAAAAAATAAAAAGGATATATGTAGGTGTTGAAAGATTTCTGAAAATAAAATAAAGATAATTGTAAATGTAAATCTGTACCTGAGAACTTAATACATCATGAGGTAGTTTTGTGGGAAGATAAATGCGGAGAATATCGAAAACACCGGAAAGAAATACAAATGTTGCAAGAACTATATAAAGAACATTACTTTTACCTCTGGTCATTTTCCTGAAAAATAGAGAAGAAATAAGTATAACAAGAGTTATTAATGAGCAGATGTCAAAAGTTATAATTCTTGGCATAAGATGCTGTGTAGCCACTCCCCTAAAAAAATAGCATTCCGGTCAAAAAATGATCCAAAATGCCACACATTCATTCTTCTATTATATTACTTGTTATTCAAAAAAACAAATGAATTCTTAAGGAAAAAGCCCTAGGGCTCCCGTGAAAAATAGCCGTGGCCAACGAAAAGATGTTGTCCCCGGCCATTTTTCACTCCGCCCTAGGGCTTTTTCTATTAATTCTTCTAAGTATTATAAATGTAATATAATATAATCCTTAGTTCTCCAAAGCATCTATATAAGACAGGTTCAAACGGCCCTGCTTGTCTACTTCGAGGAGTTTAACTGGGATTACCTGGCCTTCTGTAAGAACGTCTGTTACCTTGTTTACGCGCTGTTTTGAAAGCTTAGAAATATGGCAAAGACCTTCTTTTCCTGGGAGGATTTCTACGAAAGCACCAAAGTCCATAATGCGCTTTACAGTTCCCTGGTAGATTGTTCCTACTTCTGGATCTTCTGTAATGCCCTTTACAGCCTTCTTTGCTGCTTCTGCGTTCATTCCGTTCTTAGAGTAGATTGTTACAGTTCCGTCATCTTCTGTATTGATTGTTACATCATACTGAGCGCACAGAGCTTTAACATTCTTTCCGCCTGGTCCGATGAGGGCGCCAATCTTGTCTACAGGAATCTTCATTGTGAGGATCTGTGGAGCGTTCTTAGCAAGTGGAGCCGGCTTGTCGATGCATTCCTTCATCTTTCCAAGAATGAAAAGACGTCCTGCACGAGCCTGTTCCATAGCCTTCTTCATGATTTCTGTTGTAACACCGGCAATCTTAATATCCATCTGGAAGCCTGTAATACCGTCTTCAGTACCGGCTACCTTAAAGTCCATATCACCAAGGTGATCTTCTTCACCAAGGATATCAGAAAGGATTGCATAACGTCCGTATGG
>CAMKDH010000027.1 GCA_946411215.1 uncultured Treponema sp. | reverse complement strand
TCAATTAAAGTATAACCGGCAGAAATAAGCTTATCTTTAAGCCCAAGCTGGTCCATTGTCATTGTACCGCCCCAGGCAACAGAATGATTTTTTGGAATAAGCTCAAGAATTTTTGTTACAGCGTCTTCTTTATTAGACAGATAATAAGCTTCAAAATGTCTTTTATTTAAGGCTTCAGCAACCTTTGGCCCTTTAATATCAAATAATTCTTTTACCGGGTCTAACATTTGTCCTCACCTCTATTCTGACAGTTTAAAGGATTCAAGTTCACTAATCAAACCGGTAACGTTCTGTTTAGTAGAATTTGTAGAAGCTGTTGTTACGGCAACTGCATCTGAAATATGCATAGAGAAATCATTAATCTGATTCATAGTTTCAGAAATAACCCTTGTAATTTCTGAAAGCTGTTGCATTTCTTTAAGAATCTGTTCTCCGCCAACAAGCATTTCTGCAGAACCGTTCTTAACCTCTGTTGTTGAATCGCTGATTGCATGCATGGCTTCGAGCACCTGCTGGTTACCGGAATTCTGCTCTTCCATTGCGTTTGCAATAACAGTTTCCTGTTCACGAACCTTTTGAGAAAGGTCATAAATACTTTCAAAGGCAACTTTAACGTGTCCAATATCTGTTGTAATATGAGAAATTGCATCAGAAAGAGAATGAAGATTTTCATCAATAGCTTTTGACTGAGAGCTTGATTGCTCTGCAAGCTTTCGGATTTCTTCAGCAACTACTGCAAAACCCTTACCTGCTTCACCAGCATGAGCAGACTCAATAGCTGCGTTCATAGCAAGGAGGTTTGTACGGCTTGCAATATTCTGAATGATGCTTGAAGCCTGCAGAATACCGGCAGACTGCTGTAAAACACCTTCTGCAGTATCTACGGCAATCTTAACCTGTTCCTGCCCTTTTTCAGAAGCTTCAGTAAGAAGATTTACCATCTCATTATTCTTTTCGAGAATCTGAGAAACCGAAGCAATATTAGCAACCATTTCTTCTACAGCAGCAGAAGACTGTGTAACGCCAGCAGCCTGTGCTTCAATAGAATTATTAAGGGCACGAATATTACCCATAATCTGTTCAATCGAAGAATTAGATTCCTGAACACCAGCAGACTGATTTTCAATTTCGGATTTAATGCTTGAAAGAGATTCTGTAATACTTGCAATATTGTTTTTAGTAATATCCATATTAGATACAAGATCATCAGACTCAGAAGAAGTTCTTTTTGCAGAATTATCAAATTTTACAAGAATCCCATTTGCTTTATTTTTAAAATTATTTACAGAATGAACAATAAGACCTAACTCACTGCGATTTGTTGCCCACTGATCTTCTACTGTGTAATCGTTGTTGCTGAGGGCATCTGTAACATGATTAATTCTTTTTAAACATAATTTTATATCATCTGTAAGCAGCAGGTTTACAGTAACAAAATAACTTAAAGAATAAATAATAATAGGCAAAAGTCTTTTATAAACAGTGCTTGCTCCTTCCTGTAATGCAAGAGGATTCAAAGTAACAAATATAAGGAACATACATCCAAGAACACCAAAAGACATTGTAAGAACATTTCGTTGAATTAAATTTAGTGGAAGCTCTTTTTTATTAAAAGGAATATCTCGCAAACGAGGTTCAATTACACGAACCTGAAGTACATAGAATAAAAGACCTATATCAAACAAAGAGCCAAGCAAAACCATGTATATAAAAACAGATGGATCTTGTCCCAAAAAAGCTCGTAGTTGAATATTATTTCTTTTTAAGAAAATAATTATTGCCGTTGCCTGAACAAACTGTAAAGTGATAGGAATTGCAATATTACCTAATGCAGTGATTTTAAGCTTTTGGTTTGTCTTTTTGATAGATTCAGGAGAACCATTATATTCTTTAAGGAATTTTCTTTCCCAAAAAGCCATTGCAAAAGCTATAACAAAGGTTATTACAGTAATAAAATTGATTATCGGATTAGTAAATATAAGACCAAATTCTTCCATACTGAAAAGGTCTGTTAAAAGTCCAACTGGTGTGAGAAGTAAAAACGGAGAAGTATAAACCAGAATAATATGCATGTAAGCGTACCATGGAAGCCATATTCCGGCACGACCAGCTTTTCGATTGATTTTTGCTTTTGACATAAAAGTCTCCTAATTTTGTAGTAAAGTTTGTATAAACACTCATCATGTAACTTTTTTTTAATGATTATGGACTTTTAAACAATATATTAATTATAAACTATTTATCGGCATCTGTGAAGTAAAAAATATAGTCAAAAATATAATAAAATGTTGATAAATAATTATATTATATTGATATAAAAAAATAGCGCGAGCCGAATTTCGAATTGCAAAAAAAAACTCTGAATTGCTGCCGCGAGAGCGGCAACGTATATAGTTCCAAGGCAATTCAGCGTTTAGGCGGTTAACCGCCGGTTTTTGCAAGGCGAAATTCGGCGTAAGCTATTTTTTATATATGAAGAGATTCAAAATTTATTATTTTCAAACATTTTACTTGACACTTTCTTTTTATAGTATAGAATTTACTTATTATGAAAAAAATATTATTTTTGACTATCGTTTTTATTACTCTTTTGGCTTCCTGTACAACAACTCGAAGAATTAAAGTTGATGATCTTGAAGATGACGTATTTGTTATTAATAAAATTGTATTAACATCTAACACTATCAAGCCTTCAGATGAAGAACTTGTTACTATTTTTCAGTCGCTGCCTTATCTTAAGGTTTGTGATCTGGTAGAAGAAAAAACAGATATAGTCCTTGATTCATACCTTATTGATTACGAACAGATTTCTGAAAATATCGAATATACAATCCTTTGTGATGCAGAAACAGAGGAAGAGCTTGAAGAACTTCCTGAATGGGAGCTTAATCTTGAACCAGAGGAAGGAACAACTCAGTTCTGTACACTTTATTTTACAATGGATCCACCAGACGGATTCCTTGCAGTAAAAGCTGTAATGCACACAACTCAGATAATTCCTTCAGAAAAGGAAGATAAAGAAGATAAAATTGTCAATCTTCAGACATCAGTTAGTGGAACATTTGAAAGCTGGACCTTCAAACGCATATTCGTAGATCCACGTTCCTGTGCCCTTGTTAAATTCCAGAAAAATATTGAGCCAACCTTTATCCAGAACGAGCTTTACTCTGCATATAAAGTTCTTAATGGCCAGGAAAAAGGCTACATTGCTGTAAATATCAGAGAACCTGTAGAAATCCGTTGTAATATTAATGACCCGGGAAACATGTTCTTCTCCCCTGCCGAAATTTACAACGCTTCGTTTACAGAAATTTTCCAGCCAGGCAAAAACTATATTGTTAAATATAAGCTTAAAAGATTGTCTCCGGATTCTGCTAACTGGGTTGTAAAGTTCAAGATTAAAGAAGAAAAACCAAATCTTTCTAAATAATTAGTTTTCTTTCTTTGCTTTTTTTACAGAAGTAATTGTAAAGTTTATTGTCTTCTCTGTTTCTTTGCCGCTTTCAATATCTATATCCCAATACAAAGTAGATACAAAAGTGGCAGCAGTTGTCATGAGTTTACTTGTAATAAAGTCTGGTCTGTGGAAAATAATCGGTGAATAATAATATCCGCAGTTTTCGTTTGGTTCAAAAGCAAAGGAAATACCACGTTTTGAATCTGTAAGGCGTACAACATCTAATGCAGACATGCGTTCTTTAAGATTAAGCTCTTTTGTAGACCCCTTTGGATCAATTATCTGAACCTTTTCTTTATCTGCAACTTCAATATTAAAATAACTTATAGTCCCGTTTTCAAAGTTAACATCAGTAAAGTTTGATTCTACTGCAAATTTCAATTGTAAAGGCTTTGCACTTTCATTTTTAAGAATATATTGAACACTCATGCCGTTAGAATTGAAGATATATTTTTTTCTAAGGCTAACCTTTTGATGGGTTGGTTTATATTCGGCTTCTGCTAAAAGCTGTAATTCTTTTCGACTTGCAGAAAACTTTACTTCTTTGTAATAAATTCTTGAGAAAACACCATCGCCCGCTGCTTCATTATTAATGTATCGTTCAAACTGACTGTTTTCAAAAAGATGATCTATAAAAAGTCCGCGGTTGTAATTATCTTCTGCGCCGTCGTATTCAAAAACTCTATTCAGGTTGTCTGCATAGTTTCCGCAGTTTTTCATAACATCAAGTTCCTGAACTGCTCCGCCAAGTAACGAAATATATGCAAAATAAGCTTGCATTTTACAGATATATTCATTTAAGCCGTCATTTGTATAATCAAAACGTGTAACATCTTCTGTAAACTTTCCGTCATCTCTAAGGAATTTTTCAGCAGTTATAAGGCTTCTGTAGGCATCCTGACGATATTTTGTATTTGTGTATGGACCGTTCATTGTACACAAAACTGCATTTCCCGCCTGAGCTTCCAGCAACTTTTCTCTGGCAGCTTTCTTACGCATCTTATCTTTCTTATATTGATTAATAAGAATTGTCATGTATGTTATGCGGTTATAAAGATTTCTACAGCTTCTGTAATTATCCATGAAATTATAAACGGTATTCTTAAAGCTTGTACGATTTCTATCGCGAACAAGGTATCCGCACCAGCTGTCGAGCATTCTGTTCATTGCAGTTGGAATATAAGCCGGGATTTTGATGCTCTGCTTTTTGCGATATTCATCAATAGTTCCTGTTTTAATTCTTGAATCGGGAGTATTTTTTAAGTATGTATCAAACTGTTCAAACCATTTAGCTCCAACAAGCTCTGAGATTGTCTGATAATTCATACTAAGTATTACAATTTTGTCTGGTGTAATCTGATAGTAATCATCCTGTTTTTCTGTTTTTTCTACAGCCTTCAAGATGTTCTTTGCAAATATATCACAAGGCATATCTGCAGGAGGAATAAACTCATTATAATAAGGGAATAATTCAACTGACTTTCCAAGATCATTTGTGATGTTATATAAAAAGTTCCGCTTATTTTCTGGAATAGAACAGCTGTCGAGCAATGTATATTCAATACCGCAGGTCTGAAGATTATTTACAAGAGAAGAATCCCAGATATCGCCAAAAAGTGTAATTCCACGAGGACGCTTTCCTACAGTTTGACGGATTTCGGTAGACAGCATATCTATCTGGGTATTTCGGTCTACAGGGAAAAGCAATGGTAAAACAGGCGCATAAAAACCGCCGCCAAGGATTTCTACCTGATTTCGTTCAACAAGCTCTTTTATGATTGTTAAAAACTCATTTCGTTTTTTCTTATAATAAAGAAGCTGAGGACCTGTAAATGAAAAAGAAAATTTAAAATCGGGATGTGAATAAAGGAAACGTGCAAGCGGTTTATATACAGTCTGGTACATTCTGTCGTATTCATCCGGACTATCGGAATATACAGACACTGACCTGAAATTGAAGCAAACGTATATTGAATTCATATCCACATATACGGCTTCCCACCCTTTTTGCCGCGACCTTCTCCTTTTACAATTTTTTATATAACTTTAAGAATATTCCCCAAAAATATTCTGTTATTTCTTAATAATATCTTTAAATATTCTATAACAAGTTGCCCATATTTTAAAGTGTTTTCTTTCGTTCCAGACAACTTTTTGTGTTTTTAATTCATCTGAACAGCCGGAATTTTCGTCCGACTTGTTTGCACACAAGGTATATTCCTTTGTACTTTTAGGAATGAGCCTGATTATGTGAATCGGGCACACATCAACACATTTTCCGCAGCCAATACAAAGATTTGAAATTACTGCTGTATTATTTTTTATATAAACAGCATGCTGTGTACAGATTTTTTTGCAATCTCCAAGTCCAATACAGGCAAACTTACATGGAGTTCCGGTACCTGAATACTGATGTACCAAAGCGCAGGAATAGGAATCATTGAAAATCTTTCGTTTCATTTCGAATTTTTTATCACACGAACATAAAACAACAGCTCTCATATCTGATTTTTCGTTTTTCTGTTTTACAGATTTTATATATTCAAGCTCTGTGTCTGAAATAATAGGATCTTCTTTGATTTTATTCTGATTGTGAATTGAAGGAAAAAGAATATAAAAAAGAAACATCAGAAGGATTGCAACAATGAGAATTACAATTATAAGTAAAATTATTGAAAGAATCATTGGAAAACCTCCGGATTAGACCATGCAACATCCCAGCAGGAAAGACCTATAAGTAAAATTGCAAGATATAGGAATAGTCTGCAGAAAATAGCATCAGAAGTTGTATCGCTGTTTCGTTTTCTGAATGCCATTATAAAAGGAATAATTCCAACAAATGCTAAAAGACATCCAGCCGAAATAAAGAATGTATTTGGAATTGAAATACTTTCGGAAACAGAAAGAATTATTACAAGATATGAAATAATAAATTCTGCAGAAGATTTTCCTGTAGTAAGTCGGATAATTGCTTCAAGGAAAGCGTTTATACAAACGTAAACAAGGAAACATACTAAAGGCAAAAGCTCTGTAATTTTGAGCGGAACAAGAATTCCTTTTGTTATGAGCCATCCCAGAATTGAAGAAATCAAAATGGAAATAACTATTTTACTGCAGTATGTAATGCTTTTTAATTTATCAAATTTCGAGTCCAGGATTTTATTTGTTCCAATGCCCATGAACAGAATTGCACTCGCAAAGAAAAGGTAATAAAGGAATGTATTTACTAAATTCATTTGTTTTCCTCCACCTTGTCCATAATGTCAAATCTGTTGCGAACAAATATATGAATATAAAGCAATACAGAAGAAAGAATTAAAGCACCTGGAATTGAAGCCATAATTGAGAAAAATCCAAGATTATCTGGCGAAATAATTACTTTTTCGTATATCTGGTGTGCTTTTCCAAAGAAAGTAAGTGTTCCATATCCTGCAAGATCTCGAAGTAAGAAATAAAGAAGAACATAAATTGAGAATGTAAGAACATGAACCATATTGAGCTTTAGTCTCTTTGGAAGCGGATCATCTCTGTTTGAAAAAATATAACCAAAACTGAATACAGAAACAGGCGTAAGATAAATCATAATTCCTAAAGTGAGCATTACTTCAGGGCAAATTAAAATCATAATCTGTCTGTATAGAATTGTTGTAGATATCATCATTACAAGAATTATCAAGGTATTAAGTTCATCAAGCTTCATTTTCTTAACAAGAGAGTTTGTTACTGTTCCAATGAGCATGATGAGATTAAGCTCTAATACAAGCGCAACTCCGTAAACAAAGCGTCCGGGTGCAGGAACGAGAATTGCAAGAATTGTAGCAATCAAAACATATATAGATCTTCTTTTCATTTACATTTCCTATTTGCCTAGAATTGAAGGAATTGATTCCTGCCAGTATTCCCGACGTTTATCTGATTTATTACTCATCAGCTGAGTTTGAATTCTTCCATGAAGCGAAGAATATCCAATAAAATCAACAGAACCATCATTATCATTGTAAATATATACAGCAGGAATTGGACCGTAATAATTTACGATTCTTATTATAACAGCTGTTTTTTCGGAATTATCCTTTGTGTCTGATAATTTATAAGCGGCACAGTTTACTGTAATAGGAGTATTAATTTCTATATGCTCCCCTACTTTCCATCTGTTTGATTCTTTTTCATCAAGAACTCTTTGAACTGTTATAGCAAGATTGTTGTTCCAGGATTTTCTTGAAACAATAATAAAATATGACAAAATACCAAACACAACCAGGAGGATAAGAATAAAAAATGCATAGTTTTTGAAAAACTTTTTGTTACTAATTTCCTGCATTCAAAAGCTCCTTATCAATAGGACTAATTCTTGTCATTTTATGCATAAGATAATCCATTCGTTTTTCTTCAATGAGTCTTATAAGAAGATTGAAAATATTGCAGATTATAATTACATAAATCATTCCAACTGGCGAGGTTCCACAACCAACTGTAATAAATGCATAAAGTCCAGCAATTATTGCGTAGATGATTTTTCCAATAACAGTCATAGGATGCGTTCCAAACCATTGAATAAGAAACACGGCTGTAAACAAAGTTCCGCTTGTAAAAAGAGCAAGCAATATATCGCCCTGATTCAACTCGCCGCCCGAAATATATGGGAAGAACAATCTTATGAATAAAAGATAAACAAAAAGGAAGATTGTTGGTATGAGCATTGAGAATGAATTGTCTGAAAAAAGAACAAGTGATGCAATTATTGTAAGCAGATTAAATCGGAATGCAGGAATAACAGAATTTGTATCCCAGAGCATAGATAAAATTCCCTGAGGAAGAGTTACCTTAAAATGATTTAATAAATTTGAATTCAAAAAATTAGTGAGTGTAACATCAAAATCATAAACAGGGAAAACTCCATTATTTATGAGCTGCACAGAAGGATTTTTTAAACTGAATAAATCTGGTGTAATTAAAAAGCTTGGGAAGTAAACCTTTCCAATAAAATATGCAATAAGAACAGAAACGCTTACAATATTAATCCAGAAGTTTTCGGAAGATTCAAATACATATTTGAAAATAAGGAGCGTTCCAAAAGAAACTAATAGTGCTGTAAAAGGCGGATAATTTTGAGGAAGCAGCATTCCTATTAAAATACCGTGGATCAAATTTGTAAGAGACAAAAACTTATTTTTCTTTACAAGGAAAAAATGAATTAAACTTGCAAGAAGCGAGCCGAATGCAGAACATGCAATAACAATTATGGCGTTATAACTTTTTGTAAAAAACAAAACTATAATCTGAAGAGAAAGCAATACAAGAATGCGTAATGAAACTGCAGAAATAGAAGGCTTTTCATAAATATACGGCTTTAGAGAAACTCTTTTATTTTGTAAAAAATCAGATTTATCTTTACTCATTTTTATCCAGCTTATTTTTTATCATGGTAATTACCTGGCACAAAGGAATTCTTGCCTGGCAAACAGTATTACATCGACCGCAGTTTATACACAAAGTTGCAGTCATAAGGAAATCTTCAGGAATATTGTTTTTCTTGTAGGCATATTCATAAAGAATATCAGGAGCAAGTCCAACAGGACAATTATAACGGCATTCACCGCATTTTATACATGAATAAACCTGACTATCTGTTGAATTATTTTTTGAAAGAAATTCAACTGACTTAACATATTTTGTAATCGGGATATCAAGAGAGTTTACAGAGTTTCCACAAAGCTTTCCGTTTATGATTACTGCAGAAAGCTTTTTAGAAAACCCGCCAAGCTGTTTTACGACCTCCCTAAGAGTATAGCCTAACTTTACGTTTAAGAAACAAGAAACAGGAATTGAATTTCCGGTAAAATTAATATGTCTTGAAAGAACAGGCTCATCAAAAACAACTGCATTATAAATATCATAAAGAGTATAGGAGTCAACAAAAAAATCATAACGCGAAACTGAAAGAGGACAATTTCTGCTCATTGATTTATTGAAGGCATTTATAATTCCGTGTTTGAATCCGTTTGTAAAATTCTTTGTATCTACACCAAGATAATAGATACCCTGTTTTTCATCGTTTTCAAGTTTCCGTGCTTTTATTTCTTTACTGTTGAGAACAAACACAATTCCATTTGCTTCTGTTATTTTTGAGAGGATTTTTGCACCCTGATATATCTGATCAAAATAGAAGTTTGTCATCAGAGAATCTGTAATGCGCATTGTATCTTCATCAAAAAGTCGAACTACAATTGTCTTTGATTTTTTACGTAAAAATGATTTTATCTGTTCAGTAACAGGCACAGATTTTGTACAGGAAAATACGTTTACAATACCTTTATCATTAAGCTTTTGTTCAAGACTAGCAGGACTCAGCTTTTGCCATTCTTCTTCCTTTGGCTTTTTTCCAAGATAAGAAAAGCTTCCGTGCATATCAATAACAAGGGCTTTTTCAATTTTGCCATCAGGACAGTTTACAGAACATAAATCTTTTACAGTTCCAGGAACAGGCGAATGAATTACAGAAACATCAGAGCTTGCAATAATCTGGCCTTCTTTTACTTCTTCGCCAATTTTTATTACAGGCTTGCAGTATATATCTTTTTCCTGCAAAAGAGGGATTACAACTGTTTTTGGTAAAAAGGCATTTTCTGTATGTTTATAGTTATGAATCATTTTTTACCACCCTTTCCTATAATAGCGGAAAAATAAATAAAAAGTAACATACAAAAGCACAATATCATCATAATTATGCTGAAAATGCTTGTATTATATGAAGCAGACTTTATATATCCTGCATAAAAATCATTTCCCTGATCTTTTAACACAGTTTCTATTGAATAAAAATCAAGATTGTCTATTTTTTCATATATTTCATTTTTGAAACTCTGATTATAATACATTGTATAATTCTTTTGTGTAAGAATTCCGTCTTCTGCTTCGAATCTTGGATAAACTACATGATTATCATCATATTCAGAATTTCCGTTTATTGATTTATAAGGCGCTGTAATAACGTTCCAATTCCAGCGGAAATAATCTTCAAGTAAAGGAAGCTTAGCATCTGAAACTTCTGTTTTTCCAGGCAAAAGGATTTTGTCTTTATTTGTTGTACCCGCAATATTAAAGGAACCAAGCAGGAAGTAAGCGATAATCACAATTACACTTGCAAGAACTATAGGTAAAATCAAACCTGATTTTTTGCCATAAACAGAAACCCTTTTTGCAGAAACTATTAAAACTGGCTTAAACTCATATTTATTGTTTCTTGAAACAACAAAGCCTGTTCCCGCTAAGAAAGCACAGAGTGTTCCTGCGAGCATAACTATATAAATAATTCCCGACAATAACGAAACAGAAAATGCTGAAAGAAATGAAATGCCCGCTGCAATAACAACAAGCAAATTATTTTTAAGGATTTTATTTACAGCACCTTTTCTGTTATAGATATTCGAAATTATAAACAGAAGCAATAAAACAATAACTACCGCAATTGCATTAGCGTAAAAAGCATTACACAAACTGTATATACATGGAAGAATTGCACTTATAAAAAATACAGCTTTATGTCTTGAACAGAACGAAAGGATTATTGCAAGAGTAATTACAACTGCAGGAATGAGCCACAAATATGAAAGTGTACTGTCAATTCCCGCTTTCATGCCTGCTTTATTTAATTGCTGTACTGCACTGTCAATTTTTTTGCCATAATGATCTGGAATATAATAAAGAGTATATTCTCCGTTGCTGTCATGAAAATAATTTTGTCTGTCGTAAAGGTATTTATTTTCCGGTGAAGAAATATTAAGTTTAAGCATTGTTTCTTCAATTGAGTTATGAGAAAGCATAATTGGAATGCGCTGATTTTTTAAAGAAACAAACTCGCTTACCCCGCTATCATAAAGAATCTGGTCTACGTTTTGTGTAATAGTATCTGTTTTTACATAAACGATATTATAATTCTTCCAGGTTTTGCCTTTTGGAATTGTGCGGAAAGTAATTGTTAGAATTGCTGTTATTAAAATCCCAACCCAAGGGAGAACTTTTTTTACAATATTCATTTATAATTTATTTTAACAGGTTCATTGAAAAACCGATAAGAACACCCAGCAGGGCTCCCATAATAACTTGAATCGGTGTATGACCATTTACCTCTTTGATTGATTTATATTCTTTGATGCATTCATTCTTTTCAAGCTCGCGGCCAAGTTCATTCAATTTTTGCGACTGAACACCACTTGAACGGCGTACACCAACAGCATCACGCATTGTAATAAAAGTTATTAGCAAAGAAAGCATAAAAATACTTGAAGTTACACCTTCTTTTATACCTATTGAGGTGCAAACTGCAGTTACAACGGCAGAATGACTTGAAGGCATGCCACCAGTACGCCAGAACATATTTGCAATAAGATCTTTTATTGTTTTAATTCTTCCGTAGATAAGATGAATAAGTGTTTTTAAGAATTGCGCGCCTAGCCAGCTAAAGATTCCCGCAAGGAAAGTCGGATGTGTAAAAAACATAATTAATTTTTCATACTTAGTTGGCATAAAAAAATCCTTTAAATGATATTTAATTCTATCATTAAATCTTAAATTTTACTATACTTTTATTATGGATTTTACAGATTTTAATACAGGTAAAGATGATATTGGAAGACGCCTCGACAAAGTTATAAAAATCTTTTTACCTTCAATTCCTCTTTCAAATCTTTATCAAAGTCTTCGTAAAAACCTTATAAAAGTAAACGGAAAAAAGCAGAAGCCTGATTATAAAATAGCGGCAGACGATGTTCTTTCGATTGCAGATGTTTTGTTAAAGCAGTATTCGGTGCAAAATAAGGCTGATTTTGTAAAAGCTTCAGCGGAAAACAGCATAAATATCAAAAATCTTATTGTTTTTGAAAATGAAAATATTCTGATTCTTAATAAACCCGCCGGAATCAATGTGCAGAAAGCTAAAAAGGATGAAGTTTCGCTTGCAGAGTTCGTTACCCAATATTATGAAAATACCCGCGGCAAACAGTCAATTTCGTTTAAGCCAGGGCCTTTGCATAGAATAGATAAACAAACTAGTGGTCTAATCTGTTTTTCCATGAGCCTTGAAGGTGCCAGATGGTTTACCGAACAGATGAAAGAACATCAGATTAAAAAAATGTATTCTGCAACAGTTGAAGGAATTGTAAGTCAAAGCCAGACCTGGACTGATTATATTATCAAAGAGGATGAAACCGGGGATGATTTTCACACTGTAAAAGTGATTTCAGGGCAGGAAAAAGCGGTACCTCAAAGTTCAAAAGAATGTATTACAACAATAATTCCTGTTGAAACGTTTACTAAAGATGGTTTTGACTTTACAAAATGTGATTTTCAAATTGAAACAGGCCGCCAGCACCAGATTCGTGCGCAATCTGCTTTTCACGGGCACCCTTTGGCAGGAGATACTGTTTACGGGGCTCACGATTCCACCGTTAAGTTTGATTTATGCGACAAATGTCTTGTTTTCCCTTCGAATAATCTTGGCATTCCCGACCATATAACAATTGATTTCCGTTGATTTTCGATTATAATAATTTATATGGTAAATCCAATTTCACTGTTGAAACAAACCTTCTCTCCTACAGTTGTATACGCTTTAGTTGGTGAAAGTGGAACTGGTAAAAGCTTTCGTTCTAAGCTTCTTGCCGAACAATACAATATAAACGCAATTATTGATGACGGACTTTTAATTCAGGACGAAAAAATCCTTGCCGGGCATTCTGCAAAACGCGAAAAAACATATATGGGTGCAGTTCGTGTTGCACTTTTTGACGATAAAGAACACCGTGATTCTGTTGCAAAGGTTCTAAAGAAATCAAAAATCAAAAAAATCCTTATTTTGGGAACTTCAGAAAAAATGGTAATGAAGATTGCAATGAGACTCCAGCTCCCTCAGCCTTCCAAAATCATTCATATAGAAGAAATAGCAACCCAGGAAGAAATAGAAAAAGCAGCTAAATCTCGTCATGTAGAAGGAAAACATGTAATTCCGGTTCCTTCAATTGAAGTAAAAAAGAGTTATCCGCAGATATTTTCTAATTCCATGCACGATTTTTTCAGCAAAGGCTTTTTTCAGAAAAAAACTGGCAAAGGTAAGCTCATAGAAAAATCAATTGTTCAGCCGGAATTCAGCAAAAAAGGACGAGTTGAAATTTCAGAAGCGGCCCTGACCCAGATGGTTATGCATTGTGTTTCGGAATGTTCACCAGATGTAAAGGTAAAGAAAATCACAATTAAAACAGATTCCCGCGGCTACAGACTTGTTGTAACAATTGACGTACCGTTTGGAACTCAGCTCACTGGAAAAGTTCACAAGCTTCAGCAGTACATTATTGATAAAATTGAAACTTTTACAGGCATTCTTATAGAAGAAGTAAGCATTGTAATAGATAAAATCACAAAAACTGATGCACCGGCTGTTCAGCAGGAAGAAAAAAACAAGCCTATACTGAGCAGACGTTCACTTGCAAGAAATCACGAAAAGAATTAATTACGCTTTTTTAGGGTGGATTTTTATAGGAACACCAAGACTCTTCATTACAGAACGAACAGCATATTCAAGTTCACGGCGCTGAGGATTCATTGGCAAAACAAAATTGCGGCATTCTGTCCAGGTTTTTGCATATAATTCAGAAACTGAATATTTACCCTGAATTTCCTGCTCCCAGTCTGTAAGAGTTGTAACAAAATCATAAATAATAAAGAACAGCTTTTTACCAAGTCGGGCCTGAGGATCTGTTTTATTAAGTTCATCAAGCTTTTTAAGATTTTCCATAAAGCTGTATTCTATATTTTTGCGTTCATAAAGCATTGCGCTCACAGACGGCTGAAGATACATAAACAAATCATTTTCAATTGCTTCGGAGATTATTTGTGAAGCATGAACATTGTTGATTATTTTCAAAAGCTCTTCTGTTATGCGCGAAGGAGAAACTGTATTTAACAACGAGGCAGACTGTTTGATTTTATGACGCAGATTAAAGGTCATTTTTGCTTCTGTAGTTGCTGAATATTTGATTGCACGGAGCATGCGGACTGGATCTTCTGTAAAGATTACATCCAGTGGAATAACCGGGCGAAGTATATGCTTTTTAATATCGCGCATGCCGCCAACGTAATCGATTATCTGTTCCTGAAGAGGATCATAATAAAGGGCATTCATTGTAAAGTCTCTGCGCATTACATCCTGCTCAATTGTTCCAAATTCATTTCCTACAGAGCCTTCTTCATTTGAACGGAATGTGCTTACTTCAAAAATCTTTGAACCAAATACAACATGAACAAGTCGGAAGCGTCGCCCGATTATGCGTGAGTTTCTGAAAATGCGTTTGATTTTTGATGGAGTTGCATCTGTTACAATATCAAAATCTTTTGGAACGTTGCCTACAATAAGATCGCGCACTGCACCACCAACAACATAAGCAGTGTATTCTGCATCGCGCAGTCTGTTGATTATCTGAAGAGCATCCGGGTCTATTTTTTTGTTAGAAATAAAATGTTCAGACTTTGTATAAACAACGGCCTTCTTAATTAAATTGCCGTTGTTATCCGTTCCATATCTATATAACACGATGGGATATATTATTATTTTTAATATGTTTTGGCAAGAAGGGGCAAAAATCAAATTAAAAAATGAAAAAATATGTTTTCATTTAAAAAAATAGCTTCCGCCGAATTACATCTTCCAAAACCGGCGGCTAGCCGCCTACGCGCTACAGTGCCTTGACTATATACGTTGCCGCTCCCGCGGCAGCACTGTAGAGCGTTTTTGTAAGCTGTAATTCAGCTCGCGCTATTTTTTAATGTGTTCTTTAATTTTTCCCTCTTTATTTGCTTATTACTTCAGCTAACATATTTAAAATATCATTTTCTACGGTTTCTTTATCAGTTTCATTAAGAATCTCGTGGCGGTCGCCTGGATATTCTTTTACGTTTACATCTTTTATTCCAAGCTTTTTGTAGCATTCAGCCAGGGCTTTTACAGTTTTACCGTAATCACCTACCGGGTCTTCTGAGCCGAACAGGAGATAAATTGGTAAATCTTTATCTATTTTTGCCATGTTTGATTTCTGGTGGATGTTACGGAGGGCACCTGTCATGTCGCAATAGAATGAGGTTTTAAGCGGGAATCCGCACCATTTGTCATCGGCGTACATCATAAACATTGATTCATCTTTTGTGAGCCAGTCATATTTTGTTTTGAGCGGTTTAATGCGTTTGTTGTAGCTTCCAAAGCTTAAAGTGTCCAAAAGACCAACAACACTGTTTTTGCCGCAGAACAATCTTACTATTTTTGCAAGGATGTTTCCCATTGTAACAAGTGGCAGACGTGGACCTGCAGTTCCAATTAAAAAGCATGCTTTAATTTTTCCGTGGAAGTTTTCTATATAACTTTGTGCAATAAATGAACCAAAGCTGTGAGCCATCAAGATTACAGGTACATCAGGATATTCCTTTTTAACAAGATCAATAAGGAAGTCAACATCTTTTACAGCAAGAGTAAATCCGTTTTTATCTGCAAGTTTACCAAAGTCACCAGTACCCTTTTGTATTGCGTTTTCTGCAGTACGTCCGTGGCCGCGCATATCAAAGGCATTAAATACATAACCGTTTTCTGACAAAATTGAACCAAAACGGTCGTAACGAAGTGAGTGCTCTGCAAGTCCATGATTAAAAACAATTACGGCTTTTATTTTTGGTGGGTTTTCGGGATCATCGGCATCTGGAATCCAGCGGTTTACCCAAAGCTCTGTGTTGTCGTGTGTTTTTACCGAAAATGATTTTAATGACATTTAATGCCTCCTGACATGAGATTCCCGGGTCAAGCCCGAGAATGACACAATCTGTAAATTCTGTTAAAATGTATTTTATGGAACCTGTAACAGTAAAAACAGAAAAAACAGTCTTTGGCGGAAATACTATTGCAAAAATCAACTCAAAGACAGTATTTATTCCTTTCACTTTGCCTGATGAAACTCTTTCTATAAATATAGTACAACACAAAAATGATTATGACAACGCAGAAATTATAAAAATTATTGAACCGTCTCCTTACCGAAAAAATCCGGAATGTAAATATTATGGAAGCTGCGGCGGCTGTAATATGATGCACATTCAAAGTGAATATCAGCGTGAACTTCGTAAGCAGATGCTTAAAGATGCGTTTCTTGCAAATAAAATTGACCTTCCAGAAATACAAGTTATTTACGGGCCTGATTTTAATTACCGTTCACGTTTCCAGTTTACAGACGGAGGATTGTGTCAGAAGAATGCTAATAATGTCATTACAATTGATGAATGTCTTTGCGCAGAACCCGCAATCAATGAATACTTAAAAGCAACTCCTGTTGAAAATCGTCCAAAAGGTCGTGCTCATTTTTTTGCAAGCAATAAAGCTGCTGATAAATCAATCAAAATCACTTCTGAAAATCCTAAAAACAAGCAGAGTGTTCAGAATAATAGAAAATCTAATAAATCTTCAAAAAAATATAAGTTCAAAGAAAACAAGTATTTTGCTGGAACAGTGCTTTCACCTCAAGACACAGTGACAGTTGAACTTAACGGAAAAAATATTTCGTTTGATGTCAGAGGATTTTTCCAGAGCAATCTTGATGTTTTTGAAAAGGTTTTAAAAATCCTTACACAAAAGCTTCCGCAGGGTCAGAACATTCTTGATATGTATGCAGGCTGCGGTGCAATTTCCTGTTTCCTTGGCAGCAATTTTGAAAACGTAACCTTAGTTGAACATAACCGCGATGCCCTTGTTTTTGCAGAACAAAATATGGCAGGAACACCACATATCAGCTATGGAATGAGCGGTGCTGCCTGGGTAAAAAACTGTGCTTCTACCTGCCCTCAATTTGATGCATGTGTTGTAGATCCTCCGCGTTCAGGAATGGAAAAAGAAGTTCTTGATTATTTTTGTAAATCAGATATTCCTTTTATTGCATATCTTTCATGTAATCCAAGCACTCAAAGCCGTGATTGCGAAAAGCTTCTTAAAGCCGGTTATAAAATCCAGGAAGCATACCTCATGGATTTTTATCCTAACACAAGCCATATTGAAAGTCTGATTTTTCTAAAAAAATAACAGGTAAAAATATGAAAAAATCAATTTTGATATTAATTCTAATGACACTCCTCCTGCCCTTATTTGGCGGCGAAGGCATAGAACTAAACAACATAAATGCAACCTGGAGCCGTGTACTTCCAGGAAGACTCATATGCGAACCACAAACAACAAACCAGGGTTTTGCTGTAATTACAGATGCACATTCCCTAATGTCTTTTACAAGCAAAGGACGCATTGTTTACGAAAAGCTTCTTAATCGTGCAAACGGAGCACTTTTTGGTGTTCTCCAAAATGATTTCATAGCTGTAATAACTGCAAACTCAAAAAAAATCACTCTGTTAAATCCAGACGGAAAAGAGCTTTGGACTACTACAACTGATTTTAAGATTAACAAAACTCCATACCCTGGCCGTGACGGAAGATTTTTTGTTCAGGGTGAAGATGTACTTGCCTGCTATGGCTTAAACGGACTTCAAAAATGGAAGCTTACTACTCCGCTCCAATCAAAAATTTCACTTAATGAACTGCCAAACGGAAGCCTCATTTTAATGCTCAGGAATCTTGATGCAGGAAAAACAAAGGCGCTTCGCATTTCTCCTTTTGGCGAAATTGAAGAAGAAATTACTTTTGCGGGAGAAGTTATACGTGCGCTTACAACTCCTCACGGAATTCTTCTTGTTTTTACAGACGGTACTTCCGGACTTTTTGATCTTGATAATGCACAGAATAAATCAACCCACAGATGGCTTTTCAAAAAGAATGCTGTTCAAAAAACAAACAAAGACTTTTTCATTCTTTCTCAGGACAAAAACGATGTTGTTTATGTAAATATCCAGAGTTCAAACATAGAAATTGATTATATAAATCTTACAGACGGTTCTATCAAAGATTCATTTTTAATTAAAGAAAATATCAACCCTGAATATGGCTGGTATAACACAAGCGGCGTATTTATTGCAGATTCAAAGAATGCATACTTTTATAACAATGCAGGCCGTTATATCTGGAGCGGTATTCTTCCAGCACAGAACAGCAAGATTTATCCAACCCATACAAGCTTTACTGTAGATAACTGCTTTCTTTTATTTGGAAAAGACTGGAGCATTCATGCCTTCAAAGCAGCCCGCGAAGAAGAAAACGAAAAGGCCCCCGCAACAGACAAAAAAGATTATTCAAGCTTTTATGATATAAACACAACCTTAATGGAACTGCCTCTCCCTCTTCCTTTAGATAAAAACCTTCTTTTACCAGAACGCGCTGAACTTTTACAAAAAGGTAGTTATGGAGCAACCGAAAAACAATACGCCTCTGAGCTTTTGAGCATTTGTACTGCTTATAAAAATCTCATGACCAGATCAAACTTTGGTACACGTGTAGAAAAAACTTTCTTTGAAACAGATTCAGCAGGCATGGAAAACATTCTTTCACAAATAAACCTTTTTGGGACAGACACCTTCTGCGATTACACAGCTTTTTTCTTAAGAAAAGAAACAAACAAATCTCTCATTCATACTCTTCTTAGAGGTGTAGCAACAAACGGTTATGATCCGGAAGGTAAAATTCTTGAAAGCCTTGAATATCTTACTCATAACACATCAGAAAAAGATGAAGTAATTCTCAAAGATATTTGTGATGCAGTTTATTCTGTATGCATTACAAACGGTGGAACAGCAATTGAACCGCTTGGAAAAGATACTTTAACTACACTTCTCTATCCAAAATACACATCTGTTATCCGCGATTATGCCCGAAATACTTTAAAAAAACTTGTTGGTAAATAATCAAAAGTCGTGATATAATATATGTTACAACATGTCATTGTCGGTGATCCGACAATCTCAAATTAAAGGTGGATATATGAAAAAACTTCTTTTTATCGCTTCAATATTTTTGTTTACTGCAAGCCTTTTTGCACTCGAAGTAAACGAACCGGAACTTAAAGTAGCAGGTAACGAAACTGTTGAGTTCATTAACTACACAGGACCACACAAGGTAATCGACAGCCTTGAAGCAATCAAACGCATTGGTTCTGATATGGGAA
>CAMKDH010000026.1 GCA_946411215.1 uncultured Treponema sp. | reverse complement strand
GAAGCTCTATATTTTTACATTGACACAAAATCATTTTTCATAATAAAATTAATTATCTTTTCTTAAGGAGACGCATTGCCGATGAGACTGTAAATCTGATTTCCGCATATTTTTATTTCTCGTTTGAGATTTCATTCTTGGAAGTCAGTTACAGTATTAATTTTATCGGGGTTCTGCGAATCTGTTCGTTGTATTATTTTCCTGCATAATTTTATTATGATTACTGACTTCCTCTGGAGGTCATTATGTCATTAGAAATTCAAAAACTTTATTTTTCATATCCATCTTCACACGTAACTTTGTTCGAGGATTTTTCTCTACAGTTTAATGATGGCTGGACTTGTATTGCAGGTAGTAACGGTTGCGGTAAGAGCACTCTTCTAAAATTGATTGCGGGTCTGCTTAAGCCTGATGAGGGGCGAATCGTGAGCGGTGGTAAAACTTCCAGCGGCTATGTTATTTACTGCCCTCAGGAAACTGCCGAGGTGCCGGAAAATCTTTATTCGGTTTTCTGGAGTGACGATAACGAGGTGCGGCGTTTCTTTTCCATGCTTCATATTACAGAAGAAATGATTGCCCGCTACGATTCTCTTTCTGGTGGGGAGAAGAAGCGAATCCAGATTGCCTGTGCATTGGCAGACCGGCCGGCTGTGCTGCTTCTGGATGAGCCTACAAATCATCTTGATGAGGGAACTGTCCGCATGATTTCTGACACGCTTGCTCTTTTTAGTGGAATCGGGATTATTGTAAGCCATGACCGCTCTTTTGCAGATTCACTTTGTAAGCACACAGTTTATCTTTATAATGAGGCTCGTGCTTTTTCCGGCGGGCGTGAGTGCGTGGTTTGTGAAAGTTATTCCGGAGGACTTAGCAAGGCTTTGGAGCTTCGCCAGCAGAATGCTTCTCATAATCGCGGAGAATGGGAAAGACTTGATTCAAAAGCAGCGGGCGAAAAGCAGAGAAGCCGAAGGCTTGCAGAAGAGAACGAGCGATCTAAAAGCCGCCTCGCCAAAAAGAATATTGACCCGCATGATCATGATGCAAAAAGAAAAATTGATGTCGCAAGACTCGGTGGAAAAGACAGAAGCACTGGAGATGCAAAAGCACATCTTGATAGTCAGATTCAAAGAACAGAGGTTGCCCGCGATTCTGTAAAAAAATCACTTATGAGAAAAGAAGGTTTTTCGGTTGAAGGAGTAGGCTTTGCAAAGTCTATAATTATAGAGGAAACTGATATTTTTGCATCTGAAGAAAAGACTTCTTATAAACTTCATATTCCGCGGATAGTAATTAATCCTGATTCAAAAATTGCATTGACCGGACAAAACGGAAGTGGAAAGAGTCTTTTTATAAAACATCTGATTAGAGAGCTTAAAAAATCCGGCAGAACGAAAGAAGTTATGTATCTGCCCCAGGAGATTTCCGAAGACTTAAAGAATCAAATTCTTTCTGACTTCAATGAACTTGAAGATGCGGAAAGAGGAGCAGTCCTTTCGACTTTATACCGTCTTGGGAGTGAACCGGAAAACCTGCAGCAGGGCTCTGTTAGTCCCGGCGAACTTAGAAAGCTGATGATTTCTCTGGCGGTAGAAAAGCCGTTATCTCTTTTAATTCTGGATGAACCAACGAATCATATGGATATAACAAGTGTACTTGCTCTGGAAAGAGCACTGTCATCTCTTTCCTGTGCACTTATTGTTGTGAGTCATGACGGGGCTTTTCTGGAAAAAGTTACTGATGTAAAACTGCATGCAGAGCGAATCGAAAATGAAGGTAGAATCTTTTATGATTTATAAAATATTCAGTTCATTAAGTAAGTCGTGAGTATAGACTTTTTCTCTGGTTGACTCGCGGACTATTTTCCAGAGCTTTGCGGCTGCTTTGAGTTTGTTCGGGATATGCTGGGTTGCAGGATCTGCACAGAAGTCCTGAACAAACTTATTCCACTGCAATGCTGTTTTTCAGGAAAATGTTTTTCACCATTGAAATAAGACTCAATCACCTTGTTCAATTCAATTTTTCCACCGTTGGATTTTAGTCCCAGTGCACGGCAGATTTTCTGAAGTTCTTCGCGATACCAGTAATATTTTGAGAATTCTTCATAGGTCTTTATTTCAGAAAAGTCTGGGCGTTGCATGTTTTTACCTTATTTTACAAAAATCACACTTTGTTCCAACAGCATCTACTTTACACGTAAAAAGACAACCGTCATATTTACCATTCAAACCGCGACCCGAAGTTGTTATAAAAAGAGAGTCCAGGTTGTCGCCAAAAAAGCAGCAGGAAGTAACATTCTGGGCATTGACTTTTACTGTTGCAAGAAGACTTCCGTCTTTTGTGCTTCGCTGTTCAAGGCGACTTCCTTCCCAAAAAGCAACCCAAAGATTGTCGTCTGCGTCTATGCACATTCCGTCGGTAAAGCCGTGGCCTTGCTCTGGTTTGAACAAAACTTTTCGGTTAGAAATTGTTCCAGTTGCTAAATCATAATCATATTCAAAAATGGCATACTGCAAAGTGTCGGAAAAATAAAACTTTTTATGGTCTTTGCTCCAGGCCATTCCATTTGAGATTTTCGTATTTGGTTCGCGGATTTGAATTTCCTTATTGCCTGCCAGATCTACACAAAAAAGATTTCCGCTTGCTTCGTGAATACCATCATCAACTGAAGAGCCAAAAAACAATCTTCCTGCGGGATCTGCTTTTGCATCGTTTGAGCGCTGGTAAGATTCATAATACTCTGTAAGATTTTTTATAAGGCGAGAGCTTCCTTTTTCAAGAAGATACAATCCGTCTGTTCCGGCAATTACATAACTGCCAGGGGCTTCTGCAGGAACCACGGATCCAATAGCCTGGCCTAAATTAAATTTTTTTATTGCACCAAGTCCATCATTATCTGCTGTATAAAATTTTCCTTCGCTAATGTCTACCCACGAAAGAGTCTTTGTCCTGTGATCATAAAACGGAGATTCGCCAAGAGAATATTTTTCTTGTGAAAAAACTTTTGCTTCGTATTCTTTCATAAATAAAATAATATCACATAAAACATGACAAATAAATGGCGTATGTGGATTGTTTCGCTTCGCTTGCAATGGGACGAAAGAAAATTGTTTACAACGACCAGTTAATAAAATAAAATAGATATAACAATAATTATTTGTTAAACAAACTAAATACTTTTGGAGATTAAAACATGAAAAAGAATTTATTTTTCCTGGCATTGTTTGCTGCTGTAATTTTATTATTTGCTTCTTGTACACCAGAAGCTGGAATGCTTGAACTTAGCTATGATGATATTGAGGCATCTTGGGTTGATGGACGTTGGACAGGAACTATGACAACAACTGTTGATGATAACGATCCTGTTGTAACAAATGTTGACAAAAATTTCACAGAGGCTGAGGTTAAAGCTTTCTGGGGTTCTGACGGAGCTGTTAATCTAGGAAGTACTTTCGGTACAGAAATAGATTGTAAGGTTTATACAAATCTATCCAAAACTAAAATGAATATTGTGATAAAAACAAAAACAACACTCTTAGGTAATACAACAACATCAACAACCCGATACGAACTTACAAAACAAAAAGATTAATTTTTCTTTTGCTCCTTTTATGATATACTATCATAAGAGGAGCACTTAAGCTTTGGAAGAAATTGTTTTATTTCTAGCCTGCATTTTTTCTTTTGCGGCAGTTCTAATTTCATTTTTATTTTTCCTCAGATATAAAAAATTCTTTTTTCTGCATGTCCTTTTAATTCTGCTTACATTTTTTATGATAAGCGCAAATAACTTTTATGCTTTAATTCATAGCCCTCTTACAGAACGACTTCCTCTCTGCATTTTTGGGGCTTTCCTTTCGCTCTTTTTTTCGTTTGGTATAATCAATTTTACATTCGATTTAATTCATATAAGCGGCAGTGCTACAATAAGAAAAATTATTTGTGGTTACTCGCTGGTTGTTTTTGTGTTTGCCTTTGCGCTGATTTTTTTGACGGGATTTGCTAATCCAGCGTTTATCTTAAATCTCCTGGGCTTGTGGATACCAACAGGTTTTGCGCTTCTTATAAGCATCAGCTTTTTTAAGCGAATTGATACCGGTGTTTTTAGAAAAGAAAAATGGATTATTCTCGTTCTTGCGGCTTTAAATCTTGTTCTTTCGTTTGTTCTTCATAGCGCACCGTTCATTTTTATAATTTCAATTTCGCTTTTAGTTTTTCATGTGTTCTATCATTTTTATTTTTCGTCGCCAATTTCAAAAACCGAAAAAACTCTTAAGGATGATTTTATAAAAAACTTTTCAATTACAAAGCGCGAGCAGGAAATCATTGTTGAACTTTTAAATGGAAAATCAAACAAAGAACTTGCCGAAGCACTTTTTGTAAGTGAAAAAACAATCGAAACACATCTTGCAAATATTTACAGAAAAGTTGGTGTAAAAAACAGACTGGAGCTTTTTTCACGCCTGCAAAACGACTAAGGGTTTACCCTGATTTTTACTTTTCTTAAAAATTCAGTACATTCCCCAATATCTTTATGGTCTTTCTAAAAGTATTCTTGTGTTAGAAACTTTCAGGAGGATTCAAATGAAACTAAAAAAATGCATCCTGGCAATTATTGGATTTGCGATAATGACCGCCGGGATTTTTGCAGACGAAACGAAAAATCAGGTAGAGTTGACTTTATCCATAAATTGGAATTTTGGACTTTATAAGGAATCAACTTTTTCAAATATTACGCAGGGATTAATTACCCCCAGATTCCAGCTTGAAACAAAAATCTTTTCGGGAAATTTTTTACACAAAATAACTGCAGATTATTTTTTCGCGCATCCAAATTCAGCCATGACAAATACTGCTGTTGTTTACAAAAATTATGATCCAATTACCGGCGAGTCATATTATGAAAGTTCACAAAGCAATCTTTCGTTTCATCGGATTCGTTTGCAGTATGATGCGGTTTATGAGCTTTGGCAAAACGAAAAATTTGAATTATACGTGGGCGGAAATTTTGCATGCAATGCGTACCTGCAGTTTGAACATTATCCGTCTATCACAGGTCTGATTTCTGTTGGTCCTGCTTCTGTTTTAAAATACACAATTGATGACAGGAACTCGCTTTTTCTTGCAGGCTCCATGCCACTTGCAGGTTTTGGTGTGCGTCCGCCATTTGCGGGTTGTGATGCTGAGCTTATGAAATATGCCGAAGAAGATTTTATGAAAATCTTTACGCTTGGAAAATTTTTAAGCCTTCATAATTATCAAAGCTTACTTCTTGATTTTGAATATAAGCTTCAGGCTTCACAAAAAGTTTCAACAGGGCTTGGCGTGACTTTTGAATATTCAAGAGTTGCTGTTCCAAAAGAACGTCCTTTGTATTATCTGGACGGCAGTCTTAAAACCATGGTTTCAATAATTTTTTAAGGAGCTCTCTTATGAAAAAAACAAATTATTTTGTATTGATTTTTTTATTGATAATTTTTGCTATTCCGCTGCAGGCATGTTCTTTCTTTTTTGGAAATACACCTGACCTTAGTTATTCACAAATGTTTGATTCCCTGTGGAACGATTACAATGAAACATATGCCTTGTTTGAAGTGCGCGGAGTTAATTGGGAAGAGCAGTATAAAAAATGCAGACCGCTTGTTCGTGAAGACATGACAGACAAAGAATTTCTGGATGTTTTGAAACAGCTTTTGTATCCGCTTAATGATGCGCACGTTTATGTAAAGGCTCCAATTGGTTGTTTGAATTCTGGAGAAGATAATGTTATCCCAGATAATTTTTCGCTTACTCAAGTGTGCGGTCAGTTTGTTGAAAATCCAAAAAAATGTGGCAACGATATTATCATTTATGGCACACTCAAAACAGACAGCACAATTGGATATATTCACATTGCAGCTTTTTCGAGCGGGCAGACAGGCATTAACCAGAAACAGGATTGGGCTTCGGACATTGACGTTGCTCTCGAAGAATTAAAAAATACACGCTGTATGATTCTTGATGTTAGAGGAAATCGCGGCGGACTTACAGGAAACGTGTCTCGTATTTCTGGACGCTTTTGTGCACAGAATAAAGTGTATGCAATTTCAAAAACAAAGAATGGAAAGGATGCTGATGATTTTGGCTCCGGCGTTGAACTTGAAATTAAAAAGAATGGAAGCTGGCAATATACAAAGCCTGTGATTCTTTTGACAAATGCTCAGACGATGAGTGCAGGTGAAGAGTTTTCAATGGCAATGACTTCGCAGCCACATGTTGTTCAGGTTGGAAATCATACCTGCGGAGTATTCTCTCTTTCTCTTGAACGATGCCTGGTAAACGGATGGAAGTATTCAATTTCTGTGCAAAAGGTTTGTGATCCTCAAGGAAATATTCCCGAAGGAAAAGGTATAGTACCGGCTGATGAAAACCTGATTCTAAATCCATCTGTTAGTCAAGACTTACAAATACTCAGGGCTATTGAATTATTAAGTTTGTAGTTCAGGGGTCGACACCATAAGTTTTTGGGGTTATTATAACCCCATGAATATTTCTCTTCCTCCAAACTACAATTCTCTGGCCCAGGCACTTGTTGATCTTTTTGGAACCTCTGTTGCAATTGCACAGACAGACAGGGTTTCGGGTGGTGACATAAATAAGGCCTATGCCCTTACTTTGAATAACGGAAAACGCATTTTTATGAAAGCAAATGCAAAACAAAATGCTGCGTTTTTTACTGCAGAAGCAGCAGGGCTTACAGCAATTGCAAACACAGGAGCCATAGGAACTCCGGAAATCCTGTGTACAGGCACAGACGATGGCGAAGACGTAGGCTACAGTTTTCTTTTATTGAAGTATATTGAAAGCGGCAAAAAGCGTGCGGATTATTGGGAAGAGCTTGGACGCAATCTTGCAGATATGCACGACGCGCCAACACAAGATAAAACCTTTGGATTTTTTGAAGATAATTTTGTAGGCGCACGTCCGCAAAAAAATACACCATGCCAAAGCTGGATTTCATTTTTTCGCGACAACAGACTTTCTCCACAATTCAAAGCTGCCGATTCCTATTTTACAACCAGCGACCGCGAAGCAAACACAAAGCTCCTGGATCATCTGGAAGATTTTCTTGTGGAACCGGAAAATCCAAGTCTTGTTCACGGCGACCTTTGGAACGGAAACGTAATGTGCGGACCAGATGGAAAAGCAATGCTTATAGATCCGGCCTGCTACATAGGGCACGCAGAAGTAGACCTTGCAATGACAGAACTTTTTGGAGGATTTCCTCCGGCATTTTACGAGGCCTACCGCGAGGCTCATCCGCTCCAGCCAGGTTATGAAAATCGCCGTGATCTTTATAATTTATATCAGTTACTTAATCACTTAAATTTATTTGGACCAAGTTACCTTGGCCCAGTTCAAAGCATTGTTGCAGAATATGTTGGGTAAGGGTGGCAGACCCCGTTATTTATCCAACAAGATTTTTTGTAGCAGTATCTTCGTTCAAAACATTGAACTCATAGCTATAAAGAATTTCTGCTACATCACCCAAAGGCTTTCTTGTGTTCAAACCCATGCTGTGTGCAAACTCAATTGCAGCTTTTGTTGCAGCGGGATTCCAAAGATGTGCATTATCAAGATTTACAAAGCTACATTTTTCAGAATCGGCAATTGCCTTGATGCGGCGGTTCATCTGACTGATAACCTTATTATTCTGAGGGTTTGCAATAGAAACTAAAGCAATGCGGCACTTCTTGTTACAGCTCTTAATTTGCTTAATAAAATCAAGATAGTTAGTGTCGAATAACTCGCTGTTGTTCATACAAAGGTTTATATCGTTTTCGCCAAGGTGAATCATAATGCCTTCTGGAGCAAGCGGTGCAACGGCATTAGAAAAATATTCCTGCACATTTTCAAACGAAAGCTTTTCGCAGCTCTTGTTGTAAATCTTAAAATTGAATTTGAATTCTTTTCCAAGACTCTGAACAGGAATCTTTGTGTCCAGTCCGTTTCCAAGCAGAATAACAGAGTTCTTTTCTTCTTTCTTGCTCTGTCCCATTGGATTAATAAATTCATCAAGTGAATAAGTGTAGTTCATATTTTCCTCCTTTGCTCCGTCGTTGCTGGCGGCCTTTGTTTTTATAATTTGTATCTGATTCTTTGTAGCAGCTTTTTTATCAAGGCTTTTGTTTCTGATGTAAACAAGAACGTTCATCATAACAATTGCAAGATTCAAAAAGTAAACTGCAAGCACATAATTAAACTGATGATTTATAAACTTTGCAGCAATGCCTGCAAGATATCCGGTAATTATTAAGAAGATAAATGCCAGACTTGTTCCCTTTGCTGTGCGGGCTTTGTATGCCTTGATAACATTTAAAGGCCATGAAAACCCAAAACAAATCAGCATCAATGCTTCAAAAAGATGTCCAAATTCCATTTTATTTTTCCTCGCTTTTTAAGCTCATATTTAAGTTTAGATACATAATAGCGCAAAATAAAAAGCATTCAATTTTTTGAAAGTTTTAAAAACATTTTCTCACGCGCATTTTCTTTACTTTACAAAAGCAAATTTTTTTAACTTTCAAAAGTATGCAAAAAACAGAAATTTACTATATTATGAAAATATGAAATCTACCTTGAGCCGAAAAACTCTGAATGCCCTTAGAAAAGAAATTAAAAGAAATCAGCTTGCATTGATTATTGGAATTACAATTCTGCTGACAGCCGGCGGAATGACAATAAATATTTCTTCAAACGACAAAGCCTTTAACCAGTCGCTGCAGGACACCTCGGAGCTTGTCACACGACTTTATCATTTTGCAAAGGACATGAGTGAGTCTGAACTAACAAGTTATATGGATTCTGTTGTAGAAGACCTTCCCGACATCGACGTCATTTCGATTGTCGATAAAAATAATAACCGCATTTATCATGCGCATCACGAATTGATAGATACACAGTTTGACGGAACCCATCCTGATTTTTCTACAATGTCGTCGGACTTTCTTACAGAAAATAATACTGGTCCTTCTGGTCCACAGCGTCGAACTTATTCTGCAATTTATGATGATGACGGAAATTACGAAGGCTTTATTATGATTATCAAACTTCGAACTTCAATGCGAAGCGTCACAATAAGAACAGTCCTTCTTTTTCTTGTTGTTACACTTGCAGCAATTTTGATTGAGCTTGCAATTACTACAACGCTTTCAAAAAAAATCAAACGTCAGTTTTTGGAATTTGCAGAAGACCTTGAAGGAACAAAATTTCTTGTAGATTCAATGCGCGCAAACAATCACGATTTTACAAATAAGCTTCATGTAATTCTTGGGCTCATCCAGATTGGTGAATACGAAAAGGCGCAGTCGTACATCGAAAATATTTCTATCATTCAGCGTGAAACAATCAGCCGTGTGATGAACTCTATTGACAATGCAAGCTTTGCGGCTCTGCTCATTGGTAAAATTGCACGCGCTTCTGAATGCAACGTTAAATTCATCTTAGACACAAATCTTCATTTCTGCTCGCAGGATATTGATATTCCGTCTGAAGCGCTTGTAACAATCACAGGCAATTTAATAGACAATGCACTTGATTCAATGAATGATATGCAGCATAGTGAAAATAGGAACAACAGACAGAATGAACTTAACTTTAGTGTTATGACAAAGCCTGGTTCCCTTTTGATTACAGTCAAAGATTCGGGAATGGGAATTCCTGATGATGTAAAACCACATGTTTTTGCAAATGGTTTTTCTACAAAAGGCGAAGGTCGTGGAGTAGGGCTGTATCACACAAAGCTATTGATAGAACATCTTGGTGGAGAAATTTCGTTTGAATCGCAAGCGGGCAAAGGCACCTGTTTTATGGTAAGGATAAACGGACAGGCAGAATAAATGGAATACAAGGTTTTAATTGTTGAAGATGATCCCATGGTCGCAATGATAAACGAACAGTACGTTTGTAAAAATCCACAGTTCGTTGTTGCAGCCTCTTGCAGAAACGGACAGGAAGCTCTTGAGTTTTTAACGATTAACAACGTTGACCTGATTGTACTTGATGTTTTTATGCCGTACATGGATGGAATTGAAACGCTCAAAAAAATCCGCGAGAAAAAAATTGCTGCTGAAGTTATTATGGTAACAGCCGCCAACGATGCCGCAACAATTGAAGAGACAATGCATCTTGGTGTAATTGATTATCTTATAAAGCCGTTTGCCTTTGAGCGGTTCCAGGTTGCCTTAGAAAAATTTGTAGCGCATAGAACAATCCTAAAACAAAACAGTATTCTTGATCAGTCGTGCATTGATAATATGATTTCGAATGCGACGGAAACTGCCCTGACAAAACCATCAGACGTTGACCAGCAGGAGCTTCCGAAAGGCATTCAGAAAAAAACGTTGATTTTGATAGAAGAATATCTGGAACAAAATGCGGGTTGGCACACCGTTGGCATGATTGCCGAAAAGCTCGGTGTTTCAATTGTTACAGCGCGCCACTATATGAACTATCTTGAAGAGCAGGGCCTCATCGTTGCCGACATAAATTACAGCACTGGCGGAAGACCCAGCGTCCTATATTCTAAGACGAAAAATTGCTCTCAATAAAATCTACAATCTGCTGTGCGGAATTCTGGCATCTGAAGTGATCCTGAGCCGCAAGAATCTGATCCTGCATAAACTTATCATTCATAAGTTCTACGGCTATTCGGCCAGCGTCAGAAGCTTCGTGGGCACAAAGCGAAAGATGATGTTCTGTAAAGAATTGAACGTTCTCGCTTTCGCAGCCAGGAATTGGCGCAGTGTGAATTAATGCAATTCCTTTTGCAAGCGCTTCGGTGCTCGAAAGTCCACCCGGCTTTGTAAGAAGAACATCACTTGCATCAAGATAATCAGAAACCTTATCTGTAAAGCCAACAAGAATCAGCCTGTCTTCGTTTTTGAATTCAGATTCAAGATTTTTGTACAAATCTTCATTATGACCTGTAATTGCAATGACCTTTGTGTTTGCGTTGCCATGGTCAAAAATATATTTTGTTGTATCAATTAAATCGCCAAAGCCCATGCTGCCGCTCATAAGAAGGAAAACCTGATCTTCGTTAGATAAGCCTAACTCCTGGCGGGCCTGTGACTTATCTTTTTTAGTAAGGAACTTTTGAGAAACTGGAATGCCTGTTGGCAAAAGAAGCTTCTTATCAATTCCGTGATCAAGATATGTAAAGGTGCTGTCCTTGTGTGCAATAAAAATCTTATTAGGAATTGTTTCTTCGAGCATTGGAGAACAATAATAATCTGTGGCAACAAAATAAAATGGAATGCTTACGCGACCATGTTTTTTAAGATTTGTCATTGCCTCGGCAGCAAAAATGTGAACGCAAACAACAGCATCATATTCATTTTTCTTTATATATTCTTCAAGAGCATCGGCGTAAAGTTTATTTACAAGATAAACCGGAGAACGAAGTTTGCCATTTTCCTGATTGAATTGGCCAACTTTATTTCCCATTTTGTAAATCTTTCCAAAAAGGTTTGGAGTCTTTTTTACAATTTCAATATATGCATCGCAAACAAGATCAGAAGCCTTTTGTCCTCCAAAAGCAAGAACATCAGTTATGTCACAGGTGTGACCCTTTTTATCAAAAATCTCTTTAATAGCTTTGGCAGCAGAATTATGACCGCCACCAGTGTTGCACGATAAAATTAAAACCTTCATATAACTGAATATAATGATTGCAAAATCAAAACGTCAAGAAAAAAGAATTTTCAAAATTCAAACATCAAGAGTATAATAAAATAAAGAATCAATTTTCAGGAGGAACAAATGAAAAAACTTTTTGGAAAAAATTTTGTTTTATTTACCTGCTTAGCTGCTGCAGTAATTTTATTTAGTTGTGGAGATGCTCCTGCTGCTGAAGAAACCCCCGAAACACCAGACACACCTGCAACTCCAGAAACCCCTGTCTATACAATAACTGCCCCAGAAGGCTATGAAAATACAATTACAATAGACGAAGAAGCCGGAACAATAACACTGGAGCCAGCAGATGAAAAAATAGAATACACAATCACAGGTGAATTTGAAGGTCAGATTATAAACAAAACATCAAATACAGTAATTATTCTTAATAAAGCAACGCTTACAAACAAAAATGGTAAGGCTGCAATTTATGGAGAAGTAAAAACAGAAATAAAATTTGAAAAAAATTCCATAAATACAATAACCGTAACTGGTGCCGCTGATAAAACTTATGGAAAAGCCGCTGTTCTTTGTAAAAAAGGAATTGAAATTGGAGGTAGCGGTGTTTGTACAATTACATGCGAAAACGGACACGGTGTAAAAGCCAGCAAGATAGAATTTAAAGGAAACGGAATGTACATGTTTGATGGCGGGGCAGACAGCTCTGGAATTAATTGTAATAAATTCACTGTAACAAATGACAAAGACGGAAATCCAAGAGGATTCACCGCAATTATTGAAAAATCTAAAAACGGAATCAAAGCCGATGAAACTATCGAAATTGAATGCGGATCTTTTCATTTCAAAAACATCACTGGTACTGCATTAAAAACAGATAAGCAAGATGAGGAACAAAAAGAACATTATATCCACATTACTGGAGGCCTCATTACCTTCACAGAATGTGCTGCAAAATATGAAACAAAAGATGGTTGCTTTACATCTATAAACACAAAATCCGACTTCAACTAACCCTTTCTAAAAATCCCCTGGTAAATAAAACAAATTCCCCCTAAGAATCTGTTTTATTTACCACTTATCCCAATATTTTACCACTTATCTTAAAAAAACTTCTTTTTGCACGCACATAGAATATACTGCGAACCATGAAAAGATTAATTATTGCATTAATTTTGGTCGCAGGAATCTGCAGTGTTGGTTTTGCACAAGAGGATACAAATGAGTATTCAAGTGCAGAATTTAATTATAGAACTACTTCTGGTGGATTTTGGATTTGGGAAGAAAACTGCAATGGAGGCGCAGGCGAATTTGGAATCAACCTTTTGAAGCAGGAAAAGAACTTTGTCTTCAGAAACTGTTTCTTTGTACAGGGCGAAGGTGGAAGCGGAAATCTTACAACAGACAGATTTGTAGATTTTGGCGGAATCGAAATTGGAGACAAGCTTATTTTCGGCGGTCGTGCAAACTGCAACGGATTTATTGTTCGAACTTATGGTTTTGCGGGAGCCGCTTTTGGATTAATCGGATGGGACGATCACCTGTTTTATTCTCAGCCCTTTTTGTTGAGTGCAAAATTTGGCGGAGGTTTTGAGTTCCAGTATCTTAGCAACATGGCATTTGTCGTTGAGTTTGGAGGTGTTGAGCGGTTTCTTATAGGTCAGCCGTCAGGTGCACTTTCTAACTTTTCAAAATGCACACCATCGCTTACAATAGGATACAGAAGCTTTAAGTAGGAGGAAACTGTGCAAACACAAATCAAAATTGAACAGTGCGAAAAACCATACTGCGTAATTCATACATCAGTTGAAACAGACAGCATAAAAGAGATTGCTCAGAAAATCAGCATGATGGATGAAAGCGGAAAAAGCACAGCAGTTTCCGGATGGGATGGCGACTACTGTATTCAGATCAAGCAGAACGAACTTTTAAGAGTTTACAGCCTTGATAAAAAAGTTTATGTGGAATGCGAAAGCGAAGAGCAGCCACTGCTTTTGAAAATGCGCCTGTATGAATTTGAAGAGCTTGCAGAACGCTGCGGCTGGACAGAATTCATCCGCATTTCAAATACGGATATTGTGAACCTTTCAAAGGTCCATAAATTTGATATGTCGCTCACAGGCATTGTCAAAGTAATTTATGGCGATGAAAAAGTCGCAATAGTTTCAAGAAGATACATGAACAAAATCAAAGACAAGATTTTGATGAACAGAAAATAAGGAGTAATATTATGGCAAAGAATGAAATAAAGAAAGCAGTTGCTAAGAGAGCAATTTTAGGATTTATTTACGGCGTGTTTATCGGACAGACAATCCTGATAATCGAATCACTTTTTATGCGCGACGGAAACTTTTATCCGGTTGCTGCATCGCTTGTAAATCTTGCGGGAACAAAAATCGGCGCAGTCATCATCCAGTATTTCTTAACAGGAATAATTGGAACAACCTTTGCAGCCACAACCGTAATTTTCGAAATGGACAACTGGAGCCTGCTCAAACAGACAATCCTCCATTTTGTAATTACAAGCATCGTTATGTACATCGCAGGCTTTTTGTGTGGCTGGTTCCCACACAAACTTTCAAGCACCCTCATCTGGTTCGGCATCTTCATTGTAATCTACGTAATTTTCTGGATTTCTTTTTCGTCCTACTACAAAAACAAAGTTAAGAAAATGAATGAGGCTCTGTAAAAAAATTCCGGGGGAGGGGAAAGCCTTCCCCTCGGCCGCACTTCGTTGCGGCCTACCCCTTCTCCTAGGGGGCTCGCCGCCCCCTAAAACCCCCGCATTCCATCATCAATCATCTGCAAAATCCTACCATCCATATCATGTCCATATTCCCAATACATTATACCCGCCAGATTATGTTCCTTTGCATAAGCCGTGGCCGCATTTATAAAACTGCGGGAAGGGTAAGTTGCAAAAATCTTTTTTTCTTTGTTGTATCTGTATGATTGCTTTGCGCTTTCGTCATAAAAATCTTCGTAGCCCTGGCCGTATAATTCTTCAAGTTGGGTAACATCAAAGTTTCCAAGGAATGCTTCTGGCTTTTGAAATAATCCGTGAGTACCGTTATCTGGAACTCCTTGCCATGCAAAGCCGTAGGTTGGAACACCAAGAACCATTTTTTCTGCAGGCACGCCAGCCCTAGAATAAAGCTTTATACAAGCATCAGAGCTCCATTGGCGCGGGTCATTGGCGTTTATAAAAAGACTTGCATTAAAGCCAGTTGTTTCGCTCCATTCGCCATAATAGTCGTAACACATGAGATTAAGATAATCACAAATTTGGGCAGCGGCACGTACATCATTTTTTTGAACAAACCAGGCCCAGGAAGGAACAGCTGTTGTAACACAAAAATGTTTTTTGCAAATGGCTTCTTCCTTGTCAAAGGCCTGCCTTAAATCTTTTAAAAGTAAAATGTAATTTTCTTTATCCTGAGCACGAGATTTTATTTTTTGTCCCCAGTCTGGACCAACAGGAAATTCCCAGTCAATATCTACGCCGTTTAGTTCAAGTTCTTTTACAAGTGAAAGTGCGCTTTGAACAAACAGTTCCCGATTTTTTTCACAACTTGCTGCATCCGAAAAGCCTTCTGCGCCCCAGCCACCAATCGAAAGATTTATTCTTAAGTTTGGAAAAGTTTTGTGAAGTGCATCAATCTGTTTTTTGTTATATTCCTTGTTGCTTAACTGAACAAGGCCCTTTGAATCAATATGAGCAAAAGAAAGATTTATATCTGTAAGAAGGTTTCCTTTTATATCCTGGGCCTTCCAATACTCACCGTTACTCAATTCCCAGGAGCAACGGATGTACGCAAGTTTTATTTTTTCCATAACATCAGTATATCATTAATAATTAAAAAATAATAATTTATTCATAAAATCATATTTGCTTGAAAAATTTCAAATTCTCGGTTTATGATAAAAACAGGAGAAATCACATGGCAGAAGTAATTCAAATAAATAAAGACACCTGGCGCATTGAAGACGGCATGGTTCGCATGTTTCTTTTTTGTGGAGAAGAAAAAGCTGCACTTATTGATACAGGCATGAATGTTCCCGATGCAAAACAGATTGCGCAGGGAATCACATCGCTGCCGTTAGTCTTGATTAACACACATGCAGACCCGGATCATATTTCTGGAAACAGTGCTTTTGATCAGGCTTATATGGGTGCTGCCGAAGAAGAAAATTATCGCGCGTTCGGTGCTACAGGAAAGATTGTTCCGCTGCACAATGGAGACATTATAGAGCTTGGTGGTCGCCCTCTTAAAATTATAGATCTTCCTGGGCACACAAAAGGAAGCATTGCAATTTTAGACGAAAAGAACCGTGTACTTGTTGGAGGCGACTCCATTCAGGATGGAAATATTTTTATGTTCGGGCCTCAGCGAAATCTTACAACTTATATTCAGAGCTTAAAAAATCTTTCTGCTTACGACGGACTTTTTGATGAAGTTTATGCAATGCACGGAAGCTTCTTTGTTTCTCCATCAATCATTCCAAAACTTATCCAGGGGGCTCAGGCAATTTTAGATGGAAAAGCAACAGGCACCCCAGTAGATATGTTTGGTAACAAAGTAAATCTTTATAAATTTGATTACGCCGGATTTTTTTATTCGAATTAATAAAACTCTATCTGAGTTCTAAGTCCGCCTTCTGTGTCAAAAATGCAGCAGATGTGCTTTCCTTCTACAAAAGCGTATTTGCAAACAAGCTGTTCATGTGGTTTTACTGCCAGCTTGTATGTAATGCGGAATCCTTTGAAATCGTAATTTTTATGAACTTCGTGAGGAAGTGCTTCAAAAGCATAATCAAGATATGTAAGATTATGTACGTGGTCGTTGTAATCAATATCTGAACGACGAACGTTAATTGCAACTTCGTTAGTAAAAGCTTCTGGAGTTACAAGGCGAGGCGGCTTTTCAATAGCAATTGCCTGGCGTTCTTCCGGTTTATACTGGTCAGCAAATTCTGGCCCGATTTTTTGAGGACGTCCTGTTGCAAGGTCTACAATTACGTAGCGTCCTACACAACGAACGCAAACTTTTCCGTCTGCTTCAATTTCAAAGTCGCGGTTGCTGAATAAAATCTGTTTGATTGGTTCAACCCATGTGCGTGCAATAATGTTCTGATTAACTTTTGGGAATTCATCAATTTCTACGAACCAGTCTGTCATAATCCAGGCTTTGCCTTCTTTTGTGTCTGTAAGGATATTGTCACCTACAGAATCAGAATGCTTACAACCAGCAGCTTCAAAAGCTCTGAGAATAGCACCAAGGCGCATTTTACCGTCTTTTCTAAAGTCTTCGTATCGACGCTGATATGGGATTTCTATAAACATGGGATCTCCTTGTGTCAGATTCCCGTGTCGAGCACGGGAATGACAGATTCGGTTAACTATACCCCATTTATTATGACATATCAAGCAAAAAATGTCATTTTGTCAGAGTCGGTTACAGTTCAAGGAGCTTGTCGAATGCAGGCTTTGGTTTTCCGTCGTTGTCGAACAAAAGTGGAGAGTCGGTGCGGCCAGGTGCCGGGAAGTTGTTTTTCCAGGTCATGCGGTCTGTTATGCCCCACAAAATCACGTCTTTGAGGATGTCTTGTTTAGCATAGCGCTTGAAGCAATCAAAAATCTGTGCGTAGCGTTCAGCCTGTTCGTCCAAAAAGGCTTTATCGTATTCGCGGCGTGGATCCGGATGTTCAAAATCCTTGTCTACATAGGCAGAAATATCCATTTCGGTAACAATTACCTTGAGACCAAGACTTGCATAAAGCTCAATAGTCTTTTCAATTTCACTAACCGGCGGATTCTTGATGTTTATGTGCATCTGAAGGCCTACAGTGTCTACAGGCACTCCGCGTTCCAGCATGCCTTTTAATAGTTTATACATTCCCTGTCGTTTGCCTTCAATCATTTCAAGGTTGTAGTCGTTTAATACAAGGCTTGAATTTGGGAAGGCTTCCTTTGCCCAGAAAAATGTTTTGTCTACATAATCAGGCCCAAGAATATCAAACCACTGAGAACGGTCGGCTCCGTCGCGTAGAACAAAATTTTTGTCGCTTATACATTCATTTACAACGTCTACAGAACAGATGTCATTTTTGTAGCGCTCTCCAACAGTCATTATGTAATGTTTAAGGCGTTCTTCCAGCTGTTCTTTGGAAGCCTTGCCGCCCTTTCCATCATCAAAAATCCATTTTGGCGACTGCTGATGCCATACAAGAGTGTGCCAGCGCATATCCTGTTTGTTTTCGCGTGCAAACTTGAGCAGCCGGTCAGGCCCTGTAAAATCAAACTGATCAGGACCTTTGTAAACAGAGCTCATTTTACATTCATTTTCTGCAACAACAAGATTAAACTGAGTTGCGGCCAGCTGTTTTTCAATCATATCACCTTTAGGAAAGGGCTCCGGCTCAGTAAATTTAAATTCCGGCATTCCTGGCTGAGGCTTAAAGTTCTTTTTGAATTCTTCAAACCAAGCCTTCCTTTTTTGGAATAATTCTTCGCGCTCCGCGTCATCCATCAAAACAATCCCGCTTATCGCCGCGCCAACTCTAAAATAATCCTTAAAATTTTCATATAAAATCTTACTCATACTTCAAATTATACCCCAAAACCCCAAAAAGAATAGTAAAAAAGTATACAGATTAAGTATGTTTGAACTTTTTTCAAGTTTTTTCCTGGATTTTTGTAAGAAGTCTACTTTTTTAGGCAATATATATGTGAGGAAGAGGAGGTGTGATGAACAAATATTTAATTGCCAAAGAGTTTGAAAATTTTCTGAATGGATATCTTGAAAAATTAAAGGAAGCGTTGGGAAAGTTCGAAGCTGAGGTTGAAAAGGCTCCGCGGGGATCTCTAAAAATTGTATGCAAAAAATCTTGTACTCAATTTTATTACCGTAAAAGTCCTGAAGACAAGGAAGGAAAATATATTCCTAAGAAAGAAAGGGGCTTGGTAAAGAAGCTGGCTGGTAAAAAATATGCGGAAAAGTCCTTGGTGTTGCTTCGTAAGCAGGTCCAGCTTGTTGAAAAAATATTGGCTGATAACTGTGAAAAGGAATTGCTGCAGGTTTATGAAATCTTGCCCATAGCTGCACGCGTGTATGTGGAACCTGTATTGATTTCTCCTGATTTACTGGCCCAGAAATGGTTGTCTGTGGAATATGAGCGGTTGCCTTTTGACAGAACTGAAACTCAATTTTTTACCAGCCGCGATGAACAGATGCGTTCCAAATCTGAAATTATGATTGCAGAGGCTTTGTATAATGCCGGGGTGCCGTACCGTTATGAGTTCCCTCTAAATATCAAAGGGAGAGGCACTTTCCATCCTGATTTTTTGTGTTTGAACAAGCGTACCGGCCAGGAAGTAATCTGGGAACATTTTGGCTTAATGGATAAGCCAGAATATGCTACAAATGTAATGGGGAAAATTGCTGTGTATGCTCAAAATGGTTATGTTTTGGGACGGAATTTTATTTATACCATGGAATCGTCTGCAATGCCCTTGAATTCTAAGCTGGTCAAGCTTTTGATAGAGACTCATCTGGTGTAAAAAGCATAAATTGAAGTGAATATGTGTGGAAATTTATGCTTTTTGAGGGTTTTAAGGTAGCTTATGAAAGGCAAAAGCATAAAAATAATAGTCTTTTGGTTATAATTTATGCTTTTTTGCCAGACAGAAGGACTCCAGATACAAAAAAATACATAAATTCCTGAGAAAATTAGTCGATTTTTATGCTTTTAGCCCTTTTTTGGACCCGTGAAACTATAAAAATGCATAAAAAAGCGGCGGTAGGGCCCATAATTTATGCTTTTCACTCAAGAAGGCACTCCGGGGGCGTTGCGGGGGGCGGAGCTGAACTGAACCCAAAAAGTTAGACACTTTTTGGAGGATGTAATGCAAAGAGTATT
>CAMKDH010000025.1 GCA_946411215.1 uncultured Treponema sp. | reverse complement strand
CACAAGTTTGAGTTCAAGCCTTTCTGGGGCTGCGACATTGCAACAGAGCATGAACGCTATCTTACAGAACAGATTTACAACGGTCCTGTAATGGTATTCAACTATCCAAAAGAAATCAAATCTTTCTATATGAAACAGAATGAGGATGGAAAAACTGTAAAGGCAGTAGACGTACTTGTTCCTGGAATCGGCGAGCTCATCGGTGGTTCTGAACGCGAAGAAGATTACGACAAACTGCTTGCAGAAATCAACCGCCGTGGAATGGATGAAAGCATTTACGACTGGTATCTTGATTTGCGTAAGTTTGGTACAGTTCCTCATTCAGGCTTTGGTCTTGGATTTGAACGCCTTATGCGTTATGTAACAGGTATGGAAAACATCCGCGATGTTATTCCTTACCCACGTGCTCCGAAACTAGCTGATTTTTAATGAAGAATAAAACGCCAAAGATTAAAATCAAGCTAAAGCGTTCTCAGCGTCTTACAAAGATGGGGCAGATAGTTTACCTTACCTGCTCCAACTTTGATGCAAATAATCTTTGGGAAAGTGCTTCTTCATGTTCCTTTGGTTTCATTTTTTCATTCGTACCGCTTGCCCTGATTATTCTTACAGTCCTTGTAGGAATCATCAGGGTATCACCTGGTATTTTAGAATATGTAAATGTTTTTGCTCAGGAAATTGAATCTATTGTAGATATCAGACCTTTTTTAAACAACATCATAAACAAACGCAACTTTCATATTGTAGATGTTTTTCTTGCATTCTGGATTATCTGGATGGCACGCAAGCTCTTTCAATCAATTGTTCGTGCGCTTAATAAAATCTTTAATTCTGTTATAAAACGACGTGGCATATTAAATCAGGCAATTATGTTTATTTCGGAATTCATAATTGTAATAATAATTGCAGCCATTATCATTTTTACCTTTTCATTCAATCAGTTAGTCACCTCAAACTTTTTTGAACCTTTGCAGGAATTTTTGCCTTCTATCGTAAGTCAAAATTCTCACACAATTGTAACACTTGCAATGTACTTTATTATTTTTATATGTACCCTTCTGGCATATAAATTTATTTCGGGTATCCACCCTCCTTTGTGGATGTGCTTTATTTATTCCCTGCTCGACACCCTCTGTTTTTATTTGATTTCTTTGTGGGTTTCAAAATTCATGAATCTTACAAACTACAACATTGTATATGGAACAATCAGCACAATCATTGTTTTAATGATGAAGGTTTATTTCTTTTTTGTGTTCTTCCTTTTCTTTGCACAGATGATTTATGTAACACAAAATTTCAATCTGTTACTCAAGTGCGAAGTTTACCTTTTACCTGCAAGCGAACGCCATGGTTGGATGCTCAAACTGCGCCGTATGCTTTTTATAAATCCTGCTGCACTCAAAACAACCACAAATACAAAAACCTGCGAACCAGGTGACATAGTTTTTAATGCAGGCGACAAAGCCGAAAACGTTTATTACATCCGAACCGGAACCATTACAGAACACATTGATGGCAACCCTGATCTTGTTTACGAAAAAGGCTCTTTTGTGGGAGACACACTTTGCCTTTTAGACCAGACCTTCCGCGGAAACGGTATTGCTACAACAAACTGTAAACTAATTATTTTCTCTGCAAGCGAATTCAAAGAGCTTATGAAAAAGTCTCCTAAGGCTGCGTCAAAAGCCTTGTCTAAAATGAGCGAGATTTAGATAACATTATTTCTTTATAAATTCTTCAAGAGTCCGGTACAAAAGCTCTGGTTCAACAGGTTTTGAAAGATGTGCGTTCATGCCAACCTGTAAAGAGCGCTGTACATCTTCATCAAAAGCATTGGCGGTCATTGCAATAATCGGGATAGTTTTTGCATCAGGTCTTTCAAGTGCACGGATTCTAACTGTTGCTTCAAGACCATCCATTTCCGGCATGCGGACATCCATGAGAATTGCATCGTAATATCCGAAATTGCTCTTTTCAAACATCTCTACTGCAAGCTTTCCATTCTGAGCACGATCAGTTTTTGCCTCGCGCATTACAATCAACTGCTCCATAATTTCTGCATTAATATCAACATCTTCGGCCATAAGAATGCGCTTACCCTTGAGATCTACATGATTATTTTCTACAGGATTTTCTTCAGCAGCTGCAGGACTTTCTTCTTCACTGTTTGTAAGCGATATAAGGACAGTAACCTGAGTTCCCTTGCCTTTTTCCGATTCAACAGAAATTGTACCGTTCATAAGTTCAACAATATTTTTTGTAATTGCCATTCCAAGGCCGGTACTTCCGTATTTAGTATTACGATTGCTGTCTTCCTGTGTAAATGCATCAAAAATTTTTGGAATAAAAGCTTTATCCATTCCAATTCCACTATCTTTAATACAGAATTTAAGCGTTGAATGATCTCCGTATAAAGCAGTTCGCTCTACAGTCATCAAAACACTACCGGGAGCGTCTGTAAATTTAATTGCATTTGAAAGAATATTAAGAATAACCTGCTTGAGCTTTACATCATCTCCAATATAAAAATCACTAACTTCATTAAGGAGCTTATATTCATAAACGAGTCCTTTTTCTTTACATTGAGAAGTTACCATTGTATTTATCTGCTCAAGCATAGCGGTAAGAGAAAACTCTTCTTTTTTGATACTAAAACTACCAGCTTCAATTCTGCTCACATCAAGAATATCATTTATAACTTCCAGAAGATGATTTGCACTGTCGCCTATTTTTTCCAGATATTCTCGCGTGTCGGCAGAAAGATTTTTATTCAGCAAAGCCAGGTTATTAAGACCGATTATGGCATTCATAGGAGTCCTGATTTCATGACTCATATTAGAAAGAAAAGCTGTCTTTGCTCTGTTTGCATCTTCTGCCATATGAAGAGCTTCTACCAAAGAATTATTTAAAGCAATTCTTTCTTCAAGATTACGCTGCTTTCTTTCTCTATCATAAATAAGAAAGAGAATAATTAACGCAGCAAGGGTAAAAACTATTGCAGCAAAAAGCGGTAAGTGATTGTGAATCATATCTATAATTGAATAAGAATAAAGCTGATCAGTATATCTGAAGGCAAGATTCTGTGCATATTCAGGTCCAAGAACATTTATACCGCGATTTATGAGCATTAAAAGTCCTGCGTTTCCAATCTTAACGCCAAAACATCTGTCATCATCGTGAGTTGTCTGGAGTAAAGAAAGACCTTTGTAGCGTGAGTTTTTCATAATATTATTTGCTCTAAGACCATTCAGGGTTGTACAACCTGTCTTGCCTTCGCGTACTGCTTTTAGACAATCTTCAATTGAAGGATAAAATGTAATCTCTGCTTCTGGATAATAGGTTTTTATAAAGTAATACTGCATTTTGTTTTTTTCATTAACAGCAAAATGAGTAATTGTTTCATCGCTATATTCACCCTTATGAACAAGCTCTGTGGCTGCAGAAACAACTGGACTTGATTGGAAAATTCCGCTTTCTTCGGAATAATACATTCCTCCACCAACAGGAAAGGCTACATCAATATGATCAACAGCTAAAGAAGAAATCATAGCATCATAGCTGTCAAAACCCGTAAAAGAAAGCTCTAAGTTTGCAATATCAAGTGCAGACATCATTCTAAGAATAATATCTGTAACAAGGCCGGATGGTCTTCCGTTTTCATCAGTATCACTGTATGGAAGATAATGGTTAAGATAGCCTACTCTAAGCTGCTTATTTTCCCGCAGCCATTTTTTTTCTGCGTCAGAAAAAGCCCTGCTTGCAATGCTTACAGGATAGAATCTGCTTTTAAGCGTATTAATATAATTCGGTTCATTAATGTTAAGTTCAGTCTGAGCTCTGTTAAGTTCAACTAACAAGTCCGGTTTAGATTTATTTACACAAAGATAATAATCAGAAAAACCAAAGGAAAAAAGAAGTTCTGCATTTGTTCTTCCATAAGCACCGTCTCCTTCGGCCGCAAGAACATCAATATCATAATTATCAAAGGCTTGAAACAAAGGTTCGTAATCGGCAAAGCGAACGACCTGAGATTTAATTCCATGCTTTTTAAGATAGTCATCAAGCACAAAGGCCATGGCACTATCAAGGACTCCGATTTTTTTACCTTCCAGAGTCGAAGGATTTGTAGTTATTTTATCTTCAGAAACATGCTTTATAAGGTTATAGCTTTCACTACCCATTGCAGCATCTGGATATCCTATAAGCTCCTGCCTGTCTGCCCTCCACGCTAATCCTGCAAGAAAATCAATCTGCCCGTCAAGAAGCTTTTGATAAAGCTCGCCGAATTCACCATAAACATATTCATATTTCCAGCCGGTATATTCCGAGAGCTTCTGGTAATATTCATAGGCATAGCCTCTTTTGACAGTATCTTTACGCGCACCTTCCTGAAACACTTCATTTTCATAGTAACCAACGCGAACAAGTGTGTTTGCAGGAGTTGAAGCAAATAAAGGGAAAGCTAATAAAAATAATAAAACCGATAGAACTTTCTTCATCTATAAATATTATAACCTTGAAATATAAATAAAGCACGGATTTTTTTAAAGAGCACAGGTATAAAACTGCATTAAATGCGAAATTTTCAATCATTTGCTTGATTTTACCCTGTATTTAAAGTATAGTGTAATCTCTATGACTGAAAATTTAGAAGAAAACACAGAAATTATTGAAGAAACTCAAACTGCCGGCGATGTTGAAATTGATGAAGCTGCCGATGACTCTATTTCTTTTGAAGACCTTGGACTTGATGAATATGCTCTTAAAGCAGTTGCAAAAAAAGGATTTGTAACACCTTCACCTATTCAGGTGCTTGCTATACCACGACTTTTGAACGGAGATTCTAATCTTATTGCACGTGCCCGTACAGGTACTGGAAAGACTGCCGCTTTTGGTTTGCCAATTATTCAGAATATTCATGAAAAATCTGAACATGTAGAAGCACTTGTTCTTGAGCCTACACGTGAGCTTGCAATGCAGACCTGCGAAGAGATGAAATCTTTTACAAGTACAAAGTATCCACGCACAACAGTTCTTTATGGCGGTGCTTCTTATGCAGCACAAATCCGCGAGCTTAAGGCAGGATGCGAAATTGTTGTAGGAACTCCTGGACGTATTAAAGATCACCTTGAACGAAAGACTTTGGACCTTAGCCACATCAAATATTTTATTCTTGATGAAGGCGACGAAATGCTCGACATGGGCTTTATTGACGATATCCGAGAGATTTTTGAAAAGTCAAATATTGATGCACGTATTCTTTTGTTCAGTGCAACAATGCCTGCCCCAATCTTAAAAATTGCGGCTGATTTTATGGGCGAATACGATATCATCGAAGAAGAAAATGTTGTTGATGAAGCTTTGCTAATTGATCAGAAATATTGGTTTGTTAAAGAAAGTGAAAAAACCGAAGCACTTGTTCGTCTTATAGATTCTTCTCCAGATTTTTACGGACTAGTTTTTACAATGACAAAAATGGATGCCGACAGAGTTACCCGCGAGCTTGATATGCGTGGTTACGAAGCCGCAGCCCTTCATGGCGACATTATGCAAAACCAGCGTGAAAAAGTTCTTGAACGATTCAGAATGAAAAAGACACGCATTCTTGTTGCAACAGACGTTGCCGCCCGTGGTATTGATATTTCGGGATTGTCACACGTTGTAAACTACTCTCTTCCATTTGATACAGCAACTTATGTTCACCGCATTGGTCGTACAGGTCGTGCAGGCACAACAGGTATTGCAGTTACTTTTGTTCGTCCGGAAGAACGACGTAAGCTTGGATATTTTATAAAGAATGCAGAACGCGCTACAAAGAAAAAGCTTACAGAAGAAAAAGTGCCTACAGTAAATGAAGTTCTTACTATTAAAGAACAGCGTGTGATGAAGGAACTGAAGGAAAAGCTTTTTGAAAATGAAGTTCTTCGCGACACTCCTGAAAAGTTCTCTACCCTCGCACAAGAAATCTGCAAAGACCAAGACGCTCAGGCCGTTGTTGCAGGACTTCTTTCAATCATGTACGGCGAAAAACTCAGTCCAAAGCATTACGGAAAAATCAGCACAAAGGATATGGGACCACATGGCGACCAGCTTCGTATTTTTGTTTCTCTTGGAAAAAAAGACGGTTACCGTGCACGAGAGCTTGCAGACTACTTCAGTAATCTGCTCCACATTCCAGGCCGCATGGTTGATGATATTGATGTTGCTCAGGAATTTTCACTTTTATCACTTCCTTCAGCAAGCGCAAAAAAAGCAATTGAATTGTCACGCAAAAACAAGAAGCTTCCTCATATGCACATTGATGTAAAAGAAGAAGGTGGCGGACGCAAACGCAACACAAAAAGACATTCCGAGGACCGCCCACGCGAAGAAAAACGCGACGGCAGAAAATCATCCCGAAGCGAACGCTCTTCCAGAAAAGCCGATGTTAAAAAAAGCAACCGCCCGAATGTGCATTCACAAACCGAGCGGTCGTCTTCAAGAAAAGCAGGTAACAATGCCAGCGCCTTTGTTAAAAAAGGTAAGAAGGCAGAACGGTTCTAGCGCTGTATACGACCTGAACCGTTACCGGCAGCAAGTTTTTCTACTTCATCAACGCTTACCATGTTGTAATCGCCTTCGATAGTGTGCTTAAGGCAGCTGGCGGCTACAGCAAATTCAACAGCATCCTGAGTAGACTTTCCATTGAGCAATGCGTAAATCAAACCACCACCAAAGCTGTCTCCACCACCAACGCGGTCTACGATATACATTTCGTATTCCTTGCTAAAGCAGTAATCTTTTCCATCATAAAGCAAAGCGGCCCAGTTGTTGCGGTTTGCATTAATTGAAGTTCTAAGAGTAATTGCAACCTTCTTAAAATCAAATTTATCTGCAAGCTGTTTTGCAACAGACTTATAACCTTCTTTATTAAGCTTTCCACCTGTGATATCTGTATTTTCTGCTTCGATTCCAAATACATCTTTTGCATCTTCCTCGTTGGAAATACAAACATCAACATATTTACAAATTTCAGTCATAGCTTCGCGTGCCTGTTCACGAGTCCAAAGCTTTCCGCGGTAGTTCAAGTCGCAGCTTACAGTTGCACCCGCAGCTTTTGCAGCTTTACATGCATCAATACAAATCTGAACAAGGTTACCGCCAAGAGCTGGAGTAATTCCTGTAAGATGGAACCATTTGCAATCATTAAAAATCGCAGCCCAGTCAAAATCCTCAGGCTTTGCTTCTGCAATAGAACTATGTGCACGGTCATAAATACATTTTGATCCACGCTGACTTGCTCCACGCTCGTTGTAGTAAATACCAACACGATCGCCACCGCGAACAATATATTCTGTATTAACACCGTAACGGCGCAAGCTGTTTATTGCAGCCTGACCAATTTCGTGCTTTGGAAGCTTTGTAACGTAATAAGCATCAAGCCCATAATTTGCAAGCGACACTGCAACGTTAGCCTCGCCGCCTCCAAAAGTAGAAGTCATTTTATCTACCTGAACAAAGCGGAAATATCCCTCTGGTTCAAGACGAAGCATTATTTCTCCAAATGTTACTACCTTCATATTTATCCTCTTATTTCCTTTACAATATCAGCAGCTTCGCGAGTCAATCTCTCAATCTCATCAAAGCGCCCTGCGTTAATTAAATCACCCTTCACCATCCAGCTGCCACCACATGCAAGAATCTTGTCACACGCAAGGTAATCGCGAACGTTTGTTGCATTGATTCCACCAGTTGGCATGAACTTCATCATTGTGTATGGAGCACTCATAGCTTTAATCATTTTAAGCCCGCCCGCATTTTCAGCAGGGAAAAACTTTACAACATCAAGACCAAATCCAAGTGCAACCTCGAGTTCTGTTGGAGTCATAATTCCAGGACAAACCGGAAATCCCTTTTTAATACAATATTCTACAACCTTTGGATTAAGTCCTGGACTTACAATAAACTTAGCCCCTGCTCCAATTGCGCGGTCAACCTGTTCAGTTGTAAGAACAGTTCCAGCTCCTACAAACATATCAGGATACTTTTTTGCAATTGCACGAATACTTTCTTCGGCTGCATCAGTACGGAAAGTAACTTCAGCACAAGGAAGTCCCCCCGCAATCAGAGCCTGCGCCAAAGGTTCAGCATCGCTAACCTTATTCAAAACAACAACCGGAACAATTCCAGTTGCCCCAATCTGTTTTAATGTATCATTCATATAAGCCTCAATTTTTTATAAAATCAAGAACTAACATACTAGTATATTAGTTGCTATTATTATACACATCTGTTTCATTCTTTTCAACAAGAGTTCACAGTAAATTATAACTTCCGCTTAAGCTTTTTAATTCCGTTTTTACCTATATAAATCTTCATAATTTTATTATTTTGAATAACCCAGAAAGATGGAATTAAAGGAATTTTAAACTCCGCTTTTCGTGCACAAAAATCATATTTACCATTATCGCCGCGCTTCATTAAATCTGTCCAAAATGGGTTTACCTGTTTACGATATTCTAAATAGGCGGTTTCTTCAGTTTCAAAAGGCATTGCAATAAGAGGGACTTCTGCATTATGCAAGGACATTACTTCATCTTGAATTTTCATGCAATGCGGACACCAGGTTGCCCAAAAATAAATTATATATGTGTCGTTTTGCTCAGAAAACTGTTCCAGAGAAATTTCACGCCCCTGATTTCCCGTCAAAAAAAGCTCTTCTTTATTCCAGTCATCAAATAATTGTTGGGCAGATTTTTTTGTATAACTAAGTGCCGATTTTACAGTCTTAGCAGGTTTCCCACCAGGGCTACAAAGCATTCCCACAAGGAAAAAGAATAGAGCAACAATTAGATAATTAAATAGAGTATTTATTTTTTGTTTATTCAAAATAGCCCTCTATTCTTCATAAACATAACAACCGTGATCTTTTGAAAAACAATAATAATTATAACCTCTGATTTTTGCAGCAGCTTTACAATTTTCTTCAGAATCTGCAACTATCCAATCCGTAGGATTACCAGAATCGGGAATTACAGTTCCCCCCTCAGGACAAATATCCTCATACACAGTTTTACAAGCAATAAGCCCTATAATACAAGCAAGCAAACTAATAGCAATAATTATTTTAATTCTAAGCTTCATAGAAAATCTCCTGTTAAAAAACAATTGGTGGCGCAGAAACCGGATCAAGTGTTATTGATACATACTGATTTGAATTAGGATAATCATTTAAACTTACACTACCCGGTGAATATTCAACTTTAAAAGTGTGTGTACCAGGTGCCAATGTTTTTGTTAGTTCACGAAGTCCTGCATTTGTATAATTTCCCCATTCATAACCAATTTGAGTACCATCAATATAAAACCTTACCTGCGTTCTTGTACTGAAACTAGTATAAAAATACTTAATTGAAACATCAGCCTGACTTGCAACAGAAATACTCCATGTTGTATCAACATATGTTTCGGTTATACTTTCATATTTCCAGATATTACCACTTTCATTTACAAAAGGAGAATCATAATAAGTTTTAAAATTCCATTCAGTAGTTGAACTGCTTCCTTTCCAGCCAGCCCAAACCTCAACATCTCCTGTTGAACGTGCAGGAATTGTCGTAACCTTTGTTTCAAAGTTTGAATTATTAAACCATGCAACAAACTCATACGCACTACTTACAGGCGCAGGAAGAGTAATTTCAGAATCTTCCACAGTGTACGAAGTTACTGCAGTTTGAGTCATAGAACCTTTTGAACTTATATTATATTTAATTGTGTAATGGATTATTTCCCATTTTGCATACAATACAATATTGGCGCATGTTCCTTTTTCAATCTGTTCAATTTGAGTTCCGTTTACAAATGTTGAAGATGTATACCAGCCCTTAAAACTATATCCTGTTCGTGTTGGCGTTGCCAGAACAATTGTTTCAGAGTCAACCGTAAATTGAGTTTGATAACTTGTAGAAATACTGCCGCCGTCAAGATTGTAAGTAATAGAATAGTTGTTTTGGGTCCATCGGGCTTTTAAATTTGTATCTGCAGTTATAGAAGTTGAAGTAAAATTAAATTCCTGTACAACATAAGTTCCAGTTGATGTTTTATACCAATAATTAAATGTATAACCATTCTTCACAGGATTTTGAGGTTTTGAAACCTTCTGCCCACTTAAAATAGAAACAGAGTCAACATCAGAACCTCCGTCGCTGTCAAAGGTAACTGTAACATAATTTCCTGATTGCGCAGAACATCCGTCAAATGCATGCCCACCAATATATGTAACACTGGAAGGGATAGTAAGTGTGGTAAGATTTGAACAACCATAAAAAGCATAAGCGGCAATAGATGTAAGCCAGTCTGGTAAAATAATGGAAGTAGCCATATTTCCAGCAGGATATCGTAAAAGAGTCGTTTGATGTTTATACCAGATAATTCCTATACTAAAGCCATCAGCCGTTGAAGTAAAGACAGGATTGTCGTTAGCAACAACATAGCCGGTAATATTGGAACAATCATTAAAAGCGGTATAAGCAATATTTGTTATATTTGTACCAATAGTTATTTGTGTAAGATTATCGTTTCCACAGAATGCGTATTCTGCAATTGTAGTACACTCTGCTGGTGTTGAATAAGAATCACCTGATTTTCCGCCCGGATATATAAGCAACTCAGTTTTATCCTTAGAGAACAAAACTCCATCTTGCGTTATATAATCAGGATTGTCTGGAGAAACATTTATAGAAATGAGTTTTGCGCAATTGACAAATCCCCCCTGTGGCAACGTCATGTTAGTTACAGCAAATAAATCCAAAGCTATATTTTTATTGGCATTAGTAAGTTTCGTTGCCAGAGTACTTAAGTCAGACGAACTCCACTCCCCTCCTAATGCAACTGTATAAACATCATCAGTAAGAGAAGAAAGATTTAATGAACTAACAGAATTTGACGTAACAAATGTACCTGCAATCCATTTTGCATAATAAGTTTTATTACCAATTGTATTTTTTTCAATTTTTGCAATTCTTGAACCAGAATAATCAGACTGTTCATACCAGCCTGCAAACACAACTCCAGATTTTGTTACACTTCCTGCATCTGGCAATAAGAATTCTGAATTCTTCGAATATTTTTCGGGAGAACTATTTGCAGAAAGAGTTCCCTCGTTTAATTCATAACTTATTGTATAAAGTTCGTTTAAATCTGTCAGAGTTCTTTCTACGCTACTCTCACACTGATCTGCAACACAAACAATTTCCCTGTATGTATTAATAAGAGCCTTACAACTTACATCTGCGTACAAGAAAACTTTGATTCTGTAATTTCCAACAGGAACAGAAATAAGATTATAGGTTACAGATGTTATTGAGCCAGAAGAACTTGGTCTTAAACTTGAAAGAGTTATTCCTTCTACCGGCAAATCATTCTCCAAGGTGAACAAACCTGCTTTTACACCAAGAACCCCCGTGGTCGTCGGATAGTTTAAGACAAGAGAAATATCACCTGTATCGTCTGCTTGACCTGTTCCTGATAATTTCAAAACAAACGACAGTGTATTTGAACCCTTAACAATAGCCTTAGTTTCAAGGCTGCCTTTAAATTGTACATTATTCTTATATGCTGTTACTGAAAAATCCCAGGTACCTGGTTCGATGATAATAGCAGGATTGCTTTGATTGTTTATCTGAGAATATGCTGAATATGTTTGTTTAAAATGAATGCCTTCGTCTCCCTGTAAATCACCTTCAATTACAATATTTGTAAGTTCTGAAAAATTAATATCAGGCATAATAGTACGGGAAGCATTTTCAAAGAAAACTGAAACATAAGCCTTCTTATCATCAGAATTATTATTTTCTTTTGTAAATAAATTGCTGCAGCTACAGAGTATAAACACAAAGATTAAAGATGCTGTAAATAAAAATCTTTTCATAATTAACCTCCTACTCCACACTCAAAAAATCGCTGGCAGAACAATAATTCGTTCCGTCACTAACTTCAACGACAATTTCATAAACACCTTTTTTCCATCCGGAAGTATCAACAGAAAGCACACCTGTCGTTGATGTCTGCAACACTCCGTCAACATACCATTTGTATTGCGTATAATTTCCTTCAACTGAATATGTATACGTATTTCCAGATTTTGAAGAAGTTAATTCCAGATCTTCCTGCAAATAAAAATTCACAGAAGAATTTGGCGTAATTCTTTCTAAAGTATCAGACTTTTCATTTCCTTCCATAACAGTAAGGGCAAAAGTTCCAATATTAGCAGAAGAATTATTCTTTGCAGAAACCTTAATATAATAAATTTCGGTTTTAGTAGAATAAGAATACAAAGAATCATTACAGTCATAACCATTATCAAAGGAATTATCAGATACCATATCCTCATTAGCAGCACCAAAAGAAACTTTTATATCAGCGGTATAAGTGTGGTTTCCGGTATTTTTATCATCCCAGAAAACTTTTGTATATGTATAAGGCTTTGACACAAACTTATAAATTATCGTTTCATTTGCCGAAATCAAAGTTCCTGTAAGCCAGTCGCTTGCTTTTAAGCTTTCACCACTATGAGCCGCATATGGAATTAAAGCTACAGGATTATTATCTCCATCTACCAATGCAATTTGGTAGGTTCCAAGACTTGCAGATTCCTTTTTATATGGCTGAATAATTATGTATTCCATTCCGGCTTGGGTTGTGTAAATAGAAATTGCATCACTTCCTAATACCGAAAACTCTGAATCATCATCTATAATAGGACATCTGTTGAACAAGCCCTGTATTTTTCCTGTTAATGAATCTGAATTATTTGAATCAAGACCATAAAGCTTGTAAACACAACCTGGTTCTGTTTTAAAATAATAAGCCTCAACAAGCTCTGTCTGTTGCATACGAGATACTGCAGTCCAATCGGAATCTTTTATTGTATCAGGAATCTCAGTTCCAAAATTACAATTATGAGATGTAACCTCTGTCAATGGCACAGAACAGTCAGGTCCAAACATTACCCCTATTTTGAAATTGCCACTCTTCGTATTATCTTTATTATTTATTTTAAGATAAGCAAAACCATCAGATTGAGCAGCAACAGTATGTACATTTGTTGAGGAATACCCCGAATCAGCAGGCCCCCAATAAGCCTGGGTAAGGTCTTTATTTTTATATGCACTTACTTCAACATCTGCGGTTCTTGTTCCAGAGCCATCTTCCTTGTCATCCCAGAAAACAGTATAAATTGTATTTTTCTTAACAGGGAACTTAACAACCTCCTGTCCTTCAGGATAAATAAGTGCATAAGACCAGCCTTTTACATCACTTCCAGAATTACAAATAAAATTTTCGTCATCATATTCAGCAAGTATGCGTGTATAAAAACCTGTCTCTCCCGGTTTTTGTGCAATTAAATTATAAGCATATGTTCCTGTGTTTCGGCTATAGGAAGTTTTTGGAGTAATTTTATAGAAAACATAACCGTCTTGTTCCAGATTAATTTTTGCGCCTTCAAGATATCCGCTATTCTGATTTTTAAAATACAACTTTGATGACGTTTCAAAATCATCTGGATCACTACTTGCAGAAACTACAATATCTGCTGAATGCCCGAAGCCTTCCCAGTAATCACTCCATTTTAAAATATAATCATACCCAGCGTATAAATAATGATAATAAATATACTCCTGATTAGTTTCTGTAAAAGAATCTTTTTGCCATAGATCAGCAACATAACCAGAACTCTTTACACAATATAAGTTTTGACTTACAGAAGAAGAATCTGTAACTCTAATGAAGAAGGTTCCTGTGGCAAAATTGTAAGGTTTGACTTTTATATATGCATAATTGCTATCCGATGCGCCTGTAAGTGTTTGTGAATGATAAGTATAAAAGGTTGAACTGTTACTAAAGATTTCAGATGAAGGATTTTTTGCAACACAAATATTTGCAGTCCCTTCATTCCAGTCTATTGTTTCTCCATTATAATTCACAGAAAGGACATCATCAGAATCTCCCCACGTAAGCGTATATTTACTTCCACTTGTTGTTTTGAATCTATAAATAACCCAGCTATCTGAAGAAGAAAAAGTTCCTCTGTAAACCAAAGTATTTGTGTCATAAACCGCAGTTGTATCTTCAATTGGTTCAACTCCTGTAACAGTATTATTCCAATAATCCGACGGAATTCTATCTGCGCCAATAATTAAAGAATCTGAAACTGTGAACTTATAAAAATCTTTATCATCTGCCTGAATATAAGCTTCAAAGCTTTCTGTTACAGAATAAGCATTTTCTTCTGTGTCGTTTTTATTTGAACCTTCCCCAAAGTTTATAATACTATTATACTCTGCAAGCTCGTCAGGAATTGCAACAACTCGAGGAGTTACACTACCAGGTGCTACAGTATAAAACATCTCTGTACTGCTGCTTAAAACTTTTGAACTTGTTGCTCCGCAAAAAACAAGTTTAAATGGAAGACTTTCATCAAAGCTTGGAACGAAAATTGTTCTTCCCGAAATTGACTGATCAACTATAAAGAATTTTGTATTGTTATCTGGATAAATAACAAAAGCGTTCAATACAGCACTATCATTTTTTGCATTTGTAACAGCCGAAACATTTATAGGAAAAAGTCCTTTGTAAAATTTTAACGGAACATAATCAGTCCACTCCAAGCCATTAGAAGAGTTTACCTTTACTATTAATCCTGTATTCAAACTTGTAGAATCTAAGCCGGAACATTTTACTTTACATTTTACGGTAAGACTTCCATCCTTTTGAATTGTAGGAAGAGTGCCTTTTAATCCGTATTGCGAATCATCGGAAACAACCGAAAGTTTATTATCAGCACTTGTAATTTCATACATCGATGGAGGACAGGAAACATCACTGATATTAGTTATTGTAAGCGTAAGAGGATATTCTGCAAAATCTGCATACAAATATCCGTCTGTTTTATCTTTTTCTTCTATTACACCAGTAACTTTTAAGGCATACTGATCTTCATCAACTATAGGAATAGTTCCAATATCAGCGCCGTGAAAATCTACTTTAAGTCCTGTTACTACAACTACTCTATCATCTTTTTTAGTTATTGTAAGATTCATCTCGTCCCCTGCAACAGGAGCTTTTCCACTTACGATTCCATCATCATCTGATTCAGTTTCAGCAACATAACTTGGATGATTCTTATCCCTGATTTTTACTTTAAGTTTTGAAACTCCACTCGCAGCACGGCTTGAATCGCTTCCTGCAGAACGATCATCTACAAAACCAACAAGTTTAAGTGAAAAATCAAGATTCGAACCAACTTTCCTAAAATAAGGAATATTATTCAGTTCTATAATTCTATCAGATTTTTTTTCGTAAGTTCCTAAGCTGGTAACGACCAGGGAAGTTGCAGTAGATGTATCTGAAATTGAATAACTATTTGTAGGGTTTGTGTTAGTTCCTGTATAAACTTTTACTTTATCTTCACTTATTTCATAAAGATTTCCGTTATCCATTCGCTGCCAGGTTCCCCACCAGAACTGATCAGAGGCAAAGCCTTTCCATTCAGGGATTTCTGTATTTTCTGAATATGGAACAGATTGTTTATCAAGATAATTATAAACTGTGTTTTTACAGGAAAAGAATAAAAGTGCAAGTGACAATATAGTAAAAAAACGTAACTTCTTTTTCATGTAACTTCCTCCATAAAAAAAAACTTACTATTATTAACTACAATAATTTTATACTACGTTATTCAATAAAGCAAGAACAGAAAAAATTGAAGCTTTTTCTCATTTTTTTCCCATTTTCTCTCCAAAAACTTCCTATTTTTGAAAAATAAATCTAATACTATACAGACTTTTTTATAAGGAAGGATTTATGAAAACTTTTAGAGAATTTTATGTAGTGCTGGTGGCAATTTTGTTTTGTTCCTGTTCGGATGGGTGTCTGGGGCAGAATAAACTTTTACAGGATGAAGAAGTTTCTGCAAGTGGCACTCCAATTCTGATTGCAAACTGGAACCTGCAGACGTTTTTCGACGGCAAAAAGGATGGGTGTGAATACAAGGAATATCAGAAAACTTCAGACTGGAATGAAGATACTTATAAAGTGCGGCTTGAGAGACTTTGTGATTTTATAAATCAAACAGATGCTGATATTTACATTTTTGAGGAGCTTGAAAACGAAGCGATAATCTATGATATCAGTAATCAACTGGCAGGTGCGGGGCACAACTGGAATCAGCGAAAATTCTGGAATTATTCTGTTTTTCAAAAGCAGGAAGGAACTGCGATTGGAATAGGCATTCTGTCACGATACCCGTTAAGTAACGTAAAAGCCCATTCCATGGATATCCGCATTCATAATAAATCGCAGCCAACAACACGGGATATTTTGGAAGTACAAGTTACTGTACAAAAAAAGCCGCTTATCATTCTTGCAAATCACTGGAAATCAAAATCTGGCGGCGAAGCAGAAACAGAAATCTGGCGCGACTGGCAGGAAAGCATTCTTGCAAAAAGAATAAACGAACTTATAAACCAGGATAATCCAGCGATTCTAATTTGCGGAGATTTTAACCGCGACACTGCTGATTTTGTATGCAACCTGAGCAATCAGAAAGGATTTCAAAACAATCTTAAAAACATAATTTTACGTTACGCTGACTTTGGATATTCTGATTACACAGATGTAAACTCCCTATGGTTCACCGACTACGGAGATTACGTTTCCCAAAATGGCAGCTACTTCTACGACGACGAATGGGAACGAATAGACAACATAATGATCACCGGTCCCATCAAACCAATCTCCTTCACTCCCCATGCCATCCAACCCTGGAGTTCCCCCCAAGGCCACCCCATCCCCTATAAAATATATACAGGCCTCGGTTATTCTGATCATCTCCCTCTATTAGCACGCATTATTTTAACAAAATAAAAAAGAAGGCATACAAAAAAATGGCGGGAAGCCGAATTTCAGATTACAAAAACGTTCTACACTGCTGCCGCGCTAAGCGGCAACGTATATAATTCCAAGGCAGTGTAGCACGTAGCGGCCGAGGCCGCGATTTTGGAATATGAAATTCGGCTGGTAGCCATTTTTTTATTTATAGCAATTTTTAATTATATCTGTTAAAATAATACTATGACTAAACAGGCGATATTTCATGTAGATAATACAGAAGGCGTTGTAGAATTTGCCAAGTTTCTTTCGGACATGGGATGGACAATTCTCAGCGCAAACAGAACCGAAGAGATCCTTTTAAAGGCCAAAGTCCCTGTAACGCACGAACAGGCTCTTGTTGAAAACAATCTTTATCTCAATGATACTTCGGGATTAATTCAGCGCATCATGTCGTCTTCGTTTATTGATGAACCTAACTCTCCTGTAAATCAGGCTGGTGGAAATATCGGACTTATCTGTATGAATGTTTTACCAACAATTCATAACATCAATTCCGAAAAAAAGTTCAAGGCAATCACCCGCCCATTCAACTTCTTTGTTTCGACTATTCTTAGGAACGCCTTTTTAAATTACGAAAACATCATGATTCTTTGCGACCCTGCAGATTATAAAGAAGCAATGATTCAGCTTCGCACAGACAGTATCGACAAAGAATTCCGCATATATCTTGCTGCAAAAGCACTCAACCTTGTTTCGGCATTTGATGGTGGTATTGCAAGTTCAATTCTCATGAACACAAAGGGTGAAAAGGATTTTATGACTTACCTCACCTATCCTTTTGAAAAACAATATATACTTCAAAAAGGTGCAAATCAGCATCAAAGTTCCTGCCTTTACCGATTCCCAGGAGGAACTGGAACAATCGGTTCTCTCCAAAAGCAGCAGGGAAAGGAACTGAGCTACAATACAATTTCTGATATTTCGTTTGCATGGGAGCAGATTTGTATGCTTTCAACAAACCTCAAAAATCAGTTTTCTGTAAAAAGCGTTAACTGCGACGGCTACAAATTCGAAACACAATTTACTCCGCTCACAGGAACAGTATTTACAATTGCAGTAAAATATAAATCAATTCTGGGCGCTTCACTTTCTTCGAGCATTTTAAGTTCTTTCAAAAACACATACACCTATGATACTGAAAATATCAAACGTGTAACTTTAGCAAGTAGTGCCGTAATCGATGAAACCGCTGCAACAGAAATTGCAAAAGGAAGTTTTGCAGCGGTAGTAGCACCAGGCTTTACTCAAGGCGCAAAAGATATTCTTTCTGCTGTAAAAAAACTGGAGCTCATTCAGATTTCGCGCATTACAACATCAGACTACGAAATGGAACTTATAAACGGTGGTCTTCTTTTCCAGACCAAAGATAATGTTTTATTTGATCATTGGGATGTTAAAACAAAAACAAGACCAGGTCAGCTGCTTGCAGATCAGATGGCATTTGGAACAATCCTTTCAATGGGTTCCCGCTCGTTCTCTGCAGTTTTGTTAAAAGACAATTATGTTACAGGTATTTCACAGGCCTGTAAGTCTCCTGTCCGCGCAGTTGATGTTGCATTATCAGAAGCACTGCTCCACAAAGATCAGAATCCAGACAACATGCAGTTAAACATTGCAGATGTTCTTGTCTGCGACTGTACAACTCCACTTTGTGATTCAATCAGACAGCTGGCAGACTTAGGGCTCAAGGCAATCATCCAGCCGGGTGGAACACAGAATGATGAAGAATTCATTAATTTCTGCAACGATCATTTAATTTCGATGATTTTTACAAATATGCCGCACATAAGTTACTGATTTTATTTTTGATTTCCGTTAAACTAGTGCGCAAATATTATTTTATATAGAAGGCATTTATGATTTTTTACTTAGGTCAATATTTACAGCAGTTCTGGGGTCCAGCCCGACTTTTATGCTCTTACGCAGTTCTTATAGCAGTTGCACTTTATTCCGGATATTTTGCAGCATATAAATTAATTCCAAAATTTTTTGACAAGCTTCCTCACGACAGAGGCCGCGAATATACATTAAAAGACAATGCCGAGGCCGCAAAAGGAAAACCTACAGGCGCGGGAATTGTTTTCATTTCAATCTTTACAGTTTTATGTCTTTTATTAGTTCCAATGACCTGGGTACGTGGCTCTATTCTTGCACTTACATGGCTTACAATGCTCACAGGCTATCTTGATGACCGCAGTATTACCTCCTGGGGAGAATATCTTAAAGGCGCCTTAGATTTGATTTTGAGTGTTGCCGCTGCTTTTGTTTTATATTATGGCTTGAAGCAGTCTTCTCCCGATGGAATTGTAAAATTCTGGCTTCCATTTACACCAAATCTCATTACTGTTCATCCTGTTGTTTATATTATTCTTTGTACTGTAATGATCTGGGCTTCTATAAATACAACAAACTGTACAGACGGTGTTGACGGACTTTCTGCAACTCTGGTTTTGATTGCGCTTCTAACTCTTGGTGCAGTTTTCTATTTTGTTCTTGGTCACGTTGATATTTCTGCATACCTTTTGCTTCCACATTTCCCAAGCGGTGCAAACTGGGCAATCATGCTTTTTGCAATGGCCGGAGTTGTAATGGGATATTTATGGCTAAACGCATTTCCTAGTAAATGTCTTATGGGAGATGCCGGCAGCCGTGCACTTGGATTTTTTATTGGTGTATGCGTAATGATAAGCGGAAACCCTTTCCTTATTCTTGCAACAAGCTCAATCATTTTTGTAAACGGCGGCATGGGACTTTTAAAAGTCGCACTCCTCCGCTTCTTCAAAATCAAGATTTTTGAAAATATTAGATTCCCTCTTCATGACCACATGCGCAAGAAC
>CAMKDH010000024.1 GCA_946411215.1 uncultured Treponema sp. | reverse complement strand
ATATTTATGCTGCAATTGGTCTTGCTTTGATTTGCAAAGGTCAGGGAAAACTTGAAGAAGCAGTAGACCGCTTCAAGAATCTTATCCGCAATGATCCTCGCAACTCACGTCTTTATGTTGATCTTGCAGAGTGTTATTCTTTGATGAATCGCAAAGACGAAGCAATCAAGCTTTTGGAAGATTATCTTCATAATGATGGTAAGAACATTCAGATAAGAAATCTTTTGGAACGATTGCGGAGATAAATCCCAGTATTCTTGATGGAAAAAATAATCCTTACAGGTTGTACTCCAGAGGAAATTACTCAAAAATTACAATTGTCTCAAAGCTTTCGTGGTAAACAGATTTTTAAATGGATTAGCACTGGTGTAGATAATTTTGATTCAATGACAAATCTGAGTCTTGATTTACGAAATGAATTAAAAGAAAAAGCTACCCTGCGAACTACAAAAATCAATGAAGTACTTACAGACCCTGATGGTACAATAAAAATTGTTGCGGGTCTTGAAGACGGAAACTCTGTAGAAACAGTTCTTCTAACAGATAAAGAAGGACGAAAAACTGCGTGTGTATCGTGTCAGGCAGGCTGTGCAATGAAATGTGCTTTTTGTATGACAGGAACTCTTGGTCTTGCACGAAATCTTACTGCAGCCGAAATTGTTGAACAGTTTTTGTATATGGAACAACAAGCCGGCACCTTAGACAATATTGTTTTTATGGGCATGGGCGAACCTATGCAAAATCTGGAAGCAATCCGAAAAACAATTCAGATTTTGTGCAGCAAGGACGGACGTGCGCTTTCTTCAAAACGAATCACACTTTCTACCTGTGGAATTGTAAAAGGCATTTATGACCTTGCAGATAATGGTCCTAATATTCGCCTTGCAGTTTCTCTTACAACCGCCGATGAAGAACTTAGAAAAGAACTCATGCCAGTTGCAAAAGGAAGTGAAAACTCTCTTGAAGAGCTTCGCAAAGCAATTGATTATTATGCAGGCAAAACTGGAAAACGCGTAACGCTTGAAGCCGCCCTTCTTCATGAAAAAAACACATCTGCTCAATCTGCAAAAAACTTGATTAACTTTGCACGTGGCCTTGATGTCAATATAAATCTTATTCCGTGGAATCCTGTTGCAAAGCTTGATTTTGAAGAACCGACTTCTTCTGAAGTTCGTGCGTTTGTAGACCAGCTTGAAAAAGCAGGATTAAACGTAACACTTCGTACAAGACGAGGCCGAAAAATTGGTGGCGCCTGCGGGCAATTGGGGAAAGTTCAAAATGGAAAATGAAGGTGACCTACCTCAGCGCAATGATGTAAAGCGTGGAGTCTTTTTTATAATTTCCTCTGCATTTTTCTTTGCCCTTATGGCAGTTTTTGTAAAGCTTGCAGGAGATATACATTTTATTCAAAAGGCATTTTTCCGTAATGTTGTAGCATTTATGATTGCACTTGGCGGAACAATTAAAGATGTACGACTCCATGGAAAAGAAACACTGATTATTCCAAAGGGGGCACTTCTCTTTTTATTTATCCGCGCGATTGCGGGGTCTATCGGCGTATTCGGAAACTTTTATGCAATAGACAGGATTGTTCTTGCAGACGCAACAATTCTTAATAAGATGGGACCTTTCTTTACAATTTTATTCTGCTTTATAATACTAAAAGAAAAGATTAAACCCGTTCCGCTTGTATGTATCATAATTGCGTTCCTTGGTTCCATTTTAATTGTAAAACCAACGTTCAATTTTACAAAAATGCTTCCAACCCTTGCAGCTTTTATGGGCGGAGTTGGTGCGGGCCTTGCTTATGCCAGTATCCGAAAATTAAGCTATCTTGGCTGTAATGGAAAAATCATAATTCTTTTCTTTTCGGCCTTTTCTATGCTGCTTTCGGTTCCATATTTAATTACAAGCTTTAATCCTATGACCTGGCAGCAGTTTGCCTTTTTGTGCTGTGCAGGAGGTTGTGCCGCCGGTGGACAATTCTCTGTAACAGCCGCCTACTACCACGCGCCTGCAAACAAGATTTCTATTTATGAATACTCACAGGTTCTCTTTAGTGCTTTGTTCGGTTTTGTTTTCTTTGCACAGATTCCAGACTGGATGAGCCTTACCGGATATATAATTATTATTTCTATGGCAATATTTAATTACATTTATACACATAAATTTACTGATTTTCGCTCGGAGTAAATAATATATACAGACAGGTTTCTTTAGCTGGCTGTGTATATTGTTTACGGGAGAGCGAAAAACCATGTATTCATTTTTATTTAATTGAAAAAAGAATTGAAATAGAATATAATAATTATCATGCAAAAGAAAATATACGTAGTCGGAATGTTTGATGATGATTCTGCATCTAAAGTACAGGCTGCTGTTGCGGCTGTTGCAGGTGTAACTAATGTTGTTGCAAACTGCGAAAAGTCACAGGTGCTTGTTGATTATGGTGATGCAAGCCAGGAAGATGCAATTAATGCTGCAATTTCTTCTTGCGGCGTAGACGTTATCGGCTAAAAGAAAATGATTAAACTCACAATTTTAGATGGTCATGCGGTAAATCCGGGTGACCTTCCTTGGGATTTTTTAAAAAAGTATGCTGATATTACTGTTTATGAGAGAACACCTCAGGAACAGGTAGCAAATCGAATTGCAGACAGTGATGCAATTTTCCTGAATAAAATCCAGATTACAGAAGATATTTTAAGCCAGTGTCCTAACCTCAAATATATTGGTGTTTTGGCAACAGGTTATAATGTTATTGATCTGGATGCTGCACGCCGTCACAATATTACAGTAACTAATATTCCTGCTTATTCTACTGATTCTGTAGCACAGCATGTTTTTTCATTTATCCTTTATTTTACAAATCAGGTTGCTCAGCACAGCCAGTCTGTAATGAACGGAGACTGGGTAAAATGTCCTGATTTCTGCTATTGGAACGGAAGCCTTAGCGAGCTTGCAGGAAAAACTCTTGGCATTTTTGGATACGGTCACATAGGTAGCCGTGTTGCGCAGATTGGTAAAGCCTTTGGAATGAATGTAATTTGCTGTACAAGAACTCCAAAACCAGATATGCCTACTTCTGTTAGTTTTGAAGAACTGTTAAAGTGTTCAGATTTTTTGACACTTCACGCGCCTTTAACACCGCAAACTACAAATATTATAAATAAAGATTCCCTTAAACTCATGAAGCCAACAGCATATCTTATAAATACTGCTCGCGGTGGTTTTATAGTAGAACAGGATCTTGCCGATTGTCTTAATACCGGCGGCATTGCAGGCTTTGCAGCCGATGTTTTATTAAAAGAACCAATGGCCCAGGATAATCCATTACTTGGTGCAAAAAATTGTGTAATTACTCCACATATTGCATGGGCACCGTATGAGACAAGAAAAAGGCTTCAAGGAATTGCCGAAGCAAACCTCAAAGCCTGGTTAGATGGTTCTCCTGTTAATGTAGTATCTTAAAGCTTTTCAAATACAGGAATATTCTCAATAGGTGTATCAACTGTAACTGTTGAACCGCCTTCGTATTCTGCGCCGGTGAAAAGGTGTTTCCATTTTCCACATGGTAAATATACAGTACGGTTTTCCTGACTTGGATTAAGAACTGGTGCAACAAGATATTTATCTCCGAACATGTACTGATCTTTGAGCTTCCAGCAGCGCTCATCTTCCGGGAACTCGTAGAACATTGTACGCATGAGAGGACTTCCGTTTGCACTTGCCTCTTTCATAAGCTTTGCAACATAAGGCTTAATTGATTCACGAAGCTTTATCTGAGCTTCCATAATCTTTTGAGCTTCTTCACCGTAGCACCAGATTTCATTTGGCTGACCTGTGTACAAGTATCCACCACCATAACCTCTCTCCGGGTCTTTATCAAGTGGAGGAATATTGTGAGGATCACGGTCTCCATGAAGTCTTAAAACAGGACTGAATACTGCAAACTGGAACCAGCGGAGTAAAAGCTCAACAAAGCCCTTGTCTGAAGGGTCCCCGTACATAAAGCCGCCGATATCTGTTGTCCACCAAGGAATACCGGCAAGACCAATGTTCAATCCTTCTACAATTGAATCCTGAAGACATTCCCAGCTTGACTGAACATCACCATTCCATAAAACCTGATTCAAGGTCTGACTTCCAACCCAGGCACAGCGTTCAAGATTTACAAAATCCTTATAGCCTGCTTTTTTCATACCGTCGTAGAAAGCCTGACTGTATAACTTTGGATAGATATTTGAGCATGATAAAGCTGAGCCCATCTGATAGCGGTAGTTTCCGTAATCATAAACATTATAATCAGGCTCTGCGTTATCAAGCCAGAACATATCAATTCCGTAATCTGAATAATTCTTTTTACAGATTTCCCAAAGATATTCGCGGGCTTCTGGATTTGTAGCATCAAAAGTAAGACAGTCACCATTAAAATCATAAGTCTGATTTGTACCGTGCTCTGTGCGTACTAAAAATCCTTTATCTTTCATTTCATAGAAGTGTGAACATTTTTTATCTACGTTTGGCCATACACTTACCATGACCTTTGTTCCCATTGCATGAAGTTCATCACACATTGCTTTTGGATCTGGCCAGTATTCCTTATCAAAGCACCAGTCACCCTGACGAGGCCAATGGAAGAAATCAATTACAATTACATCAAGATGGATTCCCATTTCTTTGTATTTTCGTGCAACTGTAAGAACTTCATCCTGTGTACGATAGCGGAGTTTGCACTGCCAGAAACCAAGATAATCTTCTTTCATAACAGGGGCGCGGCCTACTGCTTCTGTAAAGTTTTCTACGATTTTTGCAGGTGTATCGGCAACTGTAATCCAGTAATCCATCTGCTTTGTACTTTCTGCTGTCCATTCTGTAAGATTTTTTGCAAAGTTTGCACGACCTACAGCAGGATTATTCCACAAGAAGCCGTATCCCAAAGAAGAAACAGCAAATGGAATTGAAATCTGGCTGTTTCTCTGTGCAAGCTCAAGGCTGCAGCCTTTCATATCAAGATAAGGTACAGGATATTGTCCCATACCAAAGATTTTTTCGTCATCATTTGGTTCAAAACGAACTGTAAGCTTATAGTCTCCGCCAATAATTCCTTTATATTCGCGGGCTATTACTTTTGTACAGTTTGAATGCTTTGTAGCTTCAGGATCATAAGAACGGAAATATTCATGCAAAAAGCGTTTTCCGTCTTTATAAAATCCAAGAACTCCATTGTTATTTATTTTTGCAGTAAGGCGTCCGTTTGTAATAGAAGCCCCCTGTTCATTTTTTTCAATTTTAGCCTGACAGGCAGCAACCTTCTGAGTAAGCCCCCAGTCCTGATCAATAAACTCTCTTTCCAATGTAGACCGAACTCTCAAAGAATCCTTCCCCCAAGGCTCAATCAACAAAGTTTCATTTTCCTTCTTAAAAACCAATGCATTTTTAGCTTCGTAGAACATAAATATCTCCTAATAATAAAAATTATTATATAAGAGAAGCATTTAGAAATCAAATGTTAAATGTATCTAGAAATTGTAAAAAAATATACAAAAAATTAAATAAAATGCATAATAAAAACTAGCGGAAATATTCTGCAGGCATTCCGCATTATAATTAATAGAGAAATATGCGGGACGCAGGAAAAAGAAAGTAAGGGGGGACCGGCAGTGGGACGGCCGCGTTTACGCTGGACGTCGCACGGATGCCGGGGGATACCTTGCTTTTTTTTCCGTCGCTGGGACCCGCTTATTGATTTCATATATATAATGCGGTTATGAAATATATGCAGGGAGCAATTTTTTTTTACTTATGTATTCATATTTTTATAAATTTTTACAAAGTATCTTTTTACTTAACTTATTCATTTTTAAATGTTATACTTATTATATATATAATTTTTTTATCATTTGGGAGGTAAAAAATTGAAAACATTTGGCGGATCGGTTCTGTTTTTGGACCGTTCGGATATTAATACTGACGAAATCATTCTTGATGAATATTTAAAAGAACTTCCTAAACAGGAATTAAAGGCACACCTTTTTGAAAAACTTGAAATTGAAGGTTTTAATCCACAAACTGATGTTGCTGGAACAAAAGTAATAATTACAAGAGAAAACTTTGGATGTGGTGCTGTAAAAGAAAATGCATCATGGGCTTTGGAAACAAGCGGTATCTTTACAGTTGTTGCCCCAACTTTCTCTAAGACATTCCGTCAGGAAATGTTTTCTAATTCACTTATGGCAATTGAAATTGACAGAAAATCGCTCGCAGATATGTTCAAGACTTTTGCAAACAAAGATGCAGAATGTAAAATTGTTATAAATGATGATGGAACTGCAAAGGTAAAACTGATTGCAGGTTCACTTTCAAAAAGCTATCCATTCAATCTGGACGATGCAGAAAAAGCATTGCTTTCAAATGACGGATGGATTGGATTTGCAGAAAGCAAATACTAAAAAGATTGTCGGGCAGATCGCCCGACAATCTCTATTCTTTTATCAAGCCCTTCTCTTCAAGCTTCTTTATTATTAATTCAACAATCTGATCAGGTGTATAATTAGCAGTATCAATTATAATATCTACAAAATCATAATCATTATTATCAATACCGTAAAACTCTTTGTAACGGCCAGTGTCTTCTCTGTCGCGCATTGCAGTAAAATCTTTTATGGCCTGCAAGTCTCCGCCTTCTCTATTAAAAATGCGTCCGGCACGAGTATCATCACTTGCGTATAAGTAAACTTTAAGGTCTGCTTCCTTGAGCATCCAGATTGCAAGACGGCTTCCCAAAACACATGGTTCTGCAAGAGCAAGTTCTACCTGATGCTTGTCGACATATTTGTCATAAGAGTCATCATTTTTAGCAGCATCAATTACTTCTTTAAGGGTCATGCCCTTTTCTTCTGCAAGCTGACGAAAGGTATAATTAATTAGTTTGATTCCAAGCTTCTGTGCTAAAAGACCGCTTACTGTTGTGTTTCCACAGCCAGATTTTCCACTGATTGCAATACGAAGATCTTTTGTTAAGGTCATATGATTCCTCCTTTTTTTTGCAGGCTTACTCTACATTCTTACTCTGTTCGCGGATATTTTCAAGAGCATCTTTTGCATTTATAACCATGGCACTCACTTCGGCAAACTGATTTTTGCTTCCGATGGTGTTTATTTCACGATTCATTTCCTGACAGATAAAATCAAGACGTTTACCAGGAATTGGGTTATTGTTGATTTCATCCTTCATTGCCTTTATATGACTTGCAAGACGGACAATTTCTTCATTAATAGTATATTTTACAAGCATTGCTGCCGTCTCTGTCATTATGCGGTTCTGATCTGCATTTTCGCCAAGGAGTTCATTAAAGCGTGTTGTAATCTGCTCTTTAAAAATCTCTTCCATTTTTGGCTGCCATTCTTTAAAGAAGGTTGCGCATTCTTCAAGCTGAGCAAGTTTTTCAAGAAGGTCGGCCTTCATATTCTGACCTTCACGTTCTTTGTCACTCAAAAATCTTTGAAAAGCTGCTTCAAAAACTGGCATTAGCATTGTGCGATATTTATCAACATCATATTCGCGGTTTGAATTTAAAACACCATCCTGATTTATAAGGGCATAAAGTGCGGCACTTGGATCTACAGAAGCGAGCCCTGCTGCTGTTGCAATCTGTTTATAAGCATCCATATAAGTACGTGCAAGCTGAGTATCAACTGTTACTGCACCATCACTGTGAGTTTCTTTAATGCGGATATAAACATCAACCTTACCGCGTGCAACCTTCTGCGAAATTAAATTTCTGAATTCACTTTCGAGCGGATTAAGATAAGAAGGAAGATTTACAGTCAAATCAAGAAAGCGTGAGTTTACAGATTTGATTTCTACAGAGACAACTGCATTTTCAAGAGTCTGTTCTTCGTACGCATAACCAGTCATGCTAATCATAAATTATTTCTCCTCACTAAAAATGGCGCGACCCAAAGGCCAGTTATCACCTGCACCCATTGTAATAAAAAGATATCCGTCAGGGTATTCTGGTGGCAACGGTTTTTCAAGCTCCTTTTCTACAAGCTCTTTTGCATCAAGAACTTCTTCAAAATAATAAATTGAATCAGTACTGGCTGCTTTTGTCCCCACCTGTTTTTGATGTTCAATTGTTTTTTCGTAAAGTGTTCGCCCGGTAATTTTAAAATCTTCAGCTTTTTCGCGGGCAGAGCTGTAAATCTTATGAAGAATTACAACATCAGCATCATCCATACTTGAGGCAAACTCATTAAGCAGCGCATTTGTTCTGCTGTAAGTATGACTCATAAAATCAAGGATGATTTTGCGGCCCTTATAAAACTCTCTGTAACCACTAACTGTTGTTTTTATTGCAGTAGGATGATGACCATAATCGTCGATTACAATTACATCATTTCCGCCAGGAGTCTTAAGAGTGCGAACAATTTCTGAACGACGCTTACCACCTGTAAAATTTTGTAGACCTGCTGCAATTTTTTCTACGTAATCAACAGGATGTTTTCCAAAATATCGCAGAATCTGGCAGACAAGTGCAACAGCGCCCGCAGCATCCAGAACTTCATGACGTCCAGGCATGCGCAAAGCAAACTCTTTATCAAAGCCTTTTAATGTAAATGCATTTTTTTCGTTTTCAACTTTTCCGAATGTGAGTTTATAGTCTCCGCCTGCTGATTCACCATAAGGAACTAAATGAATATCAGGGCGTTTGTTATAAGCAAGAAGTGCTGTTTCTACTGCACCTTTATCATCTGCACAATAAATAAGTTCCCCAAACATAGGAAGCCTGCAAATATAATCTACAAACGCATCGCGGATATCTTCGTAGGTTGGATAATAATCTTCGTGATCAGACTCAACAGAAGTAAGAAGAATCTTCTGCGGATGGAAAGCCATAAAATGACGCTGGTACTCACAGGTTTCTGCAACGAAAATTGATTTTTTCTTTTTGTCTGCAGGGTCCAAATCTTTAATAAGAGGAGACGTGTAAGTACATGTATTTCCAAAAGAATTAATTACAGAGCCTGCAAGAATCTGAGCAGGAATATCATCAAGCTCTTTTAAGATTGTACCGGTTAAACCTGTTGTACTTGTTTTTCCATGAACACCGCAGATACCACAGGAATAAGAAAGTGAACTGTGCCAGCCAAGAGCCTGTGTATACAAAAGGCATGGAATATCTAATTCCTTTGCACGCTGTAAATCGGGATTTGTTTCAAAATTATACGCAGATGAATAAACAACATACTGAATCTTGTCTGTGATATTATCTTTTGAAAACAAGGATGGTTTTATTCCAAGCTTTTCAAGAATCTCATCTGTATAAAATCTATCAGCAACATCACTTCCTGTAATGATTGCACCATTATGAAAAAATATTTCTACAAGGGCAGCCATACCCGTACCCTTGATTCCTACAAAATGAATATGAACGCCGTTTAAGTCCTGCGGCAAGGCTACTGTTTGTTGCATACGTATATTATAAAAAAAGAACCACCATTATGCAACGCACAATGGTGGTAAGGATGTAAACAAAATTTCAGGAACAAGTCCAAAAATAACCTAAATTAACATCAGTTGAACTCTATCTCACGAATGACTTCCTTAGTATCATTCTTTGTTAGAGTTACATAGCTGGAACCAGGAATACCTGCTCCTTTTCTATAACTGATTGTATATTCCCCAAATTCTTCAAGTGGAGGAATATTAAAAACTATATCTGTATTAACATCACGCGATGCTTCAAGTGTATTAACTGCAACTGTACAGCATGATTGAATACAGCTTTTATCACCAAAATCGGAACGAGGTTCTTTATAATAAACATGAAGATATGCTTTAATTGGAACCTCAGCAGGAAGCTCTACCGGAGACCAGTATGTAAACTTTTCCGGCTTAGGAGTTTCTTTATTATCATATGTGATAAATGTTGCACCGCTGATTTCTGATTTTTTATAAAGATCAATATAAACGTATGCAACAGGCTCATCTTCATTTGCAGTATAAGCAAGAGGAACTGCTTTTATTGTATTACAACCAGTGAGCAAAATGCATGATAATGTTGAAAGTATAGAGAGAGCTGTTAGTAATGTAAGTTTGATTGTCTGTTTCATTTTCCCACCTTGTGTATGGCCGCATGGGCCGTTGTTATTAAGCCTCCAGGCTTAAGTAAATCTGATCTGCAAGTCCAAAGCCTGCGTTTTTGGTCATTGCAGTTGCATATTCATCAAACAGCATGTCTTCGTACATATCCTGTGCAAAGCTGTTTTCGTTTGATTTCATAATTGTCTTTTTCATTTCTGAAAGCATTTGCTTTACAAAAAATCCTTCCAACTCAAGAGCCTTTTCGTAAAGCACGCTTGTTTTATCAATTGTTTTATTCTGAACGTGAGGATTAGCCTGATTAGCAGCTGCACCAGTTACGTTTGTATTTTTGTCTGAATCAAGTGTAAAGGCACCTGCGTAACCAGTTGTATAGTCACCGTTCAAACGACCTGCATCAGCAATCTGAGCAGAAGACAAAGTTCCGCGTCCATCATCCTGATTCTGAAGTCTTGCAACAAGTTCAGAAAACTTTGCATTTTCACTGTTGGTGCGGGCTGAATTTAAAGCGCCCTGACCACCAGTAATTCCGCTATATGTATTTGCAACTAATCCTACGTTCATTTAGACTACCTCTTAAGGTTTACTGCTGTACTAAGCATTGAATCCGAAGTCTGTACTGCCTTTGAGTTGAACTCGTAGGCACGCTGTGCAACAATCATCTGTACCATTTCGTTTACTACAGAAACGTTGCTCATTTCAAGGAACTTGTGGCGTACATCACCAAATCCATCATAACCTGGGCGACCTTCGATTGCTTCGCCAGATGCATTTGTTACCTTAAAGAGATTGTCTCCTTCGGCCTGCAAGCCTACAGGATTTGGGAATCTATAAAGTTCAATCTGTCCTACTTCAATCGGGTCATTTCCACCGTTTACCTTTACACTAACAAGACCAGTCTGAGTGATGTTAAGTGTTGAAACATCGTATCCTTCAGGAAGGATGATTTCTGGCATAACGCGAAGACCATTGTTTGTTACAAGCTGACCATTTGAATCTACTTTGAAAGTACCGTCGCGTGTGTAAACATAAGATCCGTCATATTGCTGAACGCGGAAGAATCCTTCGCCAACAATTGCAACGTCTGTATCAACGCCAGTATTCTGCAAAGAACCCTGATTCATAATGCGCTGTGTAGCACCAACTCTAACACCAGTACCCTGCTGGATTCCAACTGGAGTTACTGTGTCTTCTGTAGCAGGAGTGCCTGCGAGTTTTACGTTCTGATAAAGCAGATCTTCAAACTCTACACGCTGCTGTTTATAACCTGTTGTATTTACGTTTGAAAGGTTGTTAGAAATTGCATCGATATTTGACTGCTGACCGTTCATGCCTGTAGCGGCTGTCCAAAGGCTTCTTACCATCGTTTACCTTCCTTATTTACTACTGGAGTACGGCAACCTTCTGCCAGAGTGTACCCATCATAGAATCTTCAGAAGTGATAGTTTTCTGGTTTGCTTCGTATGCACGGTTTACTTCTATCATCTGAACCATTTCATTTACTACATTTACATTGCTTGTTTCTGTATAACTCTGAACAAAGCGAGGACGTTCATTTCCTTCAGCAATGTGAGCTGGACCTGCAATATCATTTGTGCTGTACATGCTTTCGCCCATCTTCTTAAGATAGCGTTCGTTGTCAAAGCGTACTACACGGAAGCGGTCAATTTCTTCACCGTCTTCATTTACTATTACACCGTCCTGATTTACTGTGAATCTGTCATTTTCTACACGGATAATTCCGTTTTCACCAAGAACTGGATAACCGTCTTTAGTTTCGAGAATGCCTTCTTTTCCAATGAAAAAATCACCGTTGCGGGTGTAGCGTTCGCCGGCAGGTGTATCAATTACATAAAAGCCCTTACCACCAAGTGCAACGTCTGTTCTTGTATTTGTAAGCTTGAATGAACCTTGTGAAAAGTCAACGTAGTTTTCGTTTGTTTCTACGCCGAGTCCTAATTTGCCGATTACTGGAGCAGCATCAAAGCTTCCCATTCCGTTTGCAATTTTATTTACACCGTCTGCATTTGTACGGCGAATCAAAAGCTCTGGGAATGATTTTGAAACTGTAATATCACGTTTGTATCCGGCAGTATCGACATTTGCCAGATTGTTAGATATTGCATCCAGCCTATTCTGCTGTGCGTTCATACCGGAAGCACCGGTATACCATCCACGAATCATGAACTTTTCCTCCTGTGTATTTTTTGTTTAATCCTTACCTTAAATGTCGGAATTTGGAAAAAAAAGTTTATAGAAATATGTATTCATCTTGAAAAATAAAGGCTACTCCCGCTGGAATCTCTGTGAGTCTGCGGACTGAGCTGGTTATCGTAGAAATCTTGCGGTTTGCTTCACAAATCCTCAGATTTCTTCTTTGCCTCTGGCACCACTCAGAAGCAGCCTCACAGATATTCCAGCTCCGTAGCCTTTATTTTTCAGATTAATTTTATATTCTTTTTAATTTGCAAATTCCTACTTTCAGATTTATAATTAAAGATACATCGAAAAATACAGGAGATAAAAACTATATATGGCAAAATCTAATGAACCAAGAGTTCTGGCATTGATTTTAGGAGGAGGAAAAGGTACTCGTCTTTATCCACTTACAAAGGAACGCTCTAAACCGGCTGTTTCTTTTGGTGGTAAATATCGTATCGTTGATATTCCGCTTTCTAACTGTATCAATTCTGGCTACAAGAAAATATATCTTTTGACACAGTTCAACTCTGCTTCACTTCACCTACACATTACAAATTCCTACAATTTTGACCGTTTCTCTGGCGGATTCGTAGAAATTCTTGCTGCAGAACAGACACTTGAACATTCAGGATGGTATGAAGGAACTGCAGATGCTGTTCGAAAGAACTTCATTCACTTTAAGACACAAAAACCAACACATTATGTAATTCTTTCTGGTGACCAGCTTTACAAGATGGATTTACGTGCTTTTATGGACGCACACATTAAATCTGGTGCAGAAATTACAATTGCAACAACTGCCGTAAACCGCAAAGATGCATCCGGCTTTGGTATCATGAAAATTGATGAAAACAGTCAGGTTAAAGAGTTTATGGAAAAACCAAAGCCAGACATGAACATTGATGCATGGAAGATTCCTGCAGAAGCACGTGGAGCTCTCCCTCCAGAAAAAGAATATCTTGCTTCTATGGGTATTTACATCTTCAATGCAAACACAATGGAAGAATGTCTGCTTGGCGAAAACGAAAAATACACAGACTTTGGTAAGGAAATCCTTCCACTTGCAATCGGCAAGAAAAAGATCTGTTCTTATGTATTCGACGGCTACTGGGAAGATATCGGAACTATCCGCAGCTTCTACGAGGCTAACATCCAGCTTACAGAGCTTTCTCCAGCCTTCGACTTCTATTCAAACAATTCACCAATATATACACACATGCGTAATCTTCCGCCTTCAAAAATCAACAAGGCAGATATTACAAGTTCTCTTACTTCCGAGGGTTGTATCATTACAGACTGTAAATTAAACAAATCTGTAATTGGTGTACGCTCTATAATTGAGAAAGGAACAGAGCTTGATGGTGTTATTATGATGGGTGCCGACTACTACGATGACGATGATGAGAAGGCAGATTACATTGCCAAGGGTAAACCTGTAACAGGCATTGGTAAAAACTGCAAGATCGCTAATACAATCATCGATAAAAACGCACGTATCGGCGACAATTGTCAGATTGGTGTAAGTGGTAAAAAATACGAGGACGGTGACCACGGTTCATTCTATAGTGCCGACGGTATTATTGTCATTCGTAAGGGTGCTGTTATTCCTTCGGGAACGGTTATCTAAAATTAATCACTTATGCTGATTTAGTTCTTTTTCATAGGGCTTTGCAGACTTTTCTGCAAGGCCCTTTTTTTATTCTTCAACGCCTAGCTTTCGGTGAAGAGTCTTTCGTCCAATTCCAAGAAGCTCTGCGCACTTTGATTTATTTCCATTACAGAACGCAAGATTTTCCTGAATAATAAGAAGTTCTGCATCATCAAGCTTCATGCCAACAGGAATATTTATAACTTTTTCTTCTCCCTTTTCACGCACCGAAGCTGGAAGATCTTCTATTTTAATTTCATCTCCGTTGCACATTACAACTGCGCTTTCTACACAGTTTTTAAGCTCACGGATATTTCCTGGCCAAGAATATTTTAAGATTGCTGATTTAGCACGGTTATCAAAACCAGTAATATTTTTTTCATTTTCAATATTGAATTCTCGCAGGAATGCATGAAGTAAAAGCGGAATATCATCCTTTCTGTCACGCAAAGGAGGCATTGCAATGCGCACAACATTTAATCTGTAAAATAAGTCTTCACGGAATTTCCCGTTTTGAACTTCTTCTTCAAGATTTCGGTTTGTAGCAGCAACAATACGCACATCTACATTTATATTCTGATTTCCGCCAACACGCTGAAAGGATTTTTCCTGAATAACACGAAGAAGTTTAATCTGAGTTGCCTGATTTATTTCTCCAATTTCATCAAGGAAAATTGTTCCACCATCTGCAACTTCAAAGCGACCTTTATGCTGAGTATCGGCTCCTGTGAACGCACCTTTTTCATAACCAAACAATTCACTTTCAAGAAGCGTTTCAGAAAGAGCGGCACAATGAACAATTACAAAAGGCTTATCTTTTCGAGGAGACTGCTCGTGAATAGATTTTGCAACAAGCTCCTTACCTACACCGCTTTCACCAGTGATAAGTACATTTGCTCTGGAAGGCGCTGCTTTAGAAATAAGTGCTTTAACTTTATTAAGCTCTGCACTTTTTCCAATCATGTCGCTGGCAGAGGCTCCGCCGTTTTTAATTTTTTCCTGGAGTTCTGTAATTATCTTTTGCTGTTCGCGCCCTTTTAATGCATTTTTTACAATATGATTTAAGTGATCAAGGTCGAGCGGCTTTGTAAGAAAATCGTAGGCTCCGGCTTTAATTGCGGCTGTTGCATCTTCTATGCTTCCATGGCCTGTAAGAACAATGATTGGAATACCAGGATGCTCAGTAGTAACACGTCGAACTACTTCTTCACCAGGAATGCCGTCCATTCGAAGATCGGTTATAACAAGGTCAATGCCACCCTTCTCTATTTTTGAAAGACCTTCTTTTCCGTTTGCGGCCTTTTCAACATTATAGCCTTCAAGTTCAAAATTATCGGCAAGTCCGTTGCGTATGTTTTCTTCATCGTCAATTGTAAGAATTGTGAACATCTAAAGGCCTCCTACGACTCAATTGCTAACTTTCCGTCTTTTTGCAGAGGGAACACCATTGTAAAAACAGTTCCTTTACCTTCCTGTGACTGCACCTGAATATCACCGGAAAATTCCTTTACAATTTTATAAACCATAGTCATGCCAAGACCTGTACCGTTTGCCTTAGTTGTAAAATATGGTTCAAAGATTTTAGCCACAGTTTCTTCTTTCATACCGCAGCCGTTATCACTTACTACAATATAGTACTTATTATCAGCCGAAGCACATTCAATTGAAAACTCACCCTGATAATCTTCATTCTCCGTCTGTTTTGTTTTAATAGCGGCAAGAGCATTCTGCGCAAGATTAAGCATTACATCGCGCAAAAGCTTTTCATCAATAAGAAGTCGGCTTTCATTATCTTTAACAACAACTTTTACATTAATGTCGTTATCATGAAATTCAGGAGTAATAAAATCGGCAATATTTTGAATAAGAGCTCCAGGCTTTTTAAGCTGAAGACTTGCATTAACCGGACGAACCGCAAACAAGAAATCCATTATGAGTTTATTCAGGTGATCAATTTCGTCATTTACAACATCAATATGTTCTTCTACAAATTTTGGAGCAGGTAAAATATCATTGTTTGCACGAGCTTTCTCCAGCGCTTTAGTTATAAGCTGAATATGAATAGAAATTGCACCAAGCGGATTTTTTATTTCGTGGGCCATGCCTGCCGCAAGATTTGTAAGGCCTGCCATATTTTCCATGCGATGCAAAAGCACTTCCTGATTTTTCTTTTCGGTAACATCGCGGACAAGAATAATTTTACCTGTAGTTTTTCCGTCGTGAACAAGAGGAGTCATGGTGATTGTAATAAATCGTACAGAACCTCCGCTTGTCATGATTGTAAAATCTTCGGTTGTATTTGTGATTTCTTTTTCTGCACACTTTTTGAAGTATTCGCCAATTTCTTCATCTTCCATTATTTCCCAGATTGGACAGGATGATGCTTTTGGATCATCAAGGTAAACAGAAAAATTAAGACGGCTTTCCACAATTTTGTTTGACTGCTGTAAATAAAAATCGTTGTCGACTATAAGAAGGCCTGCAGAAATACATTCCAGAATTGAATAGAGGTTTTCGTTTTCCTCCATCATATCATCTAAAAGAGAGATAAGCTGTTCATTAGAAAGTTTGCCCGCTTTTTGCGAAACTCGTTTTACATATCCTCTCATATGCCTGCAAAAATCCTTCCATACATCACATTGATTTTATTTAAATCTCGAATCAAAACTTCAAGCGCTGCTTTTACAGACTGATTATACAAAGTAACATTCTCATAGCATTCACGCAAAACCTTAACAGCCTCTGCACATGCTTCGGTGCCTGCCTGCGTATTCATTAATGGACGGAAGGCTTGAGCAATTCCATTTAAGAAAATCTTTAATTCAACACGAGGCTCAAACTGCTGATTATCTTTTACTACAGTATCGCAGTCAGGAATGATATTATGGAAAATACCTTTTACAAAAGTTTTTGCATTTTCACGAAGCTTAGTGGCGGGAACTGGAAGATATGTCAAAAGATATTCACTAATTTCACCGCTAAAATAATCATTGTGGAACACGCGCTGAATAACTTCTTTTTGAACAGACAAAGGTCGTTCCATAAAATTGTATGTGCGCACACGCGAAAGGATTGTCTGCATAATCGCATTGCGTTGAGTTGTGAGCAAAATAAATACACAGTCAGCAGGAGGCTCTTCAAGGATTTTTAAAAGAGCATTGCGTACACTAACCTGCATGCGCTCAGCATTTTCTATAATGATTGTTTTCTTTCCTTCATCAGCTTTAATACAGGCCCACTGCTCCATGTTGCGCACCTGATTTACAGGAATTGAATCATAAAGAAAATCAGTTTCAAGCTTAAGAGAATCGGCTTCAAGCTCCCCGCAGATTTTTACAGTTTCATCAAACGGAGGAAGTTCGCGCGGAAAATCAATCAGTTCAAGATTTTCGTTTATTTTTTCCATAAGAGGAGCAAGCTTAGAAAGGTTTGATTCTCCTTCCCAAAGAATGCCGCTGAATCTCAAAGTAAGCTTACGAACACTTCTCAAAAAAAGATATCTGTTAGCCTTAAGATGGCTGTCGTTATCGCGGTATGATTTTATAAAAGAATCTTTAGCAGCAGAAATCTCAAGAGAACAATCGCGTGGTCCCATCAAAAGAATATTTGAACAGTTTAGAGCCTTGTGTCTTAAGCAGCTCGGGCATTCACAAAGCCAGTGAGGTTTATCATCTCCGTTACAAGAAAGAGCACGTGCAACTTCCAAAGCCGCAGTAAGTTTTCCTGTACAACTGCTTCCCGCAAATAAAACTGCGCCAGGAAACTTATTTGTTTTTATATCCTGAATAATTGATTTTGATGCCGGCTGACCTACTAGATTTTCTAACATTACGCAAGCTCTCCAGGATTTGAATGACCAATTGGAACATAATTAATAACGTGATCAAATATTCGAACGAAGAAACTTCCTTCAAGAAATTTTGGCTGTGAAAACCATGGCTGTTTTAATACAATGAAAATGAAAACATAAACAACAACAAGCCCTTCTACAAATCCAAAGAAAAATCCAAGAGAACGATCCAGGCCTTTCATAATTTCACCGTCGAATACTTTTGAAAGAATTGTCTGAATGATTTTTATAAAAAGGAAAACAACAATAAAAATAACAAGGAAGCTCAAAATATTTGCAGCAAGCGGATTTTTTACAAGGCCCATCATCGGACCACTCAGCATATTATAAAAAAGGAATGCTCCAACCAGACCTAAAATCCAGCATAATTTATTGAAAATTGAATTAATAAATCCCTTGATTGCGGAAACAATAGCGAATACAAGAATTATAGCAAGAAAAATTATATCAATAGGAAAACTCATTTATTTATCTCCGTTTTGAATTTCATTATAAAGTATTTTTGCAATTTTGCTGGCAGGCCTTTCTTCTCCCACCATTTTTTTGATATTTAAAGCATATTCATTTCTTGTTTTTTCTTCAAGCATTTTTTCAAGTTCTTTACAAAGATTTTCGCCGGTTGCTTCGTCTCCAAGAAGAACTGCAGCTGCATTTTTATTTTGGAAGAACTTTGCATTATCAACCTGATCGCCTCTTGTACCGCTTCCACATAATGGAATTAATACCATTGGCTTATACATTACAGCAGCTTCCCAAATAGAGTTTGCACCTGCGCGAGAAAGAATAACATCCGCAGCAGCAATAACATCTGGCATCTGCTCATAAATAAACTGATAAGGCTTGTAGTTTTCTCCAAACTTTTGCTTAAGTTCTGATTCCTGATTCTGATCACTGTTCATTAAACCTGTCTGATGAACTACAGTGAAATGATTACAAAGCCATTCAAGATTTTCATAAACAAGCTTGTTGATTTGTTTTGCTCCGGAAGATCCACCAAGAACAAGAAGTATTGGTTTTGAAGTTTTTTCTTCAAGACCAAGGAATGATTTTCCGGCAACAGCATTTGCTTTATAGAAAACAGGGCGCACAGGATTTCCAGTAACAGTAACACGATTTTGCTCTGCGGAAGGCAATCTGTTTTTTGTCTCTTCATAAGAAACAAACATAGTTTTTGCCGATTTAAAATTAAGTCTGTTAGCAAGTCCTAACGTAAAATCACATTCATGAGTAAATACCGGTATTCCAAGATGCTTAGCTGCAAGACAAGGTGGCACACTTACAAATCCACCTTTTGAAAACAAAAATGCAGGCTTGAGTTTTTTAAGAATCCTTCTAGCTGCAAAATATCCACCCGCAATGCGGAACAAATCAGTAAAATTCTGCCATGAAAGATAACGGCGCAACTTACCAGATGGAATGCCATAAAAAGCATCTGCAGTTGGTTTTCCGTCTGAACCAGTTCCCTTTTGAACAATCTGACTGTCCATTCCTTTTGAGCAGCCAATCCAATTTATAGAAATGTTTTTATTATCATTAAGAGCCAGAGCCTTCAATTCATCAGCCACAGCCAACCCCGGATAAATATGCCCGGCCGTTCCCCCACCCGTAAAGGCAATCACATTTTTATTTAATTTCATAATTCTATTGTACTATATTATAGAGGAAAAAAAAAGACTTTGGTTTTCAAAGAAAAAAAATCTGCTGATTCTATAAAAAAAAACACTATTTTCCCCTTCTACATCTTGACACAAATCCATATTTTTTTTATATTATATAAACATTCGCCGCAGTAGCTCAGTTGGTAGAGCGCCGGACTGAAAATCCGTATGTCGTTGGTTCGATTCCAACCTGTGGCAAAGGCTTCTTACGAAAGTAGGAAGCCTTTTTTTATGTCTGATTAAAGTATTTAAGATTAGATAATTGGCGTTAAAAAAACGGTCCGCGGTCCCTACGTCATCTTGCGATGAACCACCTGGTAAACAG